>JAFKGG010000521.1 GCA_017307915.1 Burkholderiales bacterium | reverse complement strand
GGCTGGATGGCGGCGTGGCAGGGTGGCGAGGCCTCGCCGCCCGAATCGGCCGTTGACGCTAGCGCAGTTGGCATCGGCCACGAGCAGCCGGCCACGGCCGCCGCCGCGCCGGGGCCATCGGCCCCGCTGGCCCTATCGGCGCCACCGGTCCCACTGGCCCCATCGACCCTATCGGTCCCGCCGGACCGATCCGCCGGCGCACCGGCAAAGACCGCCCCCCATGCCGAGGCGTCGCCTGCAACGACGGCGGCGCCTGCAAGGCCGACGGCGCGCGCAACTGCAACGGTTCTGCCCGCCCAAAATGCCAGCAAGGGCACGCTGCGCCTGGCGATCGAACCGTGGGGCGAGATCTACGTCGACGGCGTTCGGCGCGGCGTTTCGCCGCCGCTGAAGCAGTTGAGCCTGCCGGCCGGCAACCACCGGGTCGAGATTCGCAACCCCGGCGCCGCGCACGTCAGCCGGAACGTCGAAGTCGATGCCGGCAAGCAGGTGATCTTCACGCATCGCTTCGAGTGAGGCGCCGATCAGGACGGGAAACGCGTGCCCGGCCGCCGGACGAACGGTAGTCGCTGCCGGAACAGCTTCGACAGCCGGTCCGGGCCCGGCCGTGCGTCCCGCTTCTGCACCCGATCGTCTGGCGATGTTGAGATCGACAGCGATTGGCCCGCCATACTCGGCGCCAACATGAACCAGCCCGGTCGGCAGCCTGCCGACGGGGTGACCCCGACCGTGAATATCGCCCGCACGATTGCAGCAGATGAGGAACCCGCCCTGCCATGGCAGCCATGGCGGCAGTGGGTCTCGATCATGGTGCTGGCCGGCCTGGGGGGGCTGATCGCGCTGCTCTGGATGAACGGTCTGTCACGGGTGACCCCTGAGGCGGCCGTACAGCATGTCGCTTTCCGGATCTTGGACGACGCCAGCGCAGGCTCGTCGCCGGGCCTGCGACCAGAGGCTGGCACCGGCAGTCAGGTTGGAACCGGCGGCGGTGCCCAGGTACAGGCCACGGCCTCGGTCACGCATGCCACGCCGGGCCCCGGGATGCACTGGCTGCATGTCGCCGATGTCGCGGCACTGCATGCGGCGGCGCCTGGACATCTGCTGGTGCTGCGTGGGCGAGGCTTCGGCGTGGCCGAACTGACCGCCTACGACGCCGAGGGCAAGTTGCTGTGGCGGGCGAAGCCCGAAGAATCAGCGGTGTCGCGGCCCTCGCTGATGCGCAGCAATCTGGGTATCGCATTGACCCATGCCGATCTCGCGGCGCCGGTCGACGCGCTGGTCTGGCGCGTCGAGACGATCGGCGGCGAAACCATCGCAATGCAGACGCTCGGCGTTGCGCCGATGCAGGCCGAGATCGGGCGCAACGACCGGCGGCTGGGCCTGCTGGCGGCGGTCGTCGGGCTGCTGGTTGGTGCCTGCCTGGCCATCGCATGGCTGGCGCGCAGCCGCCTGCCGGCCTATCTGGCGGCCTGCCTGCTCACTGCGGCATTGGTGTGCGCCAACGCCGGCGGCTGGGATGTCTATGGGTTGCGATCATGGCTGTCGCTGCCGGTGATCGCGGCATGGCGCTCAGGCGCGCACGCCTTGCACCTGGCGGCCATCTGCGCACTGTTCCTGCCCTTGTTTCGCGAGGAACTGACGCATCCGCGGTTTCGCCAGGGGCTGCGCCTGGCGCCGATGGCGGCGCTGCTGCTGGCCGTCGCGGCGCCGCTGCTGCCGCCGAATCTGTTCCTGGTGATCTTCGTGTACTGCGCTTGCGTGGCGGCGATCGCGCTGCTGGCGGCCACGATCGACATCCTGCGCAGCGCGCGCAGCCTGCGCGCGCTGCTGTTCCTGGTCGCATTGCTGGCGCAGATCGCCGGAACCGCCGGCTTGCTGCTATCCGGTGTCGGCACCGGGCCGTGGGCGAATGTGATCGGCGTGGCTGGAACGGTGCTGTTCGCCGTCGCCGGCACCTGCGCCGTCGTGCGAGCGATGTGGTCCGAGCATCGGCACCGCGAACGCGCCCGGCGCAACGCGGCGCAGTCGATGCGCAAGTATCGGCACGTCTACTATTCGGTGCCGGTGGCACTGATCTCGGTCGATACGCTGGGCCAGGTGCTGCGCTGGAACGACCGCGCCGCGCAACTGTTCGGCAACGAGCTCAGGCACGGCCGCATGAACACGCTGGCCGGCGTGCTGGGCGCCGAACGCGCCGCAGCACTGCTGGCCGGCGCGCGCAACAGTGGCCACTATCAGTGTGAGCTGACCGTGCCGGCCGGCGAGGGCCCGGCCGACGGAGACACGCCCGGCGAGCGCATCCATGCGGTCGACGCACTGCTGTCCGACAAGGCGATCGAGATCTCGCTGGCCGACGTCACCGAGCGCAGCCGATTGGCCGCCACGCTCGAGCACATGGCTTATCACGACGTGCTCGGCGATTGCCTGAACCGGCGCGGCATCGAGCGCGCGATCGAGCATTTCGCCGCCACCGCCACTGCGGCGACACCCGCCGCACTGATCTGCGTCGATCTCGATCGCTTCAAGGCGATCAACGACGTGTTCGGGCACGCGGTAGGCGATGCGGTGGTGGTGGAGCTGGCCGTGCGGCTGCTGCGCGGCCTGCCGGATTCGGCACAGCTCGGGCGCCTGGGCGGCGGCGAATTCATCGCCTTGCTGCCGGGCTGCGATCTGCCGACCGGCCGTGCCGTTGGCGAGCGCCTGCTGGCCGCGATCGCCGGGGACGGCTTCAAGGTCGAGGGCAGCAGCGTGTCGGTCGAGGCGAGCATCGGCGTCGTCGAGTTCGTCGCGGGCATTCCCACCCGCGAGCTGATCGCATACGCCGACGCCGCCTGCGCGCAGGCCAAACAGCGCGGCGGCGGCGGTCTGATGGTGGCCAGCGCCTCGTCCGAGCACCTGCAGCGCTACCGTGCCGAGGTGTCGCTCGGCGCGCGGCTGCGTTCGAGCCTGCCGGTGGATCGCCTGTGCGTGTACGCCGAACCGATCGTCGCGCTGCGCGGCGAGGGGGCACCCTGCTATGAAGTGCTGCTGCGCGAGCGCGACGAACAGGGTCGCATTGGCTCGCCGGCGCGGCTGATCGGAGCGGCGCAGCGGCACGGCGTGATGAGCGCGCTCGATCGTTTCATGCTCGAGAAGACGCTGCGGCATCTTTCCGAACACCCTGAGCACAGCAGGCGCATGGGCTTCATCACGGTGAACCTGAGCGGCGTTTCGCTCAACGACGAACGCTTCCTGGCCGACGCCAATAGCCTGCTGACCGAGCATCGCGGCGTGGCCGCCAAGGTCTGCCTGGAGATCACCGAGACGGTGGCGCTGTACGACGTGCGCAATACGCGCCGCTTCATCGATCGCATGCGTACGCTCGGCGTGCAGATCGCGCTCGACGATTTCGGTGCCGGCTATTCGTCGTTCGCTTATCTGAAGGATCTGCCGGCTTCGCTGATCAAGATCGACGGCCAGTTCATCATCGACATCGCGCGGCAGCCGCGTAACCAGGTCATCGTGCGCACGATTCGCGGGCTGGCGCAGGAACTGGGCATGTCGTGCCTGGCCGAATGGGTGCAGGACGTGGCGTCGCTGCGCGTGCTGCTCGACATGCAACTCGACTACGCGCAAGGCTACGTGTTCTCGCATGCCTTGCCGATCGAGGCCTGGTTGCAGACGAAGGTGGATCTATCGCCCTTGCAGCAGGCGCGTGAGGTCGTGAATGTTGCTTGATCGCCACGCTGCCGACCGCTTGTCCGACGATGGCGACGCGGGTTCCCCGGCCGCTCGAATGCCGCACCGAGCTGGTGCAGCATCGCAAGCTGGGAGAACCTCCCGCTGCCCATGCTTTGCACGTCTAAGATCAACATGAACACGCCCGCCATCCTTCGAGGATCGCCATGGATGTCGCGACATCGACCCCACCGATAGGTGAGCAGGCTGTCGCGGCGCCGCTGCCGCTGGACACGCGCCTGGGCTCATACCGGCTGACGCGCGTGGTCGGGCAGGGCGGCTTCGGCATCGACTACGAAGCGCAGGACCTGTCGCTGCAGCGCCGTGTCGCGATCAAGGAGTACATGCCGTCGCAGCTGGCCACGCGCAGCGACGGCTGCACCGTGCATCCGATTTCCAGCCGCTCGGCCAAGACCTTCGAGCTGGGCCGGCGCAGTTTCGTTGCCGAGGCGCGGCTGCTGGCGCAGTTCCGCCATCCGGGCCTGCTGGAAGTGCTGCATTTCTGGGAAGAAAATGGCACCGCATACATGGCGATGCCGTTCTACGAAGGTCGCACGCTGCAGCAGGTGATCAACAAGCAGAGCAGCCTGATCACGCAGGAATGGTTGTTGCAGACGGTGCGGCCCTTGCTCGATGCGCTCGAGCACATGCACGCGGCCGATTGCTATCACCGCGACGTGTCGGCCGACAATATCCTGATCCTGAACGACGGCAAGGCCTTGCTGCTGGATTTCGGCGCCGCGCGGCGCGTCATCGGCGATAGCGAGCAGGCGCTGACGGTCATGCTCAAGCCTGGCTATGCGCCAATTGAGCAGTATGCTGATGATCCTGCCTTCCGGCAGGGGCCCTGGACCGACATCTATGCGCTGTCGGCCGTGCTTTACTTTGCCGCCTCGGGCAAGCTGCCCACCGCCGCCGCTTCGCGCGTCATGCATGACGCCGTGCCGCCGCTGTCGGCCTTGCAGCCGCCGGGCTATGACAACGCGTTTCTCGAAGCCATCGACAAAGGGCTGTCGATCCGGCCCGAGAACCGGCCGCGCACGATCGCCGAGTTTCGCGCGCTGCTGTTCAGGGATCTGCCGGTGCCGACCGGCATTGCGCAGCCGGCCGCCATGCGGGCGCGCCATCAGGCGGTTTCGCCGCGCACCGCGGTGCGCCGCGCCGTTGCCACGTCGATCGGCATGGCGGTGATTGCTTTGGCCGCGATCGGCTGGGTGGTGATGCGCCCGTCGGGCGAGATGCCGCCGGTTGCGGTTGCAACTGGGGTTGCCGCTACCGGCACGGCTGCGGCTGCTGCGGCGGGTGGCCCTGCGCCCGGTAGCACGGCGACAGGCGGCGCAGCGGCTGAAAGCGCTGCGACTGTAGACGCAGGGACCGTAGGCGCGGGGACCGATAACGCAGCGACCAGCGGCGTAACGGCCGACGATGCAGCGAATGACAGCGCCGTGACCAGCAACGTCACGACCAGCAACGCCGCGACTAGTAACGCCGCGGCCAACAGCGCACCCTCTGCACCATCAACGCCGTTGGCCGCCGCCGCCCCGGCCTCGCCGGACACCGCCGCCCCGGCGGCCGCCAGCAAGCCTGCCAACGGCACCCTTCGCCTCGCGATCAAGCCGTGGGGCGAGGTGTATGTCGATGGCGTCCAGCGCGGCATATCGCCGCCGCTGAAGCAGCTCAACCTGCGTCCTGGCAGCTATCGAGTCGAGATTCGCAATCCGGGGGCGCCAAGCGTCACTCGGCAGATCGAGGTCGGCGCCGGCAAGCAGGTCGCGATCACCCATCGTTTCGATTGAATTCCGATCGAGGAATGCCGATGCCCCGTACCCGCACCGTTCTCATCGCACCGATCGCCGCGCTGTTGCTGCTGGCCGGCTGCGCGACGCCGGCCGGCGATACCGGACCGAGCGAGCCTGCATCGCCGGCTACTGCTGCCGCGGAACCGTCGCCGCCCCCGCCGGCACCGAAGACTGCCGGCGAACGGCCCGCGGCAAGCGCCGCTCGCCCCGCGCCGACGAGCTCGGCATCCGCGCCCGGCTCTGCGGCCGCCGCTGCCCGGCCCGCCGAGCAGAGTGCCGGCGCACGCAAGCTGGCCGAGGGCATTCAGCTCTACGACAAGGGCGAGTTCAATGCTGCGATCCGCCTGTTGCAGGCCCCCGAAATCACGGCCGAGCCGCTGTCGGCGCGGCTGTCGGCCGGCAAGTATCTGGCGTTCAGCTATTGCGTGACGCAACGGCGCGCGCAATGCCGCCGCGCGTTCGACACGCTGCTGCGGCTCGACCGCGATTTCGCGTTGTCGGCGGTAGAGGCCGGGCATCCGCTGTGGGGTCCGGTGTTCGAACAGGCCAAGAAGGCCGCCGAGCAGGCGCAGCGCGCCGAGGCGGCGCGGGCCGCGAAGCAAGCCGCCGGCAAGAAATAGCGTAGCGGGTGGCGCTCGGGCAGGGCGCTGCTCAATCGAGCGTGCGCCGGAACTTGCGCAGCCCGATCGCCAGCACCACCACGGTGAAGGCCAGAATCGGCCACAGATGGCCCCACAGCAGCGCCAGGCCGTTGCCCTTGAGCAGGATGCCGCGCACCAGCACCATGAAGTGCGTCAGCGGCAATGCGCTGCCGATCCATTGCGCCCATTCGGGCATGCCGCGAAACGGAAACATGAAGCCCGACAGCAGGATCGACGGCAGGAAGAAAAAGAACGTCATCTGCATCGCTTGCAGTTGATTGCGCGCGATGGTGCTGAACGTGATGCCCAGCGTCAGGTTGGCGCAGATGAACAGCAGCACGACCGCATACAGCAGTCCCAGGCTGCCCTGCATCGGCACGTCGAAGATCCAGCGCGCAGCCAGCAGGATCAGGCTCACCTGCACCAGCCCGATGGCGATGTAGGGCACGATCTTGCCGGTCATCACTTCCAGCGGCGTGGCCGGCGTGGCCAGCAGGTTTTCGAATGTGCCGCGTTCGCGTTCGCGCGTCATCGCCAGGCCGGTCATCAGCACCATGGTCATGGTCAGGATGACGCCGAGCAGCCCCGGCACCACGTTGTGCGCCGTGCTGCCTTCCGGGTTGTAGCGGCGATGCACGCGCAGATCGATCGCCGAACCGGCGCTTGCTGCGGCGGCCGGCCGCGCGCCCGGCAAGTCGGCATTGAACACTTCCGATCCAAGCCGCGTCAGCACCGAGATCGCGCCGGCGGTGGCTAGCGGGTCGGTGGCATCGGCCTCGACCAGCAGCGTCGGCATGTGGCCGCGCACCAGCTCGCGATTGAAACCGGGCGCGAAAGTGACGACGAACTGCACGTCGCCGCGATCGAGCATGCGGTCGGCCGCCTGTTCATCGACCTGGCCGACGATGCGGAAATAGTCGCTGTTGGTCATTGCCGCGACGTAGGCGCGCGTGAACGGCCCCGGGTCGGCCATCACGATCGCGGTCGGCAACTGGCGCGGATCGGTGTTGATCGCGAAGCCGAACAGCAGCAGTTGCACGATCGGGATGCCGACGATCATCGCGAAGGTGAGCCGGTCGCGCTTGAGCTGGATGAACTCCTTGATGACGATGCCCAGCCAGCGCGACGGCGAGAAGCGGTTCGAATTCATGGCCTGGGCTGCGACGGATCCTGCGCGCCCTGCATCAGATGGATGAACGCGTCTTCGAGCGAAGGCTCGATCGCATGCATCTGCCAGGGACTGCCGGCGATGAATTGATTCAAGGCGGTTTGCAGTTGCGCGCCGTCGCGGCCGCTGACGTGCAGCGCGGTGCCGAAGCTGGCCACCAGCTCGGCGCCCGGCAACTGCTGCAGGCGCGGCGCCAATCCGTGCAGATCCGCGCCGCGGATCTCCCAGGTGTGCAGGCGCTGCTCGGCGACGATCTGCTGCGCGGTGCCCGAGGCCAGCAATTGGCCATAGGCAATGTAGCCGAGCCGATGGCAGCGTTCGGCTTCGTCCATGTAGTGCGTCGACACCAGCACCGTGATGCCTTCGGCCGACAGCCGATGGATCTCTTCCCAGAAATCGCGGCGCGCCTTCGGGTCGACGCCGGCCGTGGGTTCGTCGAGCAGCAGCAGCCGCGGCTGGTGCAGCAGGCAGGCGGCCAGCGCCAGCCGCTGCTTCCAGCCGCCCGACAAGGTGCCGGCGAGCTGATGGCGGCGGCCGCTCAGGCCCAGGTCGCCGAGCATGCGGTCGACCGCTTCCTTGCGATCGCTCATGTCGAACATGCGTGCGACGAAATCGAGGTTCTCTGCGATCGACAGGTCATCCCACAGCGAAAAGCGCTGCGTCATGTAGCCGACCTCGCGCTTGATCGCCGCGCTCTGCGTGAGCACGTCCAGGCCCAGGCAAGTGCCCTGGCCGCTGTCGGGCGTGAGCAGTCCGCAGATCAAGCGGATCGAGGTCGTCTTGCCGCTGCCGTTGGGCCCCAGAAAGCCGAAGATCTCGCCTTCGCGCACTTGCAGGCTCAGGTCGCGCACTACGTGCTTGTCGCCGAAGTGCTTGTTCAGCCCGCTGACGTCGATGGCCAGTGCCGCGTCGCTCATCGGGCTTCGACCAGCCGCACGTCGATCGGCAGCCCCGGCCGCAGGCCAGCGGCTTGTTCCAGCGCCGGCGCGGCTTCGACGCGAAACACCAGCTTTTCGCGGTTGCCGCGGCTGTAGATCACCGGCGGCGTGTATTCGGCCTGCGCCGCAACGAAGTCGATCGTGGCGCGAATCGGTGCGGCGCAGCCGTCGCAGCTTGCCTCGACGAGCTTGCCCGGTGCCAGGCGCGCCAGCTCGGTCTCGGGTACGAAAAAGCGCAGCCGGCGCCGCGTATCCGGCAGCAGCGCGGCCACCGGCGTGCCGGCCGGCACCCATTCGCCGGGCCGGTAATAGGTCTCGGTGATCTCGCCGGCGGCCGGCGCGGCTACGTTCTTGCGCTCGACCGCCCAGCGTTTTTGCGCCACCAGCGCGTCGGCGGCGCGCAGATCGGCTTCGGCGCCGCGTACTTCGGCCTGGCGCCCCAGCGACGATCGATAGGTGGCGAGTTGCTCGCGCACGGCATCGAGCTGGGCCTGCGCCTGCTGGTATTCGGCACGCGCCTGGTCGAGCGCAGCCTTTGATACGAAATTGCGCTGCGCCAGCGCCTGCTGCTGGCGCAGCCGGGTGCCGGCCAGCGCCAGGCTCGATTCGGCCGAGCGCAGATTGGCTTCCAGCGCCGCGATCTCGGGGGCGCGTCGCGGCTCTTTCAGGTTGTCGACGCGTTGGCGCGCCGATTGCGCCTGTGCGTCGGCTTGCGCCAGCGCCTGCAGATCGGGGTCGGCGGCGATCGTGAACACGAGCTGACCGGCCGTGATGCGGCTGCCGCGCACGGCGTCGAGCGATTGCAGATAGCCGGGCTGCGGCGCGGCCAGGTACAGGTATTCGCCTTCGATGTAGCCCTGGTAGGCCGGCGCGGCGCGCTGCCCGCAGCCGGCGGCGACGAGCGCTGCCATGAGACCGCCGGCGATGACGCGAGACAGCCGGCTGCTGACGGCTCGGCGCGCACGCTTCATGAGCCTGAACCCGCGCATTGACAAGTACCGCGGTGCGCGGCTGCCGCCGGCATTCCGGCCGGCAAGCGCCGTACGGCCATGGACGTCTTCGTCTGCAGAGGAAGTCGGGTCGACATGTCTGTCATTATCTATCGGCGACCCCGAACAGCAACTTGAGCGATACGGCCGCTTCGAAAACCGCGGGCCCACGCAACTTTCGGAACATCGGATCGCCGTGCGCGTTGACAGGTGCCGGTGGGTCTTTCTACATTGGCCCGATATTCCTGGCGGGCAGCGCGGGGCTATCCGCCCGAGGTTGCCCGCCGATGCATAGGAGCGAATCAATGACGGCTCCGAGCCTGGTTGCCGCTGTCGGTGCTTCGGCCGCCGATCATCCGCGCCTGCTGGCACTGATCGAGCGGGCGCGCGGGCGCGCCGCTGCCGAGCCCGTGCTGCCCACCATTGCCGTGGTGTATCCGTGTGACAAGCTGGCGCTCGAGGTGGCCCGGCACATGGCCGGAGTGGGGCTGGCGCGCCCGCTGCTGATCGGCGCGCCGGCATTGATCGAGCGTGCCGCGGCTGCCGCCGGCATCGAGCTGGCCGGCCTCGACGTCGAAGCCACCGGCGATGAGCCCTGCGCCGCCGCGCAGCGCGCCGTCGAACTGGCGCGCGCCGGCCGCGTGCAGGCGCTGATGAAGGGCTCGCTGCACACCGACGAGCTGCTGTCGGCGGTGGTGCATCGGGAAACCGGCCTGCGTACCGGGCGCCGCATCAGCCACGTGTTCGTGTTCGATCTGCCGCGCTATCCGAAGCTGCTGGCGCTGGCCGACTGCGCGGTCAACATCGCGCCCGATCTGAACACCAAGTGCGACATCCTGAGCAATGCGGTCGACCTGCTGTGCCGCATCGGCATTGCTCAGCCCAAGGTCGGCGTCGTGGCTGCCGTCGAGACGGTGAACTCGGCGATCCCGGCCACCGTCGATGCGCAGGCGCTGGTCGCGATGGCCAGGCAGGGCGCCTGGCCCCAGGCCATCGTCGAAGGGCCGTTCGGCTTCGACAATGCGATCTCGGCCGAAGCGGCGCGTATCAAGAAGATCGATTCGCGCATCGCCGGCGACGTCGATCTGCTGATCGTTCCCGACCTGAACTCGGGCAACATGCTCTACAAAAGCTTCAACTACATCGGCGGCGGCGACTGCGCCGGCCTGGTGGTCGGTGCGCGCGTGCCGGTCGTGCTCACTTCGCGCGCCGACTCGGCGCTGTCGCGCATCGCGTCGGTGGCCTTGGCGGTGCTGGCCGGCATTGACGCTCCCCGGTGCTGAGGCTGGCCAGGTGAAACGGCTGCGGAATTCCTGTTTTGCGCATTTTCGGAAGGGAAAACAAAACTTTCTGCGTCAATCGGTTCCGATTTCTGGATAATGCCCGGATGACAGCCGATTCTTCGCCGCAAGACGAAAATCTGCACGACGCCGCGGTGGCCGGTGGCGCCGATGGCGCCGATGGCACCGACGCAGCCGATGCCGCGGATGCCACGCCAGCCGGCTCCGCCATCCTGCGGGCGATCCGCGTGCTGGAAACGATCGCTGCCAGCCCGACACCGCCGCAACTCGTCGACCTGTGCAAGGCCACGCGCCTGCCCAAGCCTACTGTGTTCCGCATCCTGTCCACGCTGGAATACGCCGGGCTGGTGAGCCGCGAGCCCGGCAGCAAGCGTTACACCTGCGGTCAGCGGCTGGGTGAACTGGCCGGCGAAGTGGTGCTGAATTCGCCGTCGCGCGGCACGCGCCACGCGATTCTCGAAGAGCTGGTCGAGCAGATCGGCGAGACCTGCAATCTGACCATCCCGAATGGCAGTTCGGTGATGTATCTCGATCGCGTCGAAACGGCCTGGCCGCTGCGCATCACGCTGGGCGCCGGTTCCAGCGTGCCCTTGCATGCTTCGGCCCGCGGCAAGCTGTTTCTCAGCCATCTGCCCAAGCAGGCGCGTGAGCGCTTCATCCGCCAAAGCCCGCTGATCCGCCACACGCAGCAGACGCTGACCGATGCGGCGGCCTTGGCCGCCGAGTTCGAGCGCATTCGCCGGCAGGGCTATGCCACCGACAACGAAGAGTATCTGGCCGGCATCTGCTGTCTGGCCGTGCCGGTGCACGATGCGCAGGCACGCGTAGTGGCGGCGCTGGCCATGCATGCGCCGGTGGCGCGAATGAAGCTGGAGCAGGCGATGCAGTTCCTGCCGGCGATGCAGGCGGCGGCCGAAGCGATGCGCAAGACGCTGGAGTGGTGAGCCGTGCGCTCAGGCGTCGTTTCGTTGCAGCGTTCGTCCCAATGCGGCAGCGGATTGCTGCAGCACCGGTAGCAAGGACAGCGCGCGCTTGACTGTCATGCGGCCCAGCGGCGCATGCACGGCCAGCGCCGCCAGCAAGCGCTGCTCGGCGTCACGCACCGGCACGGCAATGGCGATCAGCCCGAGCAGGAATTCTTCGCGATCCAGGCTGTAGCCGCGCTGCTGGATGACGCGCATCTCGCGCTCGATGGCGGGCAAGGCGGTCAGCGTGTTCGGCGTTGCTGCGGCCAGCGGGCGTGCGCTCAGCACGCGGCGGCGCTGCTCGGCGGGCATCTCGGACAGGAACAGCTTGCCGCTGGCCGTGCAGTGCAGCGGCACGCGCGAGCCCGGTTCCAGATGCAGCCGCAGCGGCCAGGCGGATTCCACCCGATCGATGTAGAAAACCTCGGCGCCGGCCAGCATCGTGAAGTTGCAGGTTTCGCCGATGCGTTCGACCAGCGCGCGCAGGATCGTGTGCCGCTCGGCGTTGGCCGCGTCGTGGCGCAGCGCGGCCAGCCCGTCGCGCTCGCGCATCACCAGCACACCGGCGACGAGATC
>JAFKGG010000362.1 GCA_017307915.1 Burkholderiales bacterium | reverse complement strand
GATCGCGGCATCGATGGCGGCGGCCACTTCCTCGGCGCTGGCCTGCTGCGGCAGATAGGCCGACAGCACCTCGACCTCGGCTTTTTCCTTGTCGACCAGCTCGGTGCGGCCGGCCTGCTCGAACTGCGCGATCGAATCCCGGCGCTGCTTGATCAGCTTGTCGACGATGGCCACGACCTGGGCGTCGTCGAGCACGATGCGTTCATCGACTTCCTTCTGCTTGACGGCAGCCAGCAGCATGCGGATTGCCGACAGACGCTCGGCTTCGCGCGCACGCATGGCGGCTTTCATGTCTTCGTTGATGCGGTCTTTCAGGCTCATGGCGTTCGATTCTCCGTGAGGGCGGCCCTGCCAGCGAGACACCGGCACCCTGTCTTGCCCAGGATTGCCGGCCAGAGAGCCGCAATGCCGAAAGCCCGCCACGAATGATTCCGTAGCGGGCTTTCGGGGCTTCGCGGCCGCGCCGGTCAGGGCGCGGCCGCGAAGCGGGGGGTCAGCGTTTCGACCCGGCGGGCTGCCTTGCAGCAAGCCCGCCGCGACGATCAATACATCTTCTTCGGCAGCATCTGGCTGCGAAGCCGCTTGTAATGACGCTTGACCGCAGCCGCCTTCTTGCGCTTGCGCTCGGCGGTCGGCTTCTCGTAGAACTCACGCGAGCGCAGCTCGGTAATGATCCCGGCTTTCTCGATCGTGCGTTTGAATCTACGCAAAGCGACGTCGAAGGGCTCGTTCTCCTTGACGCGGACGGTCGGCATTAAAAATCACCCCCTTTCATAGAACCCGCGACTATAGCAAATAGAGCGCCTTTCGCCAAGGCGTCAAGATTTCCAGCCCCTCTTCCAGAGGGCCGCCGGCCGAGCCCGTTCATCTGCCGGCGGTTTCGGAGCCCTTGGCCGCTGTCGATAATCCCGGCCATGTCCTCGATGATTGCGCTGATCAGCGCTCCAACGATCCTGCTGCTGACCGGGCTCATCAGCCTGTTGGGCGCCGGCATGCTGATCTGGCTGCGCGACGATCACCGGGACAACGGTTCGGCCCTGATGCTGTTCGCCGGCGGCGTGCTGTCGCTGGGGCTGGGCTTCGTGGCCTTCGCCGTGCACCCGCATTTTCGCCATTCCATGGTGCTGACGCTCGGCTACACCGCCTGCGCCGCGTGTGCGCTGCTGCTGTGGCAAGGCTCGGCGCGCCTGTGCGGCGCCAATCCGCATACGCGGGTGGCCTTGCTGGGATTCGCCCTGTATCTGCTGCTGCAGGGGGTGATCCAGGCCCCCACCGAGCGGCTGTCGAGCGGCAGGATCGCGCTCGTTTCGTTGTTCATGGCCGCCTGCCTGGGCTTTGCCGCGCTGCAGGTTCATCGCTCGTACTGGGCGGCCCGGCTGCGCTCGGTTCGGCTGCTGCGCACGCTGCTGGCGGCTTCGGCCGTGCTGGTGCTGCTGCGGATGGCGGCGATCGTCCTCGAAATCACGCAGATGCAGCCGGATGGCCGCCTGGTGCGCAGCACGCCCGAGATACTGGCGATGCTGCTGTTCGGCACCGCCCCATTCGCCTATACGATCACCGCGCTGAGCATCGCCAACGCCCTGCTCAGCACGCGGCTGCACCAGCTTGCCACCACCGATGACCTGACCGGCCTGACGTCGCGCCGCTCGCTGAACGAGAACGCGCAGCGCATGCTCGAGCGCAGCTTCGCCTTCGTGCCGCGCCTGCGCGGATTGCAGGCGCTGCGCATCTGGACCGGCTTCCGCCCCACCACGCCGGATGGACGTCCGTATCTCGGCGCCGTGCCTGGCGCGGTCGACGGCTGGTTCGCGCTGCACG
>JAFKGG010000361.1 GCA_017307915.1 Burkholderiales bacterium | reverse complement strand
GGCTGGCGGCACGTGGGGTACGCGATCTGTCGCTGGTCCCGGCGGATGAACTGCCGGCAGAGGTCGCGCCGGTGGCCGACACCCTGAACGGCTTGCTCGGGCGGCTCGGCGCCGCCTTCGAAGCCGAGCGCAGCTTCGCCGCCAATGCCGCCCATGAACTGCGCACGCCGCTGGCGGGCGCCATCGCGCAGGCCCAGCGCCTGCAGGCAGAGACGGGCGACCCGGCGGCAAAGGCCCGTGCATCCGATATCGAAGCGACACTCAAGCGCCTGACGCGGCTCTCCGAACGCTTGATGCAACTGGCACGGGCCGAAGGCGGACGGCTGCGCCTGGAACAGGTCTCGGATCTGCGGCCCGTAGCGCGCATCCTGACCGACGAGTTGTCTCGTACGGCGGGCGCGGATCGAATCTCCCTGTCGCTGCCGGACGATCCCCTGATGTCGGATCTCGATCCCGACGTGTTCGCGATCCTCTATCGCAACCTCGTCGAAAACGCCCTGCGCCATGGCGCGGACGGCACGCCCATCCATGTTTCGCTGGCCAGCGACGGCGTACTGACGGTCGCCAACGATGGGCCTGTCGTGCCGAACGAAACCCTTGCCCGGTTGGCGGACCGATTCGAGCGCGCGGGAAAGCTCAGGGATGGCAGTGGTCTTGGGCTGGCGATCGTCCATGCGATTGCCCAGCGCATCGGCAGTGCGTTGGTCCTGAAGTCGCCGAGGCCCGGACAGGATTCAGGCTTCGAGGCATGCCTGACTCTTCCCACTACAATGAGTGATAACCACCTGTTGATCGGCTCGGGCAGTCGTTTTGGTAATTCGCCGAGCTGAATACACGGTCAGCTTGGCTTGGGAGCCGCGGTCTTGCCTGCGCTTCCCTTCCTGACCCCCCGATCTCCGGCCATGAAGGCTTCCAGCATGTGCGGGATCAGTGTCGCCGCATCGACCACTTCGCCATAGGTCTGCGCGTGCAGCGCGGCGTACTGGTCGAGCTTGGTTTTCAGGCTGGCCGGACAAGCAAAGGCCAGCTTCGTGGATTCCATTTTCGGCAGCGGCCCTAGCCGCAGCTTGCGCGTCGTCATCGTGAAGCCCCCCGGTTGAAGAAAAGCGGTTGGTACGGCCGCAGCACCAAATCACGGTTGACGATGATCCTCACCGGCAAGCCCGGTCGGGCCGTCAACGTCGGCTGAATGGTCATGTTGCGCCGGGTGATTTCCTGGCCGACCTGATTGACGCTGTCCTGCGCGCTGTCGCGTCCGGCGATGACGATGCGGTTGCCGTCCTGGCGGTTCTCCGGCGCGGCCAGCTCGGCACCCACACCCAGCAGCGTCGTCAACACGGCGCCGGCGAAGATGCGGTTCCAGTGCCAGTCCACGTCATCCTCCAGTCCGGCGTAGCCCGCAGGATCTGTGCCCACAAGGTTGTCGAGCGTCAGCGACGAGGTATCCGGCAGGATGACCCGGTTCCACACCACCTGCACACGGCTCTGCCCGTAGCTGACCTGGCTGTTGTATTTGCCCAGGATGCGCGAGCCTTGCGGGATCAGCAGGAACTTGCCCGCGGCCGTGTCATAGACCGGCTCCGTGACGGTGGCGATCACATCGCCCGGAAGATCGGACTTGATGCCTGTCACCAGCGCCCCGGCGATCACCGTACCGGCCATCACCTGATACGGCGACGCCGGCAGCGCCAGATTGCCGGAATTACGGCTTTCCGTAGAGCCGCCTTTCAGGAACGCCTCCTTCTGGTCTTGCCGGTTCTGCACGGCAGTCGGGTCGGCGGGCTGGGCCGCCGTCGAGGCCGGCCCGGCGGCGAGCGGATCGAAGGC
>JAFKGG010000520.1 GCA_017307915.1 Burkholderiales bacterium | reverse complement strand
GCGGCCGCGCGCTATGCGCCGGGCCTGGTGCCGCAGGGCGTGTCGGCGGAACTGATCGGCGCGCGCTGGGGCCTTGCGCGAGCGGAACTGGATCAGTTCGCGGCGCGCTCTCACCAGCGCGCGGCCGCCGCTCGCGCGGCAGGCCAGTTCAAGCGCGAAATCGTCCCCATCGAGGTGGATGGCCGCATCGTGGCCGAAGATGAAACCATCCGGCCGGCCACCACCGCCGAAGCGCTGGCGGCGCTGCAACCGGCTTTCCGCAGCGAGGAAATGAGCGCGCGCTTCCCGCAGATCGTCTGGCAGACCACCGCCGGCAATTCGTCGCAGATGACGGATGGCGCTTCGGCGCTGCTGCTGATGAGCGAGCGTGCGGCCGAACGGCTGGGCCTGCGGCCGCGTGCGCGCTTCGTGTCGTTCGACGTGCGCGGTGACAGCGCGCTGGAGATGCTGACCGCGCCCATCCCCTCCAGCCGGGTAGCGCTGACCAAGGCCGGGCTGTCAGTCGGCGACATCGACCACATCGAGATCAATGAAGCTTTCGCCACTGTGCCGCTGGCCTGGCTCAAGGAACTGGGAGCCGACCCGGCGCGCCTGAATCCGCGTGGCGGTGCGATTGCGCTGGGGCACCCGCTGGGCGCTTCCGGCGCGCGGCTGATGTGCACGATGCTCCACGGCCTGGAAGACGTGGGCGGCCGCTACGGTTTGCAGTCCATGTGCGAGGCCGGCGGCATGGCCAACACGACCATCATCGAGCGTCTCACCTAGCGCGCCCTGGCGCGTATTCACGCGCCAGCCGACGGATCAATTCGGCGGCCGGGCGCACGGCGTCGACGCTGGCCACGCCCTGGCCGCAGCCCCAGATGTCCTTCCAGGTTTTCTTGAGGCCGCTGCCCATGTCGATGGCACCCGCCGCCGGCAGATGATCGGGATCCAGGCCTGCCGCCCGGATCGATGGAATCAGGTAGTTGCCGTGAACGCCCGTGAAGGCATTCGTGTAGAGGATGTCGTTCGAGGTCGCCGCGACGACGGCTGCTTTGTAGGCTTCGGCGGCGCGAGCTTCGGTGGTGGCGATGAAGGGTGAGCCGATGTAGGCGAAATCGGCGCCCATGGCCTGGGCCGCGCGGATGCCCCGGCCCGTCGAGATGGCGCCGGCCAGTGCCAGCGGCCCGCGGAAATACCGGCGCAGCTCATCGACCAGCGCGAACGGGCTCCTGGTGCCGGCGTGTCCGCCTGCGCCGGCAGCCACGGCGATCAGGCCGTCCACGCCGGCGTCCAGCGCCTTGAGCGCGAAGCGCGTGTTGATCACGTCATGGAACACGAAGCCGCCCGCGCCTTGCAAGGCACGATTGAGGTCGGGCCGCGAACCCAGCGAGGTGATGTAGAGCGGCACGCGGTGGCGCAGGCAGATGGCCAGATCATCATCGAGCCGGGCATTGGATTTGTGGACGATCAGGTTGACGGCGAACGGCGCTGCAGGGGTCTCGGGGTGCTCGCGGTCCCAGGCGGCGAGGGTTTCCCGGATCTCGCCGAGCCATTCGTCCAATTGCGTGCTGGGCCGTGCGTTGAGCGCGGGCAGCGAGCCGACGATACCCGCCGTGCATTGGGCCACGACGAGCTGCGGCGTGCTGACGATGAACAGCGGCGAGCCGATCACCGGCAGGCGCAGCCGTGCGAACACCGGCGGCAGATGGCTGGATTGCGGGCGGAAAGCGACGCGCTCGACGGGTGCCTGAGTCTTCATGTGCAAACTCCTTCATCGAGGGCGATTCTGGGCGAGCGCGGCCGTCTGCGGCCGGCCGCAACGGAGCGTTGCGGCAATTTCACAAGCATGAAATGCGCTGATCGAAGGGCCCGGCTCCTTGACGCTGCTTCCACGGGGCGGTGATAGTGCATCGATCGGAGGAAAGTGCCGTGCAATACCAGCAGATCCAGTTCGTCGTGAGTGAAGGCCTGGCCACCCTGACGCTCAACCGGCCCGAAGCGCGCAACGCGATGACGGTGCAGATGCGCGCCGAGTTCGAGCACGTGCTCGCGCATCTCAAGGCCGAGGCGGGCAGGAGCGTGCGCGTCCTGATCATCACCGGTACCGCGGGCCATTTCTGCGCCGGCGGCGACATGAAGGCCCAGCACGCGCGCGTGCAAGGCGGCGGCACCATCGTGGAAGAGCGGGCACGGATGCGCGCCTCGCACAACCGGCTGATCGATCTGGCGAATCTGGAGATGCCGGTGATCGCTGCAGTCGATGGCGCCGCGGCGGGTGCGGGCTTCGGCCTGGCGCTGGCCGCGGATTTCATCCTGGCCAGTGATCGCGCCTTCTTCGTGCAGTCGTTTGGTCGCCTGGGGCTGGTGCCGGACTGGAACACGTTCTACTTGCTGCCCCGGCTGGTGGGCTTGCAGAAGGCCAAGGAACTGATCTTCACCGCGCGCCGTCTGCCGGCACCCGAGGCGCAGGCCATGGGCATCGTGCATTCGATCTACGCGCCGCACGAGCTGATGCCGGCGGCCGAGCGCATGGCGCGTCGCCTGATGCGGGCTTCCACCACCGCCATCGCGCTGGCGAAGAACATCCTCAACCAGTCGTTTCACCAGGACAATCGCACCATCCTCGAACAGGAAGCCATGGCGCAGGCCATGGCGCGAGAGACTGATTTCCACCGCGAGGCCCTGCGGCGCTTCGTTGCTCGCGAGCCGTCCCTGTTCGACTGGGATCGTGCCGAGCCGCCCGCCGATGATTCGGCACCCGCGCCGGAGGTGCGCTGATGCAGCAGGCGCTCATTGCCCCGGCGGGTGACGAATCCGCTGGGCTGCTGGACATGCTGCGCGATGCGGCGGGCAGTTTCGCGCGCGGCGAATTGGGGCCGAACGTGCTGCGCGACTGGCGTGGGCGGCAGCCGCCCTTCGACGTCAATCGTTGGCAGGCCATGGCGGCCATGGGCTGGACGGGATTGCTGGTGCCCGAGGCCTTCGGTGGATCGGACGCCGGCCTGCGAGCCGCCTGCGTCGTGCTCACCGAGTTGGGGCAGGCGCTGCCGCCCGAGCCGGTGCTGGCCTGCGGCGTACTGGCCGCGGTTGCGTTGCGGGATGCTGATCCGGGCGCCGTTCGGGCGCGTCTGCTTCAGGGCGTGGCGGCCGGTGACGAGCGGCCGGCGCTGGCGCACGAAACGCCGTCATCGATCCAGACCGCTATGCATGCCCACCATGAGGCGGGCAGCTGGGTTCTGGTCGGCGAGAGCCGCTTCATACGACCGGGGCGGGGCGCGACCGGGTGGATCGTGCGTGCGGGTACGGACGCCGGCGAGGCCCTGTTCTGGCTGCCGGCTGGCGATGTTCCCGCGCAGGCATTGCAGTACGAGGCCTTGACCGATGGCGGTGATGCCGCCTGGCTGCGCCTGCAGCGTCAGACAGTGGGTGAGTCGCAGTTGCTGGCCGAGCCCGGTCGTGCATCGCAAGTGCTGCGTCGCGCGGCCGACGCCGCACTGATCGCGATCGCGGCGGAACTGCTGGGCGTGATGCGAGGCGCCTTTTCCCGCGCGCTGGAGCATCTGCGCACGCGCCGCCAGTTCGGCGTGGCCATCGGCAGTTTCCAGTCATTGCAGCATCGGGCGGTCGATCTGCATTTGCAGCATGAACTCACTTCGGCCTGCGTCGAGCGTGCGGCGCGCCGCTTCGACGAAGGTGCGCAAGCGCACGAACTCTCCCTGCTGGCGGCGCACGCCAAGGCGCGCGCTTCGGATGCGGCCTTGCTGACCAGCCGCGAGACGACGCAGTTCCACGGCGCCATGGGCTACACCGATGAATGCGACATCGGACTGTATTTCAAGCGCAGCCTTTCGCTGTCGGCCTGGTTGGGCAATGCGCCGCAGCAACGCCAGCGCTACGCCGAGCTGCGCTTCGCGGCCGCGCAGATCGAGGAGGGCAGCGCGCAATGACCGGCACCGGCCAGCAGCCGCTCGTGAGTGAACCCGCCGATCTGAACCGGCTGGACGATGACGCCTATCGCGTGCGCGTCCGCGAGTTCCTGCACGAGCACTATCCCGAAGACAAACGCCACATCATCGGACGCGCACGCTGGGCCGACATCCAGGGCTGGTACATGACGCTGTCGCGCGCCGGCTGGCTGGCGCCGGCCTGGCCGCGCGAACATGGCGGAATGGGCCTGTCGGCCAGCAAGCAGCTCATCTGGATCGAGGAGCAGGAGCGCCATGGCGCGGCGCGAGTGCCCGACCACGGCATCAACATGATCGGGCCGACGCTGATCCGCCTGGGCACGCCCGCGCAGCGCGAGCATTACCTGCCGCGCATTCTCAGCGGCGAACATCTGTGGGCGCAGGGTTATTCCGAACCCGGCGCCGGTTCGGATCTGGCCAGCCTGCGCACGCGTGGCGAGGTGGAAGGCGACTGGCTGGTGATCGACGGGCAGAAGACCTGGTCCACCATGGCGCACGAGTCCACGCACATGTACATGCTGGTGCGAACCGATGCTGCCGCCCCCAAACGCGAGGGCATCAGCTTCGTCCTGGTCGACCTGGCGACGCCGGGCGTGAGCATTCGCCCGATCCGCGACATCGTGGGCGAGTCGAATTTCTGCGACGTCTTCTTCGACCACGTCCGCGTACCGCTGTCCGACGTGGTGGGCGGGCTGAACAAAGGGTGGTCGGTGGCGAAGACGCAGCTGGGCTTCGAGCGCCTGCTGCATGGCAGTCCGCGCGTGCCCGACAACCTGCTGATGCGTGTGCGCGCCTTGTGCGAACGCAGCGGGCTGCTGCGCGACGCGGTGATCGCCGATCGGCTGGTGCGGCTGGAAATGGACGTGGCCGACCTGTCGGCGCTGTATGCGCGTTTCGCCGACATCGTGCGCCGCGGGCAGGCACTGCCCCCGTCGGTATCGATGCTCAAGATCTGGTCCAGCGAAACCTACAGCCGGATCGCCGATTTCGGTATCGAGGTGATCGGCTCCTGCGGGGCGCTGCAAGGCACGCCGGAATTCGAGGGCGAGCGCGTGGAATTGATGGTGCACTGCTATCGCGCGCGGCCCATCACGGTGTTTGCGGGCAGCAGCGAGATTCAGCGCAACATTCTGGCCAAGGACGTGCTGGGGCTGCCCACGCGCTGAGCTTGTCCACGCGTTGTGCGGAGTGATCGCTATTCGGCGGCCTGTGATGGCGGCGCCGGCGGCAGCGTGGCCGAGAAGTGCTTGACCAGCTTGCGCAAGGTGTTGCCCAACTGCTGGTGGCTTTCCCGCACGACGTCGGAAGCCGCGCCCACCGACAGCACCAGCGGCTGGCCGAAAGGATCGTTCTCGCGCAGCCGAACGGCCACGTCGCCGACACCGGGGGTATTGGTCTCGGCCTGCCAGGCGTAGCCCGAACGGCGCGCAGCCGCGACGCCTTCCATGAGCACGTCCAGCGAGATGCGGCGTTTGAGCACCGCCGCGGCATGGCGTGCCACCAGCGCGATGCGCTCGTCCGTTTCGGCGGCCAGCATCATGTAGCCGGCGGCGCACAGGCAGACCGGCCGCAGCGTTCCTGCCGAGGGGCGGCGGCTGGCGAAGCCGCGCGCGGTGGCGCGGCTGACGTAGATGTATTGAACGTACAGCCCGTGGCGCGTGCTCAGCACGGCAGACAGGCCCGTCGCTTCCTGTGCGCCGGCTACCAGCGTGGCTAGCGCATGTCCGTCGGCCCGCTCGGCGCGGATCCAGCCGCCCAGCAGAGGCAGCCGCATCGTCGGCGCGAATTCGTGCGTTTCCGGGTCGCGATTGAGATACCCCATCTGGCACATCGTGCGCAGCAGCAGCGACGCGCTGGAGGCCGGCCAAGCCATGGCCTGTGCGATCTCCACCAATGTGGCCGGACGCTGGATCTGCTCGAAATACTCCAGGATCTGCAGCGAGCGCGCGGCGGACTTGACGACGGGAAGAGAGGACGGTGTTTTCATGAATGTGAAATCAACGGAGACAGGGGCCAAGAGGGGTGTCTGGCGGCCGCTTCGGTCCTATGCTTGATGCGCATTCACCTTCGGATCATTTTCATGACTGCCGTTGCCTTTCAGTATCCAGAAGAAATCCAGGCGCTGCGCGACGGGCTCGCCGGCTTCATCCGTGCCGAGGTCGTGCCTCGCCACGAGGCCCACGCCGAACTGCTCGACGACGAGCACCGCAAATTCACGCCCGACGGACGCTATCACCCCGAAGTATTGCGCTTGCTGCGCGAGATCCGGCAGGCCTCGGCCCGCGCCGGCTATTACACGATGTGCACGCCGCCCGCGCTCGGCGGCCTGGGGATGGGCTATCTGGCCTGGTATGCAGCCTGGGAACAGATCACGACGAGCTGCGAAGGCCGCTACTGGCTCGGTGAGGTCGCGGTTTCGCATTGGGCGACCGGACCCAGTCCGGTGCTCGAACACCTGACCGAGGAAGCCCGCGAACGGCTGCTGCCCGGCTTGATGGCCGGCGACACGACCATGTGCTTCGGCATGTCGGAGCCCGATGCCGGCTCCGACGCCATGATGATGAAGACGCGCGCCGAACCGGATGGCGATGGCTGGCGCTTGTCCGGCAGCAAGATCTGGACGACCAACAGCCCTTACGCCGATTACTGCATCGTGTTCGCGGTGACCGATGCGCAAGCGGCGGCGCAGCGCAAGGGCGGCATCTCGGCGTTCCTGGTGCCGACCAGCAGCCCGGGATTCGAGGTGCAGCGCGTCATCCGCATGTGGGGGCATGCGGGCGGCAACGAGGCGGTGCTCGGCCTGGAGAACGTGCGCGTCGAGCCGTGGCAACTGGTGGGCCGGCTGCACCGCGGCTTTGCCACCGCCATGCTGGGCGTCAACCTGGGGCGCGTCTTCAACTCGGCGCGCGCGGTGGCACTGGGCCGTTGGGCGATCACGCAGTCGCTGGAATACATCAAGATCCGCAAGACCTTCGGCCGGCCGCTGTCGGATTATCAAGGCGTGACGTTCCCGCTGGCCGAGTCGGCGATGCAGGTGCATGCGGCGCATCTGATGGGCCTGAACGTATGCCAGTTGCTGGATGCCGGTCAGCCGGCCCGCAAGGAACTGTCGATGACCAAGGCGTTCTCGGTACAGGCGGGCATGCAGGCGCTGGACCGCGCGATGCAGGCCCATGGCGCCATCGGCATGACCAACGAGATGCATTTCTGCCACAGCTTTCTGCGCATGCGCATGCTCAACGTGGCCGACGGCACGAACGAGATCCTGCGGCGCACCATCATCAAGGAAATGCTCGATGGCGATCTCGATCTGTGAAGGAATCGGACGATGAACAAGCCGCTGCATGGCGTGCGTGTGGTCGAGATGGGCAGCGTGGTGCTGGCGCCCTATGCGGCTCAGATTCTGGCTGATCTCGGCGCGGATGTGATCAAGGTCGAGCCGCCGAAGGGCGACATCACGCGCAACCAGGGGTTCAGCCGCCACGCGGGCATGGCAGCCTTGTATCTGAGCTGCAACCGGGGCAAGCGCAGCCTGGTGCTGGATGCCAAGCAGCCCGAAGGGCTGGCGGCACTGCGGCGCCTGTTGTCCGGCACCGACGTGTTCCTGCACAACCTGCGCGCGGCTACGGCCGAGCGATTGGGCATCGGTCACGCCAGCGTAAGCGCGTCCAATCCCGGTCTCATCTATTGCGCCACCTACGGCTACGGCGCGGCGGGCCGGCATAGCGACCGGCCGGCCTACGACGACATCATCCAGGCCGCTTCGGGCGCGGCCGGGTTGCAGGCGACGATCTCCGGCACGCCCGGCTACATGCCCACCATCGTGGCCGACAAGACCACGGCCTTGTTCGTGGTGATCGGCATCCAGGGGGCGCTGCTGCGGCGTGCGGCCACCGGCCGCGGCGAGCGGCTGGAAGTGCCGATGTTCGAGACCATGGTGCACTACCTGAGCGTCGAGCATCAGGCGGGTCTGTGCTTCGATCCGCCGCTGGGGCCGCCGGGTTACCGGCGCATGGTCAGCGCGTTTCGCCGGCCGCACCGCACGAGCGACGGCTTCATCGCCGTCATGCCGCACAACGAGCGCGACTGGCGCGTATTCTTCGAGGCCTGCGGCGAATCCGAACTCATGAACGACCCGCGTTTCCTGGACACGGCCAGCCGGGCGCGTCACATCAATCTGCTCTACGAGCGACTGTCCGAGCTGATGCTGACGCGCACGACCGCGCAATGGAAAGCGTTCCTGGATGAGCAAGCGATTCCCAACTCGGTGATCAATGATCTGCAGATGCTGCGCGAGGACGAACATCTGGCCGATGTGGGGTTCTGGCAGAAGATCGACCATCCGAGCGAGGGTGCGTTGATCGCGCCCTCGTTTCCGGTGAACTACCAGGATCATGCCGGCGCTGCCGCCACCCGCCCCGCTCCGCGCCTGGGCGAGCATACGGCCGCCATCCTGCGCCAGCTCGGCTATGACGAGGACGCCATCGCCGGCTTGCTGGCGAGCGGTGCGGCCGTGGCCGAGAGGGCCGCATAGGCCGCCGCGGGCTCAGTGCTGGCGGCGCACCGTCTGCGGATCGAGATCGCGAGCGATCAGTTCCTTCATGATCTCGTTGGAACCGCCATAGATGCGAGTGACGCGCGCGTTGGTGTACATGCGCGCGATCGCGAATTCCTCCATGTAGCCGTAGCCGCCGAACAGTTGCAGGCATTCGTCCACCACCTCGCCGTAGATCTGCGAGCACCACCACTTGGCCATGGCGGCGGTGGCGCCGTCCAGGCGGCCCTCGAGCTGCCGGGCGATGCAGTCGTCGACGAAGGTCTGGGCGATGGTGGCCTTGGTGGCGCACTCGGCCAGCTTGAAGCGCGTGTTCTGAAGACTCAGCAGACGCTGGCCGAACACCTTGCGCTCCGACGTGTATTCGACGGTCAGGTCCACCGCGCGCCGCGCGGCGGCAGCGCTGATGACGGCGATGATGAGGCGTTCCTGCGGCAACTGCTGCATCAGCTGCGACATGCCCAGCCCTTCCTCGGCGCCCAGCAGGTTGGCGCGTGGTACGCGCGCGCCCGAGAAGAACAACTCGGCGGTGTCCTGGCCTTTCTGGCCGATCTTCTCCAGATTGCGGCCGCGCTCGAATCCGGCCAGGCCCTCGGTTTCGACCACGATCAGCGAGGCCGAACGGCTATCGCGCCCGTCGCCGGTCTTGGCCACCACCACCACCAGGCCGGCATTGATGCCATTGGTGATGAAGGTCTTGCCGCCGTCGATGACGTAGTCGTCGCCATCGTGCACGGCACGCGTGGTGATCGCGCGCAGATCCGACCCCGCGCCGGGTTCGGACATGGCGATGGCGGCGATCAGTTCGCCGCGCGCCATGCGGGGCAGCCAGCGTTGCTTCTGCGATTCGGATCCGTAGCGCGCGATGTAGTGGGCCACGATGCCGCTGTGAACGTTGTTGCCGAAGCTGTTGACGCCCGCGCGCGCCAGCTCCGCGGTGATCACCGCTTCGTGGCCGAAGTGACCGCCGCCGCCGCCGTATTCTTCCGGGATGCTGGCGCACAGCAGCCCCGCCGCGCCGGCGCGCAGCCAGACGGCGGGGTCGACGCGGCGCTGGGCGATGAACTCTTCTTCCTTCGGCGCCAGTTCCTTGTCCACGAAACGCCGCACGCTGTCGCGAAAGGCGAGCAGGTCATCGGTCATCCAGGCGGGGTCGCGGTGTTCGGTCATCGGTGGCTGATGTGGGTGAATCGATGCAAACCCGATTCTTGGCGCCCGACGCATACTGGCGCAAGAGCGCCGCTCAAAAATCGTCGGTATCGACGATGTTCGCCTGGCCGCCAGCACCAAGAATTTGCCGTATCGGCCGAGACGGGCGTGCCCCTGCACGGCCAGCCATGGAAAAGGTAAATGCGATGGATCTGAAGAACATCAGTGCCGTGGTGACCGGCGGCGCCTCGGGGCTCGGCCTGGCCAGTGCCAAGCGCCTGCTGGCCGGCGGCGCGCGAGTGACGATCGCCGACCTGCCCACTTCGGCCGGTGCCGAGGTGGCGGCGTCGCTGGGCGGCGCGGCGCGCTTCGTGGCGGCCGACGTGACCGACACCGATGCCATGCAGGCGGTCTACGATGAGGCCGAGCGGCATGGGCCCTTGCGCGCGCTGGTGCACTGCGCGGGGCGGGGCGGCGCGGTGCGGCTGGTGGAGAAGGACGGCAGCCCGGGATCGCTGGAAACCTACGTGGCGGTGATCCAGACCAACCTGGTGGGCAGCTTCAACGTGCTCAGATTGGCCGCCGCCCGTATGGCGCGCAACGAACCAATGCCCTGCGGTGATCGCGGCGCCTGCGTGCTGACCGCGTCGGTGGCGGCTTATGAGGGGCAGATCGGGCAGGCGCCCTATGCCTCGTCCAAGGCCGGCGTGGTCGGCATGACCATCGTGGCCGCGCGCGACCTGGCGGGCAAGGCCATTCGCGTGTGTACCATTGCACCGGGCCTGTTCGACACCCCGCTGCTCGCCCGGGTGCCGCAGCCGGTGCGCGAGGCGCTGGGCCAGTCGGTGCCGCATCCCGCGCGGCTGGGCATGCCGGACGAGTTCGCCCAGTTGGCCTTGCACATCCTGGAGAATTCCATGCTCAATGGCGAAACCATTCGCCTGGACGGCGCCATCCGCATGGCGCCGCGTTGAAGCCATGTCGATGACCGAACAGGCGCCGCCCGCGTCCCCCGCCATTCGCATCGAGGATGTCGAGCCGGGCATCCGGGTGCTGTCGATCGATCGCCCGCAGCGCATGCACGCGCTGGATCCGCCCTCGGCGAGCGAGCTGCGCGACGCGCTGCGCGCGGCCCACTCGGCGCCGGACGTGCGCGTACTGATACTGACTGGCACGCAGGGCCAGTTCTGCGCGGGCGCCGATCTCAAATACCGCAAGGCACCTGGCGAGGAAAGCGTGCTGGTGCGCCTGCAGGAGTGCCACGACGCGATCGCCTTCGGCCCGCTGCCGTGCATCGCGGCCATCGAGGGCTCGGCCTACGGCGCCGGGCTGTCGCTGGCGCTGGCCTGCGATCGCATCGTCGCCGGCGCGGGCGCGCGTTTCTGCGCACCCTTCACCGGCATCGGATTGGTGCCGGACGTGGGCATGTTGCAGAGCCTGCCCAGGCGTGTGGGCTGGGCGCGTGCTCGTGAGTGGATGATCGAAGGGACCGTGGTCGACGCGGCGCAGGCGCGCGAGTGCGGCTTGAGCGACGAGACCGCCGAAGCGGGCGGTGCCCTGGCGGAGGCTGTGGCCCGTGCCCGCCGCTGGACTGCACGCGCGCCGCTGGCGCTGGCAGCGCTCAAGCAGCTCGATGCCGCTGCGGCGGCGGCCTCGGCGCAGTTGTTCTCGCATGAGCGTGAGCTGCAGGCCCGGCTGGCGGCCAGCCAGGATTTCGCCGAGGCGGTGGCGGCATTCGGTGCGCGGCGCGCGCCCAGCTTCCAGGGGCGCTGATGCCGTCGATCTTCGACCTGGCGCGGCGCCAGCCGGACAAGACCGTGCTCAGGTTCCTGCCGGGCGGCCAGGCCATGACCTGCGGCGAACTCGCGCAGGCGGCCGCGGATGCGGCGGCGTGGATGCTGTCGATCGGTCTGCGGCCGGGCGATACGCTGGCGCTGCTGTGCGAGAACCGCGCGGAGCTGCTCGTGTTCGCCCTCGGTGCACGCCGTGTGGGTCTGTACTACACACCGATCAGCACGCATCTGAAGCCGCGCGAGCTGTCGCACATTCTTTCCAGTTCGGGCGCGCGTGCGCTGGTGACCTCGTCGGCGCTCGCGCCCTTGGCGCGGCAGGTGGCCGGCGAGGACGGCCTGGCGCTGGGAGGCTTCGTGCTGCCCGGTGACGGGGATGCGGCCGGATGGCCGCAGGTGTCGTTGCCAAGCCGGCGCGGCGCATTGGACGATGCGTTGCCGCCCGCGCCGGTCGGGCGCGACTTCCTTTATTCATCGGGCACGACCGGCCTGCCCAGCGGCATCCGCAAGCCTATGGTGCCCTGGGAAGCCCGCCACGAAGAAGACCGTGAAGTGGCCGCCTGGCGCCGCTCCTTCGATTTCGGCGAGGACACGGTGTATTTTTCCGCCGCGCCGCTCTATCACGCCGCGCCGCTGCGCTACGCCATGCGGGTGCTCGAATGCGGCGGCAGTTGCGTGCTGATGGATCGCTTCGACGCACAGGCCGCACTGGCCGCGCTGAACGACTGGGATG
>JAFKGG010000519.1 GCA_017307915.1 Burkholderiales bacterium | reverse complement strand
GGTGGTGCGCAACCTGCGCCGCTTCACGATGGCCGAGCATGCCCACGAATACCCGCTGTGCAGCGAGCTGATGGCCGGCTTCGATCGGCGCTGGCTGCTGTACGTGGCGGCGCTGTTCCACGACATCGCCAAGGGGCGCGGCGGCGATCATTCGCAGCTCGGCAAGCTCGATGCGCGGCGCTTCTGCCGGCAGCACCAGATGAGCCGCGCCGATGCCGAGCTGGTCGAGTTCCTGGTCGAGCACCATCTGACCATGTCGTCGGTGGCGCAGAAGCAGGATCTGAGCGACCCCGAGGTGATCATGCGCTTCGTGCGCCTGGTCGGCTCCGAAGAGCGCCTGACGGCGCTGTATCTGCTCACGGTGGCCGACATCCGCGGCACCAGCCCGAAAGTATGGAATGCCTGGAAAGGCAAGCTGCTCGAAGACCTGTACCGCGCCGCCAAACGGGTGCTGGAGGGCGAAAGCCCGTCGACGCAGGGCCGCTTCGATGCCAAGCGCGCCGAGGCGGTGCGGCTGCTGAACCTGTATGCGCTGGCGCCGGAACGCTATGAACGCTTCTGGCGGCAACTGGACGCCGGCTATTTCCTGCGCACCGACGCCGCCGACATCGCCTGGCAGACGCGCGTGCTGCACGCCTCTCCCGACACCACGCAGCCGGTGGTGCGCACGCGGCTGTCGCCGATCGGCGAAGGCTTCCAGATCGCCGTCTACATGCCGGACCAGCCCGACATCTTCGCGCGCATCTGCGGCTATTTCGACAGCAAGAACCTGTCGGTGCTCGATGCCAAGATCCACACCACTTCGCACGGCTATGCGCTGGACAGCTTCGTAGTGGTCGACCCGGCGGGCGTTTCGCACTATCGCGACATCCTGTCGCTGGTGGAAACCGAACTGACGCAGCGGCTGTCGGAACGCGGTGCGCTACCGCCGCCGGTACGCGGCCGGGTATCGCGGCGCTCGCGCTATTTTCCGATCGAACCCGCGGTGGATCTGCGCCCCGACGAGCGCGGCCGCCGTTACCTGCTATCGGTGACGGCCAACGACCGCACCGGGCTGCTCTACAGCATCGCACGCGTGCTCGGCCGCTACCAGATCAGCCTGCATACGGCGCGCATCACGACGCTGGGCGAGCGCGTCGAGGACGTGTTCCTGATCGACGGCGAGGCGCTGCAAAAGCCGCGCGAGCAATTGCAGTTCGAGACCGATCTGCTGGCGGCGCTGCGGGCCTAGGGCGTGTTGGCGCCCTGCTCGCTCGCCGTCACGGCCAGAATCTTCAGCACGCGCGCCATCGCGCCTGCCAGCACGTGCTCGATCGCGTCCAGCGACACCACGCTGAGGCTGTCGCCCTTGCCGGCAGCGAAGTTGGCGACCACGGCCAGCGACGCGTACGGCAGGCTCAGTTCACGCGCCAACGCCGCCTCGGGCATGCCGGTCATGCCGACCAGATCGCAGCCGTCGCGCTCCATGCGTCGGATCTCGGCCGCGGTTTCCAGCCGCGGGCCCTGCGTGCAGCCGTAGGTGGCACCGTCGATCACCGCTTCGCCGGCACGCGCGGCCGCGCCGACCAGCCGCGCGCGCAGCGCGACGTCATAGGGATGCGTGAAATCGATGTGGATGACCGGCTGATCGGTGCCTTCGAAATAGCTGTGATTGCGGCCCCAGGTGTAGTCGACGATCTGGTCGGGCACCACCAGCGTGCCGGGGCCGCAATCCGCGCGGATGCCGCCGACGCTGGCCACCGCGAGCACCGCCGACACGCCCACCTGCCGCAGCGCCCATAGATTGGCGCGATAGTTGATCTCGTGCGGCGCCAGCGTGTGGCCGTAGCCATGGCGCGCCAGGAACACGATCGGCGAGTTGTCGAGTTCGCCGAAGGTCAAGGCGCACGACGGGTCGCCGTACGGCGTTCGCACCACTTCGCGCCGCGTATTGGTCAGTCCTGCGAGACGGGCAAGTCCGCTGCCGCCGATGATTGCCAGCATGTATCGATTCCGTGTTCTTTCAGGGCGCGGGGGCTCCAACCGGCGACGCGTGTACGGCGGCGCCGGCCTGCGCTCAAGCGCGCGGCGGCGAACCCAGCTCCGCCAGGTACTCGCGGAAACGCGTACCGACCTCGGCGTGCTGCAGGCCGAGTTCGACGGTGGCCTGCAGGTAGCCGAGCTTGGAGCCGCAGTCGAAGCGCTTACCCTGGTAGCGATAGGCGAGCATGCGTTCGGCCGCGCACAGTTCGTTCAGCGCGTCGGTGAGCTGCAATTCGCCGCTGGCGCCAGGTTGCAAGGCATCGAGGAATTCGAAGGCGCGCGCCGACAGCACGTAGCGGCCGACCACGGCCAGTGTCGACGGCGCTTTCTCGGGAGCCGGCTTTTCAACGATCGCACTGATCTTCTCGCAGGCATTGGCCGGCCCCGGACCATCGGTCGAGACGATGCCATACGAAGCGGTGTCGGCGCGCGGCACGTCCTGCACGGCGACCACCGACGAGCCGGTCTGCTCGAACACCTCGACCATCTGCGCCAGTACGCCGGGGCCCTGCTCCAACCCTTGCATCAGGTCGTCGGCCAGCAGCACCGCGAACGGCTCGTCGCCGATCAGGTCGCGCGCGCAGCGCACCGCGTGGCCCAGGCCCAGCGGCGCCGCCTGGCGCACGTAGACGCAATGAATGTCTTTCGGCGTGGTCGACCAGACCTGTTCGAGCAGATCGGTCTTGCCTTTCAGGGCCAGCTCCGATTCCAGCTCATAGGCCTTGTCGAAGTGATCTTCGATCGAGCGCTTGCCGCGACCGGTGATGAAGATCATGTCGGTGATGCCGGCCGCCGCCGCCTCTTCCACCGCGTACTGAATCAGCGGCTTATCGACCACCGGCAGCATTTCCTTCGGCTGCGCCTTGGTCGCCGGCAGAAAGCGCGTGCCCAGGCCGGCGACCGGGAACACCGCTTTGCGTACGCGCCTACGGTTGGTTGTGTTCATCGCAATTCTCCTGCTGGTTCAGTGTGCCACCGCGGATTCAGCCACCAAATGCCGCGGCCGGCGCGGTACAAAGGCACGAAAGGCACGGCACGGGCGGCCGATGGCGGATGACGTGGTCATCACGCCACCATTGCCAGCAAGCCGGCCTCGTCAATGACCGGAATGCCGAGCTCGTGTGCCCGATCGAGTTTGCTGCCGGCAGCCTCGCCGGCAACGACGAAATCGGTCTTGCGCGACACCGATCCGGCCACCGTGCCGCCGTGGCTGCGGATCAGCGCCTGCGCCTGCTCGCGCGACAGGCTCGGCAAGGTGCCGGTGACGACGAAGGTGCGGCCGGTCAGGGCCTGGCTGGCCGCCTGCTCATGCTCACTCCAGTCGATGCCGACCTGGCGCAGCGCGGCGATCACCTGCCGGTTGTGCGGTTCGGTCAGGAAGTGCTGCAGCGCGGCCACGATCTCGGGGCCGACGCCTTCCAGCGGCACCGGTTCCACCGGCTCGCCGCGGCTGCGCCGGCGCACGTTCTCCTTTTGCACCGCGGCCTTGCGCTCGGCCAAGGCCTGCCAGTCTTCGTCGATCAGCGCCTCGACGTCGCGGTAATTGGCGGCCAGGATCCGCGCGATCTCTTCGCCGACGTGGCGGATGCCGAGCGCGAACAGGAAGCGCGCGAACGTGGTGCGGCGCGACTTGTCGATCGCCTCGACCAGGTTGCGCGCCGATTTCTCGCCCATGCGATCGAGCTGGGCCAGGGTGGCGGCGTCGAGCCCGTACAAGTCGGCGGGCGTGCGCACCAGTTGCCCTTCGACCAGTTGATCGACGATTTTTTCGCCGAGTCCGTCGATGTCCATCGCGCGGCGCTGCGCGAAATGCAGCAGCGCCTGCTTGCGCTGCGCGCCGCAATACAGGCCGCCGACGCAGCGCCAGTCGACCTCGCCTTCTTCGCGTTCGACGGCGGAGCCGCATACCGGGCAATGCCGGGGCATCTCGAAATCCACGCGCGGCGTGTCATCGTCGCTAGCCACCGGCCGCACCACCTCGGGGATCACGTCGCCGGCACGGCGCACCACGACCACATCGCCGATCCGCAGGCCCTTGCGATGGATCTCTTCCTCGTTGTGCAACGTGGCATTGGTGACCGTGACGCCGCCGACGAACACCGGTTGCAGGCGCGCCACCGGCGTGAGCTTGCCGGTGCGGCCGACCTGCACTTCGATGCCGACCAGTCGCGTCATCGCTTCCTCGGCCGGAAACTTGTGCGCGATGGCAAAGCGCGGCGCGCGCGCGACGTAGCCGAGCGCGTCGTACCAATCGCGCTGGTCGACCTTGTAGACGACGCCGTCGATGTCGTAGGGCAGCCCAGGGCGACGCTGCTGCATGGCACGGTAGAAATCGAGCAGCGCTTGCGGGTCAGTTGCGCAGGCGCGCTGAGTGCCGACCGGAAAGCCGATTTTCGCCAACCAGTCGAGTAGCGCCGAGTGCGTATCCGGCGGCTCGACGCCGGCCCATTCACCCAGCCCGTAGGCGAAAAAGCGCAGCGGCCGCTGCGCCGTGAGCGCGGGATCGAGCTGACGCAGGCTGCCGGCGGCGGCATTGCGCGGATTGACGAATTCCTTGTCGCCGGCGGCGCGCTGGCGCTCGTTCAGCCGCTCGAAATCGCGCCGATACAGCAGCACTTCGCCGCGCACCTCGATCAACGGCGGCGCGATGCCGGTCAGCCGCAGCGGAATGGCGCGGATGGTGCGGATGTTGGCCGTGATGTCTTCGCCGGTGGTGCCGTCGCCGCGGGTGGCGGCCTGCACCAGCAGACCGCGCTCATAGCGCAGACTGACCGCCAGGCCGTCGTATTTCAGCTCGGCGCTGTAGCGCAACTGGTCGGCCGGCAGCGCTTCCTGCGCCAGCCGTTCGCGCACACGGCGATCGAAGGCGATGATCTCATCGTCGTCGAAGGCATTGTTCAGCGACAGCATCGGCTGCGCATGGCGCACCGGAGCGAAGGCGCCGGTCAGCGGCGCGCCGATGCGCTGCGTCGGCGAATCACTGCTCACCAGCGACGGGTGCGCCGCTTCCAGTTCCTGCAGTTCGCGAAACAGCCGGTCGTACTCCGCGTCGGGCACGGTCGGCGCATCGAGCACGTAGTATTCGTAGTTGTAGCGATCGAGCTGCCGGCGCAGCGTCTCGATGCGTTCCTTCGGTGCTTGCACGGTGCGCTGTGGGAAGAGCGTTCGATCGGTGGCGCGGCGCCCGATCAGTTGAACACTTTCAGAGCAAGCGACGAGCCCGCCGGCAGGCCGATTGCCTCCAGCGATTCGTAGCGCTGCCGCACCTGCCGATCAACGCGCGTCAGATCGGCTTCGTTCAGTCCGCGGCCGGCATCGTCGATCAAGCGCCCGCCCAGGCGCTGCGCGCATTGCATCGCGCAGCCCACCGTCTGCCCCCACGGTTCAAGCGCCGGCGCCGCGCGCGGCACGTCGAGCAGGAACGCGATGCGATTGGGTACGTCGGCCAGCGCCACCGAGAACACCACTTCACCGTGCGGACCCAGCCGTGCATAGCGATTGTTGCCGCGCTCGACCAGCGTCAGCGGGCCGGCCAACGCGGCGAGCTGGTCGGGACCCAGCGGTTCGATGCATTCGACGTTCAAGCCGACGATGCCGTCGAACTGCGCGCAGGTGGAATCGAGGTCGCGCGCGCGCACCAGCACGCCGTTCATGTCGGGTACGTCGGCCGAGCTGCCGAAATGCTCGGCGAGCGCCTGCACGCCGGCGATGAAATCCGAATACTCCAGTGCATTCAGCGGGCCGTTGCGGTTGGCCAGCAGGATGCCGATACGCACCGCCTCATAGTGCTGGCCCGGCGCGATCGGCTGCCAATCGTCGGCAGCGGCGCCGACGGCACGCGCCTCGGCCGCCACCGGCTTGCCGCCGGCGCGGCGAAAGCGCTGCGTGACCGGCAGCAATCGTTCACCGGCCCAGGACGTGGGCAGCCGCAGCGCAACGACGCAATCGCACAGCTCGGACAGCAGAGGCGCGGCGGCTCGCGCCGAAGCCGCCTTGGGCGCTGCGCCCGTAGTTGAAGCGGCGGCCGGCGATCCGGCGGCCGGCGACCCGGCGGCCGGTGAACCGGCCGCTGGCGAAGCAGCAGTTGGCGAGCCGGCGGCCATGGCGCGCTCGATCGACGCCGTACCGGCTGCGGCGGTCGTTGCCGCGGCGCCATCGGCGTGCATGCGGCTGCCATCGGCCCCGGCATCGGCTCTGCCAGCCACCGATGACTGGTCCGCTGCGTTGACGCCGGAATGCCCTCGCACGCCCGGCGCTGCCCGCGTCTCGCCCGGCCTGACCCTGGCACCTGGCGCAGCCGCTGCGGCATCGCCCGCCGTCTCCCACGGCGGCAGTTCGCCTGTCTGTGCAGCAGCAGCGCCTGCCACGGAAGGCGGCACCCGATCCGCGTGCGCACCGGATGCCGCATGGGGCGCACTACCGACGCGTCGGCCGGGGTCGTCCGTCAGGCTCTCATCTACCTCGGTAGCGCCGAAGCCGACGTCGGCCGAGGCCCCATCGAATCTGTCTATCTCGTCAAGTTCCGGCAGGTCGGCGAAGTCGGTATCGCCGGCGGCCAATCCCTGCCCATCACCGCCCAGTCGCGGTTCGTTGCGGCGACCCTGCCCGGCTTCACCGCCAGCCGCCACGCCCGCGCCCGCGGCGCTCACCCCCGCCAGCGGGTCAATGCCTCCGCCGCTGGCCGATGCCCGGCGCCGTCGCCAGCGCGGCCATGCCTGGCGCAGATTGAAACCGATCACCACCACGATCGCCAACGCGATCAGCAGCCACAGGCTGATCGACAGGCTGCTCACGCTGCCTCCGCGAAACGCGAAGCCGATTCCAGGTCGACGGCGACGATTCGCGACACGCCGCGTTCCTGCATGGTCACACCGATCAGTTGATGGGCCATTTCCATTGCGATCTTGTTGTGGGAAATGAACAGGAATTGCGTCTGGTCGGACATGCGGCTGACCATCTCGCAATAGCGCTCGGTATTGGCGTCATCCAGCGGTGCGTCGACCTCGTCGAGCAGGCAGAACGGCGCCGGATTGAGCTGGAACAAGGCGAACACCAGTGCGATCGCGGTCAGCGCCTTCTCACCGCCCGACAGCAGGTGGATCGAGCTGTTGCGCTTGCCGGGCGGGTGCGCCATGACCTGGATGCCGGCGTCGAGGATCTCGTCGCCGGTCAGGATCAACTTGGCTTCGCCACCGCCGAACAACTGCGGGAACAGGATGCCGAACTGCTTGTTGACCGAATTGTAGGTCTCCTGCAGCAGCTCGCGCGTTTCGCGGTCGATGCGGCGGATCGCGTCTTCCAGCGTTTCGATCGCCTCGTTCAGATCGGCGGATTGGGCGTTCAGGAAGCCCTGCCGCTCGGTGGCCTGAGTCAGTTCGTCGAGCGCCGCCAGGTTGACCGGGCCCAGTGCCGCCACTGCGTTCGATAGCCGCGTGACCTCTCCCTGCAACCAGGACGGCTTGGGTGGATCGGCGAACTGCTCGCGCAGCAGCGCTTCGGCGGCCTCGTCGACCTGTGCTTCGACGAGCTGCTGCGCATACTGCTCGCGGTTCATCCGCGCCGCCTGCTCCTTGAGCTGCAGCTCGATGACGCGCTGGCGCAGCGGTTCCTGCTCGCGCTCGGCGGCCAACCGCTGCTCGTCGCGCGAACGCAGCGCCACGGTCAGTTCGTCGAGCCGCTGGCGCGCCTCGGCCAGCGCCGCCTCGGCCGCCGTACGGCGATCGAGCGCTTCCTGCAGCGCCTGCTGCGCGGTGGCGTCGGACAACTGGTCGAGCTTCTCGCGCAGCGTGGCACGCTCGCCCTCGGCCTGCTCGGCCATGGCCTGGCCCTGCGCCAGCAGCGCTTCCAGGCGTTCGATCTCGGCTTCGGTGGCGCGCACGGTAAACGCCGCTTCCTGCGCGTCGCGCTCCTGCTGGCGCAGTGCTTCGCGCCGCGTCGCCAGTGCGCGCTCGGCGTCTTCCAGCGCGAGCTGCATGTCTTCGGCGCGCTGCTGCTTGTCGCCCAGCTCGACGTCGAGCCGCTCGAAGTTGGCGGTTTCCTCGGCGATGGTGGTTTCGAAACCGTCGATCTGCGCGGCCAGCTCCGACAGCTCGCCGTCGATGCGTTCGCGGCTTTCGGTGATGCGTGCGCGCTCCTGCTCCAGCCGCTGCAGGTCGAGCCGCAATGCAGCCATCTGCTTGAGCGCGCGATTGTGCTCGTCGCGCAGCGCCATCAGCTCGGCCAGCCGCGCCGAAGCGCCCGATTCGATGCGCGCCGCCGTGGAACGCGCTTCGTCGACCAGCAATTGCTGGGCGCGCTGCTCGCGCGTCAGGTTTTCCAGTTCGTGGCGCCGTGCCAGCACGCCTTCCTGTTCGGAATCGGCGGCATACATCAGCACCGACTGGCGGCCGACCAGATGGCCGGCGGCGACGACGAACTGCGCACCGGGCGGCAGTTGCGTGCGTTCGCGCAGGGCCGCTTCGATCGAGTCGGCCGCGTAATAACCCGCCAGCCAATCGGCCAGCAGCGCCTGCACGCCGGCGTCGCCGGTGTGCACGACGGACAACAGCGCACGCAGCGGCGTGCCGGTGGTCAGCCCTGCCGCCCCCGTGCCCACCCCGGCGCTCGGCCGCTGCGGGGCCGCCAAGGCCGCGTCGGGCGCAAAGAAACCGACCTTCGACGGCGGCGCATCGCCGATCAGCCCAGCCACGTGATCGATGCGGCCGACCTCGAGCGCATTGACGCGCTCGCGCAGCACCGATTCGATCGCCGTTTCCCAGCCGCTGTCGATGCGCAGTTTCTGGTACAGCCGCGCCAACGAATCCAGCCCATGGCGCGCCAGCCATGGCTGCACCTTGGCCTGGCTTTCGACGCGCTCTTGGAGCTGGCGCAATGCGCTGATGCGCGCCTCGATCTGCGCCAGTTTGGCTTCGGCCTCACGCAGCGCCTGCTGGCTGGGAGCGCGCTGCGTTTCGAGCGCGTTCCAGTCGGTTTCGGTGGTTTCCAGCCGCTCGGCGGTGATGCGGTCACCGTCCTCGGCGACGGCGAGCTTCTCGATCGCCGCGGCCAGGTCTTCAGGATCGAAGGCGCTCAACTCGCCGGCTTCGGCCTGCAAGCGCGCGCGGCGCCGCGACGCCACGTCGAGCCCTTCGGCCGCCTTGCGTTCATGCAGTGCGCACAGCTCGATCGCCTGGCGCGTCTGGGCCACCAGCGCGCGCGCTTCGTCGACTTGCAGCCGCGCTTCGCGGGCGCGCGCTTCCAGCGCCGGCTGCTCGTCGGCCTGCGTGGCCACGATCGCGGCCAGCTCGTCGGAACGCAGCCGGGCCTCGTCGAGGCGATCGATTGCCGCGGCACGATCGGTGCGCGCATGTTCCTGCTGGATCTGCGCGCGCTGCGCCTGCTGCTCGACGCTGTCGAGCCGTTCGCGCAGTTGCCCTTGCGTTTCCGAGACCAACCGGATCTCGGCTTCGATGCGGCTGACCTCGCCGTTGGCGTCGTAGAAGCGGCCCTGCGCCGCATGCACTTCGTCGCCGGCGGCGTAGTGCGAGCCGCGCACCGATTCGATCTCGGCTTCCAGCGCCCGCTGGTCAGCCAGCCGCGCCTCGACCGCATTGGTCGCGTCGCCCACTTGCGCGGCCAGCCGGCCCTGCTCGGCCTCGGCCTCGTCGCGGCGCAGCAGCCACAGCATGCGCTGCTTGCGCTCGCGCTCGCTTTCCAGTTCGCGGTATTGACGCGCGATCTCGGCCTGGCGCTCGAGCTTCTCGATCTGGTTGTTCAGCTCGCGCAGGATGTCCTCGACGCGCGTCAGATTTTCGCGCGTGTCGGCCAGCCGGTTGCCGGTTTCGCGCCGGCGTTCCTTGTATTTCGAGATGCCGGCGGCCTCTTCGAGGAACACGCGCAGCTCTTCGGGGCGCGCCTCGATGATCCGCGAGATCATGCCCTGGCCGATGATCGCGTAGGCGCGCGGCCCCAGGCCGGTGCCCAGGAACATGTCGTGCACGTCGCGCCGGCGCACCGACTGGTTGTTGATGTAGTAGCTGGATTGCCCGTCGCGCGTCAGCACGCGCTTGACCGAGATCTCGGCAAACTGGCTCCAGTTGCCCGAGATGCGCCCCAGCGAGTTGTCGAACACCAGTTCGACCGACGCGCGCGACGCCGGCTTGCGTTCCGACGAGCCGGAGAAGATCACGTCCTGCATCGACTCGCCGCGCAGCTCGGAAGCCTTGGATTCGCCAAGTACCCAGCGCACCGCATCGATGATGTTCGACTTGCCGCAGCCGTTAGGGCCAACCACACCGACCAGTTGGCTCGGCACATCGAAAGACGTGGGGTCGACGAAGGATTTAAAACCGGCGAGTTTGATCTGTTTCAGGCGCACCGAGGATCCCTGTCGCAGTTCGGTTCTGCATGACCGCGTTCAGCAAATGCAAAAGCCGCGCGGGGCGGCTTTTGTCGCTCCGTATAATAGCACTCGACCCCTCCGCCCCCGGCGGCGTTTGCCCATCGGCCCGCCGCCTTGCGCCATGCCCGCCAAGCCGTCCAAGCAGCTCGAAACTTTCGTCAATCCGGCCCCGAAACGCGACTATCTGGTCCATATCGAGGTGCCCGAATTCACCTGCCTGTGCCCGCTCACCGGGCAGCCCGATTTCGCCACGCTGGTCATCGACTACGTGCCCGACAAGCGCAATCTGGAACTGAAGGCGCTGAAGCTGTACATGTGGAGCTTTCGCGATGAAGGCGTGTTCCATGAGGCCGTCACCAACCGCATCCTCGACGAGCTGGTGGCTGCCACCGCGCCACGCTTCATGCGGCTGACCGCGCGCTGGTACGTGCGCGGCGGCATCTTCACCACGGTGGTCGCCGAGCACCGCAAGCGCGGCTGGAAGCCGGCGCCGCGCGTCGAGCTCGGCGACTTTCCGGCCGAATCGAGTACCCGCGGCTGACGGCCGGGCTGCACCACGACCCGTCGACCTCGGTTATTATCCTATAAATAACATACAGTTAGGGCATATAGTTGAACCCGCTTCTTCAAAAGCTGCAGCCCTATCCGTTCGAACGCCTGTCGGCGCTGCTGGCCGGCGCCAAGCCGCCGGCCGAGCTGGCGCCGCTGAACCTGTCGATCGGTGAACCCAAGCACGCCACGCCGGCGCTGGTGCGCGATGCGCTGGTGACCAACCTGAGCGGCTTGTCGGGCTACCCGGCCACCGCCGGCACCGAAGCGCTGCGCACGGCGATCGCCGGCTGGCTGCAGCGCCGCTACGGGCTGCGCGCCATCGACCCACTGCGCCAGGTGCTGCCGATCAACGGTTCGCGCGAGGCCTTGTTCGCGTTCGCGCAGGCGGTGGTCGACGGCGGCGCCGGCGCCCGGGTGGTATGCCCGAACCCGTTCTATCAGATCTATGAGGGCGCGGCCCTGCTGGCCGGCGCCGAGCCGTATTTCGTCGAACAAAGCCCCGAGAACGGCTTTCGCATCGACTGGCAGGCGGTGCCCGAGGCGGTCTGGGCCAAGACCCAGCTGTTGTACGTCTGCTCGCCCGGCAACCCGACCGGCGCGGTGATGACGCTGGACGAATGGCGCTGGCTGTTCGAGCAGGCCGACCGCCACGGCTTCGCGATCGCCGCCGACGAGTGCTATTCGGAAATCTATTTCGACGAAGCCACGCCGCCGCTGGGCGCCCTGGAGGCGGCGCAGGCGCTGGGCCGCGACGATTACCGCCGCCTGGTGGTGTTTTCGAGCCTGTCGAAGCGCTCGAACGCGCCCGGCATGCGCTCGGGCTTCGTGGCCGGCGACGCGACGCTGCTCAAGCCGTTCCTGCTGTATCGCACCTATCATGGCAGCGCGATGAGCCTGCCGGTGCAGGCGGCCTCGGTAGCAGCCTGGAACGACGAGGCGCACGTCGTCGACAACCGCCGTCTGTATTGCGAGAAATTCGACGCCGTCACGCCCATCGTGGCGCGCGTGCTCGAAACGGCGCGCCCCGAGGCCGGTTTCTATCTATGGGCCCGCGTGCCCGACGGCGACGACACGGCGTTCTGCCGCCGCCTGTACGCCCAATATAATGTGCTGGTTTTGCCCGGTAGCTTCCTGTCGCGCGAGCAGCAGGGCCGTAGTCCCGGGCGCGGTTTCGTGCGTATTGCGCTGGTCGATTCGCTGGCCAGTTGCGTCGATGCGGCCGGCCGCATCG
>JAFKGG010000518.1 GCA_017307915.1 Burkholderiales bacterium | reverse complement strand
GGCTTCCATGCCGTGCCCATGTCGAGCACGTTGACGAAGAAGTCGTTGGTGAGCGCACCGGGCCGGTTGGTGAAGACACCGTGCTGAGTCTGGCCGAAGTTGGTGCCCAGCACGCGCATGCCACCGACCAGCACGGTCATCTCGGGCGCGGTCAGCGTCAGCAGTTGCGCCTTGTCGACCAGCAGCTCCTCGGCGGGCACCGAATAGCTGCCCTTGAGGTAGTTGCGCAAACCGTCGGCAATCGGCTCGAGCACGGCGAACGACACCACGTCAGTCTGATCCTGCGAAGCGTCCATGCGGCCCGGCGTGAAAGGCACCGTCACCGCGTGGCCGGCATTCTTGGCAGCCTGCTCGACGCCGGCAGCACCGGCCAGCACGATCAGGTCGGCCAACGAGATCTTCTTGCCGCCTTGCTGGGCAGCGTTGAACTCGGCCTGGATGCCTTCCAGCACCTCGAGCACCTTGGCCAGTTGCTCGGGCTGGTTGACTTCCCAATTCTTCTGCGGTGCCAGCCGGACGCGAGCGCCATTGGCGCCGCCGCGCCGGTCGGAACCACGGAAGGTGGAAGCCGACGCCCAGGCAGTCGAGACCAGTTCGCCAACCGTCAGGCTCGACGCCAGCACCTTGGCCTTGAGGGCTGCAACATCGTGCTCGCTGACCAGCGTATGGTCGACCGCAGGGATCGGGTCTTGCCAGAGCAGCTCTTCGGCCGGCACTTCAGGGCCGAGGTAGCGGGTACGCGGCCCCATGTCGCGGTGGGTCAGTTTGAACCAGGCACGAGCGAAGGCGTCGGCGAACTGGTCGGGATTCTCCAGAAAACGCCGCGAGATCTTTTCGTACTCGGGATCGAAGCGCAGCGACAGGTCGGTGGTCAGCATTGCCGGCGTGTTGCGCTTGCTGCGGTCGTGAGCATCGGGGACCGTGCCCGCACCCATGCCGCCCTTCGGCTGCCACTGATGCGCACCGGCCGGGCTCTTGGTCAGTTCCCACTCGTAGCCGAACAGGTTCCAGAAGAAGTTGTTGCTCCACCTGGTCGGCGTGGTGGTCCAGGTGACTTCCAGTCCGCTGCCGATGGTGTCGCCGCCCTTGCCGGTGCCGAAGCTGTTCTTCCAGCCCAGGCCCATTTCTTCCAGCGCAGCAGCTTCGGGCTCGGCCCCGACCAATGCCGCATCACCGGCGCCGTGCGTCTTGCCGAACGTGTGGCCGCCGGCGATCAGCGCCACGGTTTCTTCGTCGTTCATCGCCATGCGGGCGAAGGTTTCGCGGATGTCCTTGGCCGCTGCGACGGGGTCGGGGTTGCCGCTCGGGCCTTCGGGGTTGACGTAGATGAGACCCATCTGCACCGCGGCCAGCGGGTTTTCGAGGCTGCGCTCGCCAGAATGACGCTGGTCTTCGAGCCACTTGCCTTCGGCACCCCAGTAGATGTCCTCTTCGGGTTCCCAGATGTCTTCGCGACCGCCGGCAAAGCCGAAGGTCTTGAAGCCCATCGATTCGAGCGCAACGTTGCCCGCCAGGATCATCAGGTCGGCCCACGAGATCTTGCGGCCGTACTTCTGCTTGACCGGCCACAGCAGGCGACGCGCCTTGTCGAGGTTGACGTTGTCGGGCCAGCTATTGAGCGGCGCGAAGCGCTGGCTGCCCCGGCTGCCGCCGCCGCGGCCGTCGGAGGTACGGTAGGTGCCTGCACTGTGCCAGGCCATGCGGATCATCAAGGGACCATAGTGCCCCCAGTCGGCCGGCCACCAGTCCTTCGAGTCGGTGAGCGCCGCCGCGATGTCCTTCTTCACGGCCGCCAGATCCAGGCTGTTGAATTCCTTGGCGTAATCGAAATCCTCGTCCATCGGGTCGACCTTGGACGAGTGCTGGTGCAGCACTTTCAGGTTGAGCTGGTTCGGCCACCAGTCTCGATTGGTCGAGCCGCCACGGGCGATGCGCTGGGCCGCGCCCGCAAACGGGCACTCGCTCTCGTTCGTCGATTCGTTGGTCATGCTGATACTCCTACGGTAGGCAGGGGTTGAAGCGGTCAATCAATGCGCCAGCGCCAAAGCGGCCAGCTTTTCGAGCCATTCGGCCGATAAGGAAGGCAGTACGGGCAGCTTCATGGCTAGGCTCCAGCGTTGATCAGACCTCACTGTAGCTAGGGGTTTTTGATTTGAATATTTGATTGTTATTATTTTTTTAATAGAACAAATCTATTTTTGATGCACGGCCGCGCAGGCGTAGCTTCTTTGCGCCGGAAAGCGGGGGACTGATTTGACGAGAACGGGGTTTTTCCGCGCCTGAGGAAAATTCGGCGCTACCGCCTTCGGATTACGACGAAGGGTCGTTCGCTTAGGAAATCAGTTCGAGGCGGTTGGCAACGTGAACCGCGCCGGTTTCACGGTGGAACCAGCAGCCATGGCGGCATCGAGCTGATGTGTCTGGGCAGGGGCGCAAGAATTGCGCCGCTGCATAGCAATGAGCGCGAGCAAACGTGGGCGCAAGTTCACGCCCACGCCTTGCCCACGGGTTTCAACGCTTGAGCACGCGTGCGAATGCCGCCGCCAGCGCGGTTTCTTCCACTGGCCCGCGGCCGCGCGAACCAGCGTTCGACGACGCACCGTGCGCCGACGGACGATTGCCGCGTTGTGCATCGCCGCCATCGCGTGCGCCACTGCCACCGCGAGGGCCAGCGCCGCGATTGCCCTCCCCACCGCCCGCCGCAGCGCTGCCACGCCGAGCGCCGCCCCCAGCCTGCGCCTGCGCGTCGCTCTTCATCGACAGAGCGATACGCTTGCGCGCCGGATCGACTTCGAGCACGGTAACGCTGACCACCTGCCCTGCCTTGACCACCTCGCGCGGATCCTTGACGTAGCGGTCGGACAGCGCCGAGATGTGCACCAGCCCGTCTTGATGCACGCCGACGTCGACGAACGCGCCAAAGTTGGCGACGTTGGTGACCACACCTTGCAGCTTCATGCCGGGGCGCAGGTCGGCGATCTTCTCGACGCCGTCCTGGAACGCCGCAGTGACGAATTCGCCGCGCGGATCGCGGCCGGGCTTCTCCAGCTCGGCCAGAATGTCGCGCACCGTGGGTTCGCCGAAACGCTCGTCGGTGAACAGCCGCGCATCGAGCTTGCGCAGCACTTCGCGGTTGCCGATCAGCTCACGCGCCGTCTTGCCCACCTTCTGCAGGATGCGCTCGACCACCGGATAGGCCTCGGGGTGCACGGCCGACGAATCGAGCGGATTGTCGCCTTCGCGCACCTTCAGGAAGCCGGCCGCCTGTTCGAATGCTTTATCGCCGAAGTACGGCACCGCACGCAGCCCGTCACGGCTGCTGAAGGCACCGTTGCGATCGCGCCATTCGACCACGCGCTGCGCCACCAGCGACGTGAGCCCCGAGACGCGCGCCAGCAAGGGCACCGACGCGGTATTGACGTCGACGCCGACCGCGTTGACGCAGTCTTCGACCACCGCATCGAGCTGGCGCGCCAGCGCGCGCTGGTTCACGTCGTGCTGGTACTGGCCCACGCCGATCGATTTCGGGTCGATCTTGACCAGCTCGGCCAGCGGATCCTGCAGCCGGCGGGCGATCGACACGGCGCCACGCAGGCTGACGTCGAGCTCGGGGAACTCCTTGGCGGCCAATTCGCTGGCCGAATACACCGACGCGCCGGCTTCAGACACGACGATCTTGCGCAGCTTCAGTTCCGGATGGCGGCGCATCAGGTCACCGACCAGCTTGTCGGTTTCGCGCGAGGCGGTGCCGTTGCCGATCGCGACCAGCTCGACCGAGTGGCGCGCGGCCAATGCGGCCAGCGCGGCGATCGAGCCTTCCCAGTCGCGGCGCGGTTCGTGCGGATACAGGGTACTGGTGGCCACCAGCTTGCCGGTGGCATCGACCACCGCCACCTTCACGCCGGTGCGAATGCCGGGATCGAGCCCGATCACCGAGCGCGGGCCGGCCGGTGCAGCCAGCAGCAGGTCTTTCAGATTGGCGCCGAACACGCGGATGGCCTCGGTCTCGGCGGCCTCGCGCAGGCGCGTGAACAGCTCGGTTTCGAAGTGCGGCAGCAGCTTCACGCGCCAGCACCAGCGGCATACGTCGGCCAGCCAGGCGTCGGCGGCACGAGCGCCGCCGATGCTGGCGGACAGCCCGACCAGGCCGGCCAGTCGCACGACGCAGGGGTGCGGCACTTCGGCATCGAGCGGCTGCTCCAGCCCCAGCCGCAGCGCCAGCACCTGCTGCTGGCGGCCGCGAAACAGCGCCAGCGCGCGGTGCGACGGAATCGCCTTCAGCGGCTCGGCGTGGTCGAAATAATCGCGGAACTTCTCGCCTTCGGTCTGCTTGCCTTCCAGCACCGTGCTGTACAGCCAGCCGCGTTCCCATAGCTGTTCGCGCAGCGTATCGAGCACCTCGGCGCGCTCGGCAAAGCGTTCCGACAGGATGTCGCGCGCGCCGTCGAGCGCGGCCTTGACGTCGGCCACGCCGTGCTCGCCCTTGTCATCGGGCGCGCGCAGATATTTGGCGGCTTCAGTCTGCGGGTTCAGCGTAGGATCGGCCAACAGCGCATCGGCCAACGGTTCCAGGCCGGCCTCGCGCGCGATCTGGCCGCGCGTACGGCGCTTGGGTTTGTACGGCAGATACAGGTCTTCGAGACGCTGCTTGGTGTCGGCGGCAGCGATCTGCGCGGCCAGCTCGTCGGTAAGCTTGCCTTGCGAGTCGATGCTGGCAAGGATTGCGGCGCGGCGCTCTTCCAGCTCGCGCAGATAGATCAGGCGTTCCTGCAGCGTGCGTAGCTGCGTGTCGTCGAGCCCGTCAGTGACTTCCTTGCGATAGCGCGCGATGAACGGCACCGTGGCACCCTCGTCGAGCAGCTTGGCCGCAGCACCGACTTGCGCCGGCCGCACCGACAGCTCGTCGGCGATGGCCTTGATGATCCGCGTTTCGACAGCGGCCTGGTTGATCGATTCCTGCATCCGGCTTCCTGTATTCGAATCAAACCCCGGGGGCGCGGATTCTGCCACGTCTGGGCGATCGGCGCGAGGCGGGGATGGATCGGGCGCGTGCATCACGCGGCGGGTCAAGGCGATGCGCGGCAAGCGTGGCGGCCGCAGAGGCGGTTGCGACTGCGAAATGACGGCGCCGCGGCTGGCCTGCTCAAGGGCAGCGCAGTTGGCGGACTTCCGCTTCGGTCAGATCCGTGAGCCGGGCGATGGCGGCGTCGTCCATACCGGGTTGGCCGAACAGCTTGCGAGCAAATTCCAGGCGGGCTTCGTGCTTGCCATGTAGCCGACCTTCTTCTCGGCCTTCCTCAAGACCTTCCTCTCGGCCCTCGCGCCGCTCAGCACGGCGGATGCTGAGTTCGTCACGCAATGCCCGCTCGCGCACGAAGGCCAGCCGCTGCGCCTCTTCGTCGCCCGATAGCTCTTCCAACTGCTGTAACGCCTGCTTGATCGGCGTGTGCGTGATCGTGCTCATGACCGCATCCTCGCGCCAATGTTCGAAATACGCTACCCAGGCGGCCAACGCCCCGGTATCGGTGCGCTGCCGGTCGAGCTTGGGCAGCTCGATCAAATTCCATTGTAACGCCGGGGTCAGCATGACGGCCGGCTGATCACGGTCGCGCAATTCGAAACGCCAGAGGGCCTGCTGAGAATCGTCGAACAGCTCGAAATCCATCAGGTGGATAGCGATGGCCGGGCGCAGGTCTTCATAGTCTTGACCGGCGCGCAATTGGCTGGCGAAGGTGCGCGCCAGGTAGAAGGCGCTGCGCACATCCCAGACTGACTGGCGGCGTACCTGCATCTCGATGCCGTACAGCGAACCGGTGGCGTCGCGTGCCAGCACATCCAGCACGATGAACTTGCCGGTGAGCTCAGCCGGGTCGATGCGCGGATTGAGCACCTCGATGACCTCGACGGGCGGCTGATCGCTGCGCACGGCGTTGATCAGGTCGGCGAGCAGCTCGGGGCGGTGGGCGAACAGGCGTTTGAAGACGAAGTCGTTCTTGGGGTCGAGCAGCGGGGCAGCGGGCATGACGGGCGCGGGTGGCGTTGCGAAGCGTTCGCGTATCGCGTTCCTGGCGATACGTCTGTGAAGCGATGTTTTACGCCGCGCCCGATGCGGCGTCGATACGCCACTCGACCTAAGCCTCTTGAAGATGAGCCGCCTCGAGATCGATCACCCCAGTTCCTCGAAGCCCGGCCCATGATCGACCACTTTGAAGTGGCGCTTCACGCCGGCCCGATGGAACGCCATCATTGCATCGAACGCCGACTCGAGGTGCCGCGTGAAGCGGGTACTGTCAAACAAGCGCGAAGTGCGGGCGTTCGTTTCCAGATGCCGGCGCAATTGCGCACGCTGCGCCCGGTCGTGAACCAGTTCCAGGATGCGTGCCTCGTAATCCGCAGGCGAGGTCGTGATCAGCTGCGGCAGATCGACGGCCTGCAACAGGCTCGCGGCGACGCGACCCGCAAACGCGTTGCCGATCTGCGTGACGACCGGCACGCCCGACCAGAGCGCATCCGATGCCGTGGTGTGGGCGTTGTAGGGCAAGGTATCGACGAACAGATCCGCCAGCCGCAAGCGTGCCAGGTGCTCGTGATGCGGCACGCCATCGGCGAACAGGATCCGCTCCGGCGCCACGCCTCGCGCGGCGGCTTCGCGCCGCAAGCGATCGCGCACGATCGCGTCATCGGCCCACAGCCACAGCACGGTCTGCGGTACCTGCGCCAGCACCCGCATCCAGCTATCGAATACCGCGGGCTTGAGCTTGTGCGCGCTGTTGAAGCAGCACAGCACCACCGCATCGTCGGGCAATCCCATTTGCGCCCGTGACGGCCCGTCAGCGGGGCGCACCCGCGTATCGTCGTTGACCTGGTAGGCATCCGGCATCCATACCACCCGCTCGGTATAGGCGCCGAACTGATCGCGCGGTATCACCACCGGGTCGGCGATGATGTAGTCCATGAAGTCGGCACCCATCGTGCCGGGATAGCCCAGGTAGCTCACCTGCACCGGCGCACAGCGTTGTGCAAACACGCCGGTCCGGTTGTCTTTGGTATAGCCCTTGAGATCGACTGCAATATCGATGTCCCATTCGCGCAGCTGCCCGACGATCTCATCGTCGGGGGCCTCGCGCGCATCCCAGAAATGCTCAAACGCCGATTTCGCGCGGGTGCGCATGGCGTCGTCGGCTTGCGGTCCGATCGAAACGCCCCAGACTTCGAAGCGATCCCGGTCATGCAATTCGAACAGCCGCGCCGCCAGATACATGGTCGCGTGTTCGTGGAAGTCGCCCGAGAGATAGGCAACGCGCGTCCGGCCGGGCCGGCGCGCCGCATGCGGCCGTGCAGCGGTAGTCAGCGCCGGATACATCTGCCGTGTCCATGCCGAGGCCGCCTGCTGCTGCAAGCCCGCATCATCCAGCCAATTGAGAACCGCAAACGGATTGACGCGACCATGCCGCTGCGCGATGCCTTCGCGAAACGCCGCAACGTCCGCCTCATGCGACGACCAGTCGCACACCCGGGCGTGCAGCGTGGCGAGCCGGGTGCCGATGACGAGCTCAGGCCGTGCCATCACCGATTGCGCTGCCGATTGCCAATAGCGCTCGGCCGGCGTCCAATCGGCGAGCTCATAGGCCAGTTGGCCCAATTCGACCAGTGCTTCGGCGTGCTCGGGCACGAGTGCCAAGGCCCGCTGCAGATCCGACTGTGCTGCGTTCCATTGCTGCATGCGGCCGCGCAGGCGTCCGAGATTGACCCAGGCATCGGCCTGCTGGGGGCGGATGCGCAGTGCCGTCTCGTAGTGATCAACGGCCTGCTCCCAACGGCGCGTTGCTTCGAGCACCACGCCGATTCCGTTGTGCGCATCGGCGTCGTTCGGGTTCGCGGCCAGGCACGCCTCGAAGCGTTCGATGGCTGACTCGCGCTGCCCCGCCGCATCCAGTGCCTGCGCGTATGTCAATTGCGCTTCACGCCAGCCGGGCGACTGCTCGGCCAATGGCGCCAGCAGCGCAAGAGCTTCGTCGATCCGGCGCAAGTCGATCAAGGCCCGCGCGTGCGTGATCTGCGCGGGCAACAGACCGGGTTGCCGCAATTGCGCCTGCTCGCAGCTCTGCAGCGCCTGCTCGGCACGGCCCAGCGCTAGTTGCGCGTTGGCCTTGTTCAGCCAGGCGGATGCCTGCGTGCCGTCGCGGGCAATGGCCGCGTCGAAAGCCGCCAAGGCCGCATCGAAGCGCTGCTGACCGAACAACACCATTCCCAGGCCCAGCCATGCAGCAGCCAACACGGGCTTGAGCTCGATCGCGCGCCGATAGGCCGCTTCGGCGTCCGCATCCCGACCGATCGCGCGCAGCATTTCGCCGCGATGCAGATGGGCTTCCGGATAGGTCGGCATCAGCCCGATGGCCGCGTCGACGCGCGCCAGGGCCTGTGCCGTCTGGCCCAGCGCGTGCTCGCAGATGGCCAGATAGGTCAGCACGAGCGGATGGCGCGGCTGCAGTTTCAGCACCTGCTGATAGCCGGCCATGGCGCCGCGAAAATCGCCGCGCTGATGCATCGCCACGGCCTGCTGGAACAGCTGGTTCGGGTTCTGCATGATCGTCATTCGATCGGCTGCACGCTGCTGGAATCCGGTATGACGCGCAATCCGCGATGCAGCCCCTGTCGACGATCGCTGATGATGCCCTCGAACGCTGCCTCCAGGTGGCGGGCAAAGCGCAACGAGTCGAACAAGGGCGCCGTCGATCTGCTCGTTTCCAAGCGTGTGCGCAGCTCGGCCAGACGCGGGCGATCATTTGCCAGCGCCAGGATCAGCGTTTCGTAGGCGCGAGGTGAATCGGTCACCAGTTCAGACAGCCCGGCCGAGCGCAACAGGCTGGCGGCGACACGGCCGGCAAAGGTGTGCCCGAGTTGGGTCACCACCGGCAAGCCCGACCATAGCGCATCGGCAGTCGTGGTATGCGCGTTATAGGGCAGCGTATCGACGAACAGATCGGCCAGGCGCAGCCGTGCCAGATGGCGATGATGTTGCCAGGATTCTGCGAAGACCAGCCGTTCGCCATCGATGCCGCGGGCCCGTGCAAAGTCGCGCAAATGCGCTTGCGCCTGCGGATCGGTCACCCACAGCCACAGCACGGCGTCGCTGACGCCCGCCAGCACCCGCATCCAGCTCTCGAACGTACCCGCCTTGAGCTTGTAGGCATTGTTGAAGCAGCACAGCACGAAGGCATCGGCCGGCAGCCCGACGTCGGCGCGGGTGATCGACACCGATGCCGGGGCGCGTGTGTCGTCGTTCGGCTGATAGCTGTCGGGCAGCCAGACGACGCGTTCGGTGAAGTGCTCGATCTGATCGCGCGCGATCACGGTGGGATCCGCGATGATGTAGTCGATGAAATCGGCGCCCATTGTGCCGGGGTATCCCAGGAAGTTGACCTGGATGGGAGCGATGCGTGCGGCGAACAGCGCGGTGCCCGCCCTGCCGGTATACCCCTTCAGGTCAATGGCAAGGTCCAGTTCCAGCGAACGCAGACGTTCGACTGTTTCGGCCGTAGCGCTTTCGCCCAGATCGATGAAATGCTCGAACGCGCGCTCGGCTCGCTGGCGCATGGCGTCGCTGTGCGCAGGACCGATCGAGATGCCCCAGACCTCGAAGCGCTCGCGGTCGTGCAGCTCGAACAAGCGGGCCGCCAGATACATCGTGGCGTGATCATAAAAATCGCTCGATACATACGCGATACGCAGGCGGCGCCCCGGCGCGGCGCGCAACATCGGTGCGGCAGCCGGCTTGAAGTGGCGGCGCGCGTAGGCGCGTGCAGCACGGTGCTGCAGCGCCGGGTCGTCGAACCACGAAAGCACGGTAAACGGCGGGGTTTCACCGCTGTCGGTTTCGATCTGGGCGCGCAGGCGCGCCGCGATGTCGTCATGAGGCTCCCAGCGGCATTGGTGCGCGGCCGCGGTGGCCAAGCGCGCAATGGCGCCGTCGTCCTGCTCCTCGGTGACGGCCTGCCGGGCACGCTGTAGCCAGTTGTTCATGCGCACCGGGTCATCCTGCGCCTCGGCCAGGGCGACTTGCTCGGCAACGGCGGCCATATGGCGCGGATCCCGCGACAATACGGCTGCCAACTGCGCACGCGCCGCGTCGAATTGACCCAGCTTGCGCAAGACCCTGGCGTGGTTGACGCCGGCAATGGCCCAAGCCGGTCGCGCCGCCGTCGCGCGCTCGAAGTGCTCGGCGGCCGCGCCCAGCTGCTCGTCGGCTTCCAGCGACAAGCCCAGGGCGTTGTGCGCATCGGGATCGTCCGGGTGCCCTTGCAGCCAGCCATCGAGCGCCTGAATCAATGCCTGGCGCTGACCAAGCGCCTCCAGGGCCTGCACGCGAACGAACAGCGCCTCGCGCATGCGGGGTTCCCGCTTTTGCAGCTCATCGATCACCGCCAGTGCCTCTGGCGCCTGCTGCAGCTCCACCAACGCACGAGCACGCGTCAGCATGGCCGGCGGCCATTCCGGTTGCAAGGCTTCTACCTGTGCGAGCCGCTCCAGCGCCTGGGCGGTCTGGCCGGCGCCGAGCAGGGCATTGGCCAGCCCCAGCCATGCGGCGGGTTCCTGCGGCGCCAAGGTACTTGCTGTTTCCATCATGGGCACGGCTTCGACGAAACGTTCCAGCCTTTGCAGGGCATTGCCGCAGCCGATCCACCCTGCCACCGTCGCGGGTTTAAGCGAGGTGGCCCGCTTGAAGGCGTCGAGCGCACGCTCGGGCTGCTCTGCCGTCAGCAGCGCATTGCCGAGACTGACGCATGCATCCGCATAACCGGGCGCCGCGCGAACCGCGCGCTGCAGCGTTTCGACAGCCTGCGGCACCTGCCCTTGGGCAAGCTGCGCCTGCCCCAGGCAGTTCAGCACGGCCGGGTGTTCAGGACGTAGCTCGAGGACTTGCTGGTACAACGCCCGTGCTTGTGCCAGGTCGCCCTGGCGATGAAGCTCTACCGCACGGCGGAACAGTGCATCTGGATTGGACATGTCTGCGATGAAGAAATTGATCGTTGTTTGATGTAACGGGGCGTCGTACGCTCACGGCAGCCGGACGGTGCTCACAGTAACCGGGTGGCGCTCACGGCAGCCGGACGGCAATGCCCCGACCGTGGCCGATGGCGCTGCGGGCTGTATGGGGATGGTTTGTTATGATCGCCGATCGTTTTTCGCGCCGTCGCCCCGCCATGCCTGCCCGCGCCACCAGCATCTATTCCCTGCATTTCGATATCGTTCACGGCTGTCAGTTGCGCTGCGTCGGTTGCCCGAATTCGACCTTGCTACCGAAAATAGCACGCATCGCCGTCAGCGACTTCGACCGCGCCCTGCGCAACATCGACGTCGAGCGCATCCACACGATGCGCTTGTTCAGCTTCGGCGAGCCGCTGCTGCACAAAGAACTTTCCCAGATCGTGGCCTGCATTCCGCGCCAGAGCTGGAAGGTTTCGATCGTCGAAATTTCGACCAATGCGCAGCATGTGTATTGGGACGATTTCGAGGAAATGCTCAAGCTGGAGGTGCTCGATCGCCTCGTCGTGAGTTGCGACGGCGACGGCACCCCGGCCGATTATGAACGCTTGCGCCCGCCCTCCGTCTGGGGCAAGTTCATCGAGTTCCTGGAACGGGTGCGCGTTCTGCGCGACAAATGGTCGCCCGGGCTGCAACTGGTGACGCGAACGGTCTGTGATCCCGAGCCGCCGGAAAATCGCCAGCGCTGGCGCGACATCTTGATCCCGCGGGGCTGGACACCGGAGTTCCGCCGCTGGATGACGCTGCCCCAGGCCGCACAGAATGTGACCGGCCGCGTCTTCATGATGCCCAAGGGCGTCTGCTCCTTCATGGCCAACCCGGAACAGTTCGTCAACCATCCGTGGCGCGGGCAGATCAATCTGCTGCACGTCAACCACGACGGCACGGTGGTGCCTTGCTGTGCCCACCCGATGGCCGGACGATTCGGCAACCTGTTCGAACAGACCTACAACGAGATCCTGGCCGGCAAGGAACGGGCGGCTTTCATCGCCCACATGGAGCGCGACCGCGCCAGCATGCCGATCTGCAATCAGTGCGATATCGGCCCAGTCGGCAACGAAGGGCCGTCGATGCGCGCCGGGATGGACCTGCCCCCCCAGTAACGGCGTACGCATTGGTGCCGCGAGCTAGGCGCCCCCGGCTAGGCGCCCCCGGCTAGGCGCCCCCGGCTGGGCGCTTCCCAGCTGGAGGCTCCGGCTACGCGTCCCCGCCTGAGCGTCTTTCACGCGGGTTTTCTGACCCGTACGATTGCGTTGT
>JAFKGG010000517.1 GCA_017307915.1 Burkholderiales bacterium | reverse complement strand
GAAGAAATCGGGCGCCACCGTCGATTGATCGTAGCCGGCTTGCCGGCCGGCCATCCACGCAACGGGTCGAGCCGGCCGCGCTTACTCGGCGCCGATCACCGGCCGGCATCGCGCACGCGGCGCCGCGCCACCTCAGCCAGCACCTCGTTCAGCTCCTGCAGATCGGGAGGCTTGGGCAGATGTCGGTCGAACCCGGCATGGATGGCCTGCTCGCGCTCACGCTCGCCGGCATACCCGGTCACGGCGACCAGATACACGCTCTTCAACGCTGCGTCAGAACGGAAACGGCGCGCCACTTCGTAGCCATCCATGATCGGCAGGCCGATGTCGCACAACAGCACATCGGGGCGGAATTCGTGCGCCGCTTCCAGCCCCTCGGCAGCCGAATGCGCAATCCGCACCTCGTGCCCGTCGAGCCGCATCGCCGAAGCCAGCGATTGCGCGACATCGGCGTTGTCTTCGATGATCAGGATCCGGCAAGGGTCCAGCAATGCCTGCGTGTGATCGGGCAGTGACGGCCCCTCGGCAGGCGGCACCGCGTCTTCGAATCGCCGCTCTTCGGCCAGCGGCAGACTGACGACGAAGCGCGCCCCCTTGCCGGCACCATCGCTGAATGCCTGCACCGTTCCGCCGTGCATTTCGACCAGCACCTTGACCAGTGCCAATCCCAGGCCCAGCCCGCCGCTACGCCGCGTGATGCTCGGATCGCCCTGACTGAAGGGTTCGAACAAGCGTGAGAAGGCCGCCGCGTCGATGCCCACCCCCGTATCGACGATCGAAAGCTGCGCCGTGCCGCTGCCATCCCTGCTACCGCCGCCGCTGCCGCCGACGGTCGACAGCCGCACGCGCACCACGCCGTCGGAATCGCTGAACTTCAAGGCGTTGTCCAGCAGGTTGCCCACCACCTGGCACATCCGCACGCGGTCGACCTCGACTTCGACCGGAGCCGTCGGCAGATCGATGTGCAGCGCAACCCGCGCCGAATCGAACGCCGGCCGGTGATCGTCGAGCGTGTCGCGCAGCAGCTGCACCAGATCGAGCCGCTCGGGCTTGAGCGAGATCTTGCCGTGCGACACGCGCGTGATGTCGAGCAGATCGTCGATCAGCCGGTTGAGCTGGCGTGCCTGCCGATGGATCACGGCGCGCGCGCCGTCGGCCTGCTCGGCAGCGAGGCCGGGCCGTGACAGCACGAAGATGCTGTTCGAGATGCCGGCGATCGGATTGCGCAGTTCGTGCGCCAGCAGCCCCAGGAATTCGTTCTTGCGGCGGTCGCTCTCCCCCAGTTGCTTCGACTGCTCGCGCAAGCGCGTCGTATGCTCCAGAACCTGTTCATGCTGCGCGCGGATCTCTTCGCCTTGCGCCTGCAGCTCTTCGTTTTGCGCCTGCACCTCTTCCGACTGCGCCTGAATCTCTTCGTTCTGGACCTGCAATTCCTCGTTCTGCGCCTGGACCTGCCGCGTCTTCTCGGCCAGCTCGATCAGCAGCCGCTGAACCTCCTCATGCGCCAATGCATTGTTCAGCCCGACACCCAACTGGTCGGCGGCCGCGCCGACGAAGTCGAGCGCTTCGTCGTCGAACGCCCGCAGGCTGGCCACCAGCAGCACGCCCAGCGCCCTGCGCTGGAAGCACACCGGCACGGCCAGCACGTCGCGCGGCGGCGCCGCGTCGTAGCCCAGGCGCACCTGGAATGCACTGTCGGGCGGAATGTTGCGCACCCGCACCGGCTTGCGATCATGGACCGCCTGCGCCGGCAGGCCCTCGGCGGTGATCAACGCGGCCGCCGACGGCGCCAAGCCGTAACTGGCTACCGGCAGCAGCGGCGCCTTTTCATCGCCGCCGTCGAACACGTAGACCACGCCCAGCTCGGCGCCTACGTGCGCCAGCACCCCAGCCAGCACCTGCTGCGCGAGCTCGGCCTGCTCGAGACTGGCCGCAGTGGCGCCCGCCACATTGCGATCGGCCGCCAGCCGTTGCGCGCGCCGCTCCAACGCCACCGCAGCGGCGCCGAAGGCGCGGCCGATCTGCACCAGCTCGTTGCTGCGCAGCCGCGCCGAGGCGCCATCGGCCGAACCACCGGTCAGCGCCAAGGCCGGCTTCCAATCGCCCTGCTGCAGCGACGCAGCAACGTCGACCAGCGTTCGCGTCGGTCGACGAATCGATTGCGTAATCAGCCAGGCGAACACGGCGAAGAGCAGCAGCGACAACACGGCGGCCACGGACAGGCTCTGCGACACGCGCTGCTGCGCCTGCTGCATCTCGGCCAGCGACGCGTCGGTCCGCTGCGCCTGCAGCTCGATGAAGTCGCGCAGCGGGGCCAGCGCCGACTCGCGCATCTCCCCCACTTCTAGCTCAGCGCCCTCGACGGTCGCTCCGAGGCTGCGCTGGCTGACGAGTTGCCGAGTAGCGCTCAGATACGCGTGCAGCTGCGGCTCGAACCGAGCGAACATGGCGTGGGCTTCGGTGTCGCGCGCGGCGCTGTCGAGCTGCAACAGCCGCACATTGGCCATGCGCAGCGCACGCTCATAGCGTTCGAGCTGCGGTGCCTGCGGCTGCAGCATGTAGGAATGCATCGTGATGCCGACACGCAGCAGCGCGCTTTCGAGTTCATTGGCCGCATCCGACAGCGGCTGACTCACCTGCGCAAAACTGTGCAAGGCCTCGTCGCTGTGGCGCTGCCAGACGTAGACCGCCGCGAACAGCGTGACGATGATCAGAGCCAGCACGCCGAAGCCGATGGCCATTCGCTGGCCGATGCTCGGCCCTTCCAGACGCTTCACAAACGCTCTCCAAGCTGAAACACCTGCGTTTTGCTACCACTGGGCAGCAGGCTCGTCGCCAGCTCGGCATCAGGCCATTCCGCCTCGCCAATGCACAGGAACGCACCAGGCGCAAGCGCCGCCGCAAGGGTGCGAAACACGCGCCGCTGCGCGGGCACGTTGAAATAGATGAGCACGTTGCGGCAACTGATCAGGTCGAACTCGCCGGGTGTGGGCGGCGGCATGGACAGCACGTCGTGCACGGTGAAAGTGACCCGCTGCCGGATCGGCTCGGCAACGCGATGGCGCAAGCGGGCGCCGTCGTCCAGCGGCTGCAAGTGGCGCTGGCGCAGCGCCACCGGCAACTCGTCGAACGCCGCCTCGGCATACGAAGCGGCAACAGCATCGCGCAGTGCCATCGGATCCAGGTCGGTGGCCAGCACCGAGCCCGCCACGCCGGCCTCATGCAGCAGCATGGCCAGCGTATAGGCTTCCTCGCCGCGGCCGCAGCCGGCGCACCAGACGCGCAGCGCACCGCCACGCTGCTCAGCCAACCGCGGGATCACGACGCGGGCCAGATGCTCGAAGGTGGGCGCATTACGATAGAAACGGCTCACCTTGATCGTCAGCCTTTCCAGCAGCAAGGCAGCCTCGGCCGGGTCGGCTCGCAGGCGGGCCAGATAGTCGGGAAAGGTATCGACGCCGGCGGCGATCATGCGATTGCGGATGCGCCGTGCGATGGTGGCTTGGCGGTAATCGGCAAAATTGATGCCCGTGCGCTCGCGCATCAGCTCGATGACGGCGGCAATCACGGCGTGCTCGTCGTCGCAGCCCCTCGATACCGAGGCTGATTCGATAAAGCCGATCGACGGCGCCATCCAAACGTCGCGATGCCCGCTGCGCCAGCCGGCAGCGCACGGTAGATCTTGCCATGGATGCATCGCGCTGCCGCCCTCCGCAGTATCGCCTTGCAATCGAGCGCTGATTCTAACGACCATCGCAGGGGCGGACCAGTGTTTCCCTCCGGCTTCGTCGGGTCGAATGTCTAGAAATAAAAGCGTTCAACAAATCTCCACCCATAACAACTCAATAGTGGCAATTAACTTCAAATAACCAATTGTTTTATTTGAATAAAAATATCAATACCGGAGTCCGAATATAAGTCTATTAAACGAAGTATTGACTCAAAAACAGACCCGGACTACGCTCTCGGCTGAGTCGCCCATCCGCGGGCCGACGTCACGGATGGAGCGCCGCCATGCTTGAGATCCAAGCGCAGATTCACTCTACGATCCGCGCCGACAACGACAACCCGTTCCTGCAGGGTCCGTATCGCCCGATACAGACCGAATACACCGCGAGCACCCCGGATCTGGTCGTGCACGGCGAGATTCCACGCGACCTGCACGGCATCTACATCCGCAACTCGCACAACCAGGTGCACGAACCGCTCGGCCGTTATCACCCGTTCGACGGTGACGGCATGCTGCATGCGATGCACTTCGCCGACGGGCATGCGCAATACCGCAATCGCTTCATCCGCACCACCGGATTCCTGGCCGAGCAGGCCGCCGGCCGCTCGCTGTGGCCGGGCCTGATCGAGCCGCGGCTGCGAACACGGCGCGGCTGGGGTTCGATCGGCGCGATGAAGGACAACGCCGGCACCGACGTCATTGCGCACGCCGGCAAGCTGCTGGCCACGATGTCCCAGTGCAGCGAGCCCTATCGGCTCGATCCGCGCACGCTGCAAACCATCGGCGTCGAACCCGAATGGGCAACGCAGGTCGAACCGTGGGGCGTCTGTTCGCACTTCAAGGTCGACAACGCCACGGGCGAGATGATGTTCTTCAACTTCGGCGAGCAGCCGCCCTACATGCATTACGGCGTCATCGATCGCGACAACCGGCTGGTGCACTACGAACCGATCGAGCTGCCCGGTGCGCGCTGGCCGCACGACATGGGCATCACGCCGCGCTACACGATCCTGCACGACCTGCCGATGTTCTTCGATCCGGCACTGCTGGCCAAGGGGCAGCACCGGCTACGCTTCTACCGCGACATGCCGTCGCGCTTCGCCGTGCTGCCGCGCCACGGCAGCAATGCCGACGTACGCTGGTTCGAAGCCACGCCGTGCTACATCCTGCATCTGTCGAACTGTTTCGAAGACGGCGACGAGGTGGTGATGGACGGCTGCATCTCGCTGGACCCGATCGCCAACGTCTCGCACCTGCCCAAGGAAGGCTACGCGCGCATGACGGCAATGCTGGACAAGCACAATACGCGCACCCGCATGTACCGCTGGCGCTTCAACCTGAAGACCGGGCAGACGCAAGAGTCGTTCCTCGACGACGAAGTCACCGAGTTTCCGATGATCGCCAATGCCTACGTGGGCCGGCCATACCGCTACAGCTTCAATACGCTGTTCACGCCGGGCCAATGGCTGTTCTCCGGCATCAAGAAATACGATCTGCACAGCGGCAACACCGAACGCTTCGAATACGGCCCGGGCCGGCACGGCAGCGAAACGCAGATCGCGTTGCGCCCTAACGCACGCAGCGACGACGACGGCTATCTGCTGACCTACGTCAGCGACATGCAGCGCGATGTCTCCGAATGCCTGATCTTCGATGCCGCCGCGATCGCCGCCGGCCCCGTCGCACGCATCGAGCTGCCGCAACGCATCTCGGTGGGCACGCATGCCTGCTGGGTCGAGGGCGATCGCATCGACGGCGAAGCGCCGCAGAACTACCGATGAGCGTCGCGGTGCCCCGCCTCGAACACATTCCACCCATGAACGCCACAATACCCCCGTGGAGCGCGATGTCGCCCCCGATCCCCAGCCGCTACCGCGATCGCATACCGCCGGCGTTGCTGGCCGGCCTGCAACTGCCGCTGATCGTCGCGCCCATGTTCCTGGTCAGCAGCGTCGAGCTGGTGTTGGCCGCCTGCGCCAACGGCGTGATCGGCGCGATGCCGACCGGCAACGCGCGCAGCCCGGCAATCTTCGATGAATGGGCGCAGCGCATCGAAGCCGGCCGTCAGGCGCTGGCCGGCGCCGACCGACCGGCACCGGCGTGGGCGGTAAACCTGATCACACACACCAGCAACCCGCGCTTCGACGATGATCTGGCGACCTGCGTGCGCCACCGCGTGCCGCTGGTCATCACGGCACTGGGCAGCCCCAAGCGGGTGGTGGAAGCGGTGCATGGCTACGGCGGCCTGGTGTTCGCCGACGTCAATACACCCGAATACGCCCGCAAGGCCGCCGCAGCCGGCGTCGACGGGCTGGTGCTGGTCTGTTCCGGCGCAGGCGGCCACACCGGGCCGATGGCCGCGCCGGCTTTCGTGGCGGCGGTGCGCCAGTTCTGGGACGGCATGATCGTGGTCGGCGGCGCGATCGCCGACGGCTACGGCCTGCGGGCGGCACAGACCCTGAGCGCCGATTTCGCCTACATGGGCACGCGCTTCATCGCCAGCGCCGAAAGCAACGCCGTCGAACGCTACAAACAGATGGTGGTCGATGCATCGTTCCCCGACATCATCCACACCAATGCGATCACCGGCGCCTGGGCCAACAAGCTGCGCCCGAGCCTGGTGGCCGCCGGCCTCGATCCCGACAATCTGACGGCACGCGGCAAGTTCGACCTGAGCAACCGCGAGCGCGACGTCAAGGCCTGGAAAGACCTCTGGTCAGCCGGCCACGCCGTGGGCCAGACCACCGCCATCGAGCCGGCCGCGCGCATCATCGCCACGCTGAAGGCCGAATACCGGGCGGCGCTGCGCCACGAGGCGCAAGACCCCTGGCGCCGCAGCCTGGCCGGCGAATAGGCAACACCGCTGAGCGGCTGAGCGGCGGCACCGCTCGGCCATCCCCGCCGGATCACCAGCACCAATTTCACTTCGCCTGCGGAACCATGGGGTAGACGATCATGGAAACCCCTGATTCCAGCCCAATTCAAAAGTTTTTCATATTAGTTCAATAATAGAAGTAAAATAGTGGACAGCGCCCCACGTTCAAATCACTTTTTTATTCATATTTACAAACGGCCCGACGCCGGCCGGCGCATCAGAGGTTTCCGATGATTCTTTCCGATCCCGCCCGCATCCGCGAGCTGCGCTTGCGAGACTGCTGGCCCGATCTGCCGTTCGACACGCTGATGCGGCACAACGTGGCGCGCGTGCCCGAGCGGGAAGCGATCATCGACCCGCCGAACCGTGCCGCCGTCTGCGACGGCGAGCCGCGGCGCATCAGTTGGGGCACGCTTGGCGCCGCCGTCGATGCACTGGCTCACAACCTGGCAGCCTGCGGCATCGCCAAAGACGACGTCTTGGTGATACAGCTAGCCAATACCTGGGAACTGCTGGCCGTCTACCTGGCCTGCTTTCGCCGCGGCATCATCGCCAGCCCGGTGCCGGCGCTGTACCGCGAGCACGAGCTGGACTACATCATCGAGCACACCTCGGCCAAGGCGCTGATCACCAACCAGCGCATCGGCAAGTTCGACCATGCCCATATGGCGCGCGGACTACGTGCCGCGCACCCGTGCCTCACGCATCTGCTGCTGCTGGGCGATGCAGCCCACATTGCCGATGACGAATTCGATCTGGCAGCGATGCTGGCCGCGCCGCGCTCGTTTCCCGGCTGCCAGCCCGCGCCCGAGGCAGCCGTCTGCGCCGACGACGCCGTCACCATCATCTGGACGTCAGGCAGCGAAGGCCGCCCCAAAGGCATTCCGCGCAGTCACGCACAGTGGCTGGTCTCGCGGGCGACGATCGCCGATGCCTGCCACATGACCGACGGCGTGCGCATGCTCAGCGCCCGCCCGCTGTCGACGCACGGCGCGATGAGCGGCACCATCATGCCGTGGCTGCACCGGGCCGGCACCGTCGTCCTGCACCAGCCGTTCGCACTCGATCTGTTCATCCGGCAACTGCGCGATGAAGCGATCAGCTTCACGTCGATCGCGCCGGCCATCCTGGTGTCGCTGCTCAGCGAGCCGCAGCGGCTCGACGGCGTCGACTTCGGCCGGCTGCACACCATCGGCTCGGGATCGGCGCCGCTGTCGCCGGCCGTGATCACCGAGTTCGAACAACGCTTCGGCGTTCGCATCGTCAACTTCTTCGGGTCCACCGAAGGCATCTCGCTGGCCGCCACGCCCGAAGACATCCCCGAGCCGCAATTGCGCGCCACGCTGTTTCCGCGGCTGGGCGCACCAGGCCTGCGCTGGTTCTATCCGAGCGCCGATCTGATCGAAAGCCGGCTGGTCGACCCGCAGACCGAACAGGAAATCACCGGGACCGGACTGCCCGGCGAGTTGCGCATGCGCGGCGCCACCATCTTCGACGGCTATTTCAACGATGCCGAGCGCACGCGCGCGGCCTTCGACGCGCAGGGCTACTACCGCAGCGGCGACCTGTTCGAGATCGCCGGCGATCAGCGCCAGTACTACCGCTACGTAGGCCGGCTCAAGGAAATCATCGTTCGCGGCGGCTTCAACGTGTCATCGGCCGAAGTCGAGAACCTGGTCGCCGAATACCCAGGCATCAAGGAAGTTGGCGTGGTCGGCCTGCCGGATGAGCGGCTGGGCGAACGCATCTGCGCGTTCATCGCGATGCGCCCGGGCTGCCCGGCACCAAGCCGCGAATCCCTGGTCGCCTTTCTGCGCGACGAACTGCACGTGGCCAGCCTGAAGCTGCCCGAAAAGCTGATCGTGCTCGATGCGCTGCCGCGCAACGCGAACACCAAGATCGACAAACCCATGCTCAGGACGCTGCTGGCGCAGCGGCCCGAGTGAAGCGGTCCCGGCGCGCCCGCAGCCGCGCGCCGATGCAACCCCCATCATTCGGAGACAACCGTGATCAAACGACCGACACTGACACGTGCCCTACCCGCCCTGGCCATTGGCATGAGCCTGGCCCTGAGCGCCGCCGCACCCGCGCAAGCGCAGAACTGGCCCGAACGGCCGATTCGCATCGTGGTGCCCTACCCGGCCGGCGGCAATGCCGACATCATCGCGCGCGGCGTGGCCGGGCCGCTGTCGGAACGGCTGGGCCAGCCGATCATCGTCGAGAACAAGGGCGGCGCAGCCGGCGTGATCGGCGCTGACGCAGTCGCCAAGGCCGCCCCCGATGGCTACACTCTGCTGATCACGCCGGTCACCCAGTTGACCAGCGCGCCGCTGGGTGCCAAGCCCACTTATCGTGCCGAAACCGATTTCGTACCGGTCGCCGGCATCGCGGCGACGCCGCTGATCTACGTCGCGGGCAACAGCGCGAATGCCACCGACTTCAAGCAGTTCGTCGCCGCCGCGCGCGCCAAACCGTTCAGCTTCGGCTCGTATGGTCCGGGCACTTCCACGCACCTGCTGATCGCGATGATGAGCGAACAGCTCGGCCTGAACATGACGCACGTGCCCTACAAGGGCGAGAACCCGATGCTCACCGATCTGCTGTCCGGGCAGGTGCAAAGCGGCCTGCTGTCGATCGGCATCACGCGCGCGCAGGTCGAGGCCGGCAAGGTCAAACCGCTGGCGGTGCTCGGGCGCCAGCGCGTTTCGTTCTTTCCCGACGTGCCCACCTTCACCGAGCTGGGCGTGAAAGACCTGGACTGGGACTATGCGGTGGCCATGTACGCGCCGGCCGGCGTACCCAAGCCGATTCTCACCAAGCTCGAAACCGAACTGACCGCGCTGCTGCGCACACCGGCCTTCCGCGACGCGCTGCTGGCGCGCTCCAACGAACCCTGGCAGGCCAGCTCGGCCGAGCTGACCAAGCGGCTGGGCTCCGACATCGCACGCTGGAACAAGGTGCTGCAAAACGCCGAGAAATTCAAATGACGCAGACGGATCGCTCCGGTTCGGCCAACCAGGCCCACGACTTGCCGCAAGGCCCCGAGGCCAGCGGCTTCTCAGTGACCGATCCGCTGCGCTCGATGCTGCCGGCGCCCGGATCACGGCTCGTCGTGGCCGGCGGCTGCGGCGGTATCGGCCGCGCCGTGGTGGCGGCCGCGCTGGCGCACGGGCTTGAAGTCATCGTGCTCGACCTGCCCTCGTCGATCGCCGCCCATCCGCCGGCGGCCGGCGTCACCGCGGCCATCGGCTGCGACGCCGGCGATGAACAGCAGGTAGCCTCGGCCTTCGAGCAGATCGCCGCGCGTTGGCCGGCGCTCGATGCGCTGATCCACCTGGTCGGCTACACGCGCGAACGTGTGCCGATCGAATCGATGTCGAGCGCCGAATGGGATGCGATCGTCGCCGGCAATCTGCGCAGCAGCTTCCTCGCCGCCCGCGCCGCGATCCCGCTGCTGCGCGCCGCCGCCGATGCCGGTCGCAGGCCGTCGATCGTGCTCACCTCGTCCACCTTCGGCGTGCGCGTCAGCCTGAGCGGCTATGGCCCTTATGCGGCCTCCAAAGCCGGCGTGATCTCGATGTGCAAGGCACTGGCCACCGAATGCGCGCCGCAGATCCGCGTCAACGCGATCGCGCCGGGCGTCATCCAGACCGAGTTCCTGCGCGGCGGCACCGGCAGGCCGCCGAAGAGCACCGGCCTGCCGTTGAACAGCTTCTCGGCCGGCGTGCCGATGGGCCGTCTGGGCGAACCGGCCGACATCGCCGGGCCGATGCTGTTTCTGCTGAGTCCCGCAGCCGGCTACATCACCGGCCAGACGCTGCACGTCAATGGAGGCACCTGGGCAGCATGAACACGATCAAATCCTGGCCGGTTCCACCGGTCGTCAGCAGCTACATCGACGGCAAGCGCGCCGTGCCCGGCGCCATGCGCCTGCCGGTGATCAACCCCGCCACCGAACAGCAGGTGGCCGAGCTGGCCGAGGCCGATGCCGCCGAAACCACGCGCGCCATCGAAGCCGCGCAGCGCGCACACCTGGATGGCCGCTGGTCGGGACTGAAGGCCCAGGCCAAACGCGAGGTCCTGCAGCGCATCGCGCGCGTCACCAGCGAACATCTCGACGAGCTCGCCTGGCTGGAGACGCTCAACACCGGCTTGCCGCTGCGCTATGCGCGCCAGTTCCAGTTGCCGCGCATCGTGCGCAACTTCAACTTCTTCGCTGATTACCTGTCGCAGCACGTCGAACGTGCCGGCATGGACGACGACGCCTATCTGCGCTTCGTGCTGCGCGATCCGCTCGGCGTGGTGGCGCTGATCTCGCCGTGGAACGCTCCGCTGGCGCTGGCCTCGACCAAGATCGCAGCGGCGCTCACCTTCGGCAACACCTGCGTGGTGAAGACTTCCGAGCAGACGCCGCTGGCAGTATCGCGTTTCATGGAACTGTTGAGCGAAGCCGGCGTGCCCGACGGCGTCGTGAACATGGTCAACGGCCGCGGCACGGTGACCGGCAATGCGCTGGTCTGCCACCCGGCAGTACGCGGCATCTCGTTCACCGGCGGCACCGAGACCGGGCGGGCGATCGCCAGCGCGGCAGCCCCGGCACTGAAGCGCGTCGACCTGGAGCTGGGCGGCAAATCGGCCAACATCATCACCGAATCGGCCGATCTGGATCGCGCGCTCGACGCCGCGTTGGCCGGCATTTACCTGAACAACGGCCAGCAGTGCTTCGCCGGTTCGCGCATTCTGCTGTCGCGCAAGATCGCCGACGACTTCATCGAACGCTTCGTTACGCGCGCACGCCGCATCCGGCTGGGCGACCCGCTCGATGCGGCCACCGAAGTCGGTCCACTAGCCTTCGAAAGCCATTATCGGCGTGTGCTGGGATTCGCCGAACTGGCGCGCGAAGACGGCAACACACTGCTGACCGGCGGCCGGCGCGCCGAAGGATTCGAGCGCGGCTACTACGTCGAACCGACTGCCGTGCTGGCTCGTACGAACAGCACACGGCTGTGCCAGCAAGAAATCTTCGGTCCGTTCGCCACGCTGCTGGTCTACGACGAACTCGATGAGGCGCTGGCGATCGCCAACGATTCGGCCTACGGCCTTGTGTCGTACCTGTGGAGCGAGCGCCTGGACGACACGATGCGCGCGGCCCGCGCCCTGCAGACCGGCGTCGTGCTGGTGAACACGAACATGACGCTCGACTTCCGCTTTCCGTTCGGCGGCTACAAGGATTCCGGCGTCGGCCGCGAAGGCATCGAAGGCATGCGGCAGTTCTATTCGCAGGACAAGGTGGTGACGATCGGGCTGCGCCCGCCGGCGCCACTGCCGTTCGGCAAATCGTAAAGCACGCGACGCGAGAGACACCCAATGCAACATCGTCCTCGCCTCGGCGTCGCGGCAGCCAAGGCAACCTTGGCTGCCACAGCTGCGATCGTGCTCGCCTGCGGCGCACAGGCCCAGCCTGCGGCCGGAGCCGGCACACGCGATGCAGCCGCCTACCCGAGCCGCCCGATCACGATGATCGTGCCCTTCCCGCCCGGCATCGTCGACAGCCGCGCGCGGCTGATCGCCGAGCGCGCCAGCCAGATCCTCGGCCAACCGATCGTGATCGAGAATCGATCGGGCGCCGGCCAGCGGCTGGGCACGCAGACACTGGCGCGCGCCCCCAAGGATGGCTACACGATCGGCGTGGTCACGCAAGCCAGCGTGGTGATGGCACCGGCGCTGGATCCCAACCTGAAAT
>JAFKGG010000360.1 GCA_017307915.1 Burkholderiales bacterium | reverse complement strand
CGACCACCAGCAGCAGTACCCGGAACAGCCGCCCGAGCCACGCGAATGCGCGCACGGCAGCGTCCGCTGGCGTGGTGCGCACCCTGGTCGCGCGTGATGGCACAGAGGTGGCCAAGCTCATCGCTCAGGTCCCGGCCAGTGCATGTGCAAGTCATCCACCACGAAAGGGTGGGCGTGGCGCAAGCCCTCGGGGTGCGCCCGGGCACCTTGCGCATGGGTGTGGCCTGCAGGCAGTGCCTGGTGCGTATGTTCGAGCACCTCCGGATCGTCGGCTGGCCACAGCTTGAGCGCCAGTACGAGCGCAAACGCCGCGGCAACCGAATGCACCGTGAACGTCCAGGGAAGGCCTGCTTGCGCACCCAGCCAGCCGGCCAGCGGGTAGAACACTAACCAGCAGGCGTGCGACAGCGCGAACTGCGCCGCGTAGACGGCGGGCCGATCTTCGGGGTGGGCCGAGCGCCGCAGCAGGCGGCCCGACGGCGTTTGCGCGGCCGAGTAGCCCAGGCCCAGCACGAACCAGAGCGCCAACAGACTGTGCAATCCGTTCACCAGAGGCCCCAGCGCCAGGCCAAATACCAGCACGGCAACGCCGGCCAACATGACCGGCCGTTCGGGCAGCCGTTCCAGCGCCTGGGGCAACGCAAGAGCCGCGACCATGGAGCCGGCGCCAAACGACGCCAATGCCAGTGCCACATCCGTCTGCCCAAGCCCCCATGCGGACTGCACCAACACCACCGTGTTGACGAACACCATCGCGCCGGCGGCAGCCACGCCGGACTGCACGGCCCAAAGGCCCCGCAGCCGCGGTGTTGCGAGGTAAATGCGCAGGCCGCGCGTTGTGCGATCGTAGATGCCGCGACGCTCGCTCGCCTTCGGGCTCGGTAGCGCGACGGACACCACCAGCGCAGCCGATGCCAGAAAGCCCACGACCGTGCCGGCGAACAGGTTGTGGAAGCTGACGATTGTCAGTAGTGCCGCAGCCAACATCGGGCTCAAGAGGCTTTCCAGATCGTAGGCGAGGCGCGAGAGCGAGAGCGCCTGCGTGTAGTCCTTTTCGTCAGGCAACACGTCCGGGATCGTGGCCTGAAAGGTGGGTGTGAATCCAGCCGACGCCGCCTGCAGCACGAAGATCAGAACGTAGACCTGCCATGCCTGCGACACAAAAGGCAGAAGCAGCGCCACCGCTGCACGCACGAGGTCGAGGCCGACCAGCATCGTGCGGCGAGGTAGCCGATTCGCCAGCGCCGTAGCGACCGGCGCTACACCGACGTAGGCCACCATCTTGATCGCGAACGCGGTGCCGAGCACCGTGCCGGCATCCGCCCCCGCCAACTGGTACGCCAGCAGGCCGAGCGCCACTGTCGCCAGTCCCGTACCGACGAGCGCAATGACCTGTGCGAGAAACAGGTGTCGGTAGGTGCGGTTGGCGAGAACTTGGCGCATGGCGTTAGCCGCCCGCGGCTCTTTGGTGCATCAGTTCAGGAAAAGGCGGCATCGCGGATTCACAAGTACCGGGTGATCTCTTTGAACTCCGCCATGGAGTCGCGCTGGTCGCGTGCCAAGGGGCCGATCACCTCCTCCAGGCAGTGGTCGAGGTGATCCTGGATCAGCGCCTTCTTGGCCTGCTGAATTGCCTTTTCCACGGCCTGTAGTTGTTGCGCAATGTCCAGGCAAGCGCGCCCCTGCTCGATCATCTCCACGATGCTGTTCAGATGCCCGCCGGCGCGGCGTAGCCGCTTGACGATGGCAGGGTGTGACTGGTGCGTATGGGAGTGATGTGCATGCATGATCTAGAACGTGACTTATCCTATGCCCCTGGAGGGGATATGATACTAGACTCAGGTCACGATCTCCATCCCTTGCAGGCG
>JAFKGG010000516.1 GCA_017307915.1 Burkholderiales bacterium | reverse complement strand
GGCGCACATCCGCGCCACCGACCCCAAGCGGCTGGCGTTCTTCACCGGCCGCGACCAGATGCAGGCGCTCACCGGTCTGTGGGCGCAGCAGTACGGCACGCCGAACTGGGCTGCGCACGGCGGCTTCTGTTCGGTGAACATGGCTGCGGCGGGCCTGTATTCGATCGGCTTTTCGTTCTGGGAGTTCGGCGCGCCCGACTGGGATCGCGCCAAGTATTTCGTGCTGTGGGGCGTGGCCGAAGACCACTCCAGCAATCCGATCAAGATCGGGCTCGACAAGCTCAAGCGCAACGGCGCCAAGTTCGTGTCGATCAACCCGGTGCGCACCGGCTACTCGGCGATCGCCGACGAATGGGTGCCGGTGCGCCCCGGCACCGACGGGCTGCTGGCGCTGGCCATCGTGCACGTGCTGCTGTCGCGCGAACTGTTCGACTGGGATTGGATGGTGCGCTACACCAATGCCGCGTGGCTGGTGATCGACGCGCCGGGCACGCCGCAGCATGGCCTGTTCCTGCGCGACGAGCAGGGCCGCCCGCAGGTGCTCGATCAGCGCAGCGGCGCGCCTGCCGCCTTCGGCAAAGACGTGCAGCCGGCGATGTTCGCCGAACTGGCGGCGGCGGATGAAGCGCCGGCCTGCCGCAGCGTGATGTCGCTGGTGGCTGAGCGTTATCTGGCCGACGAGTATTCGCCCGCCGCGGTGGCCGAACGCTGTGGCGTGCCGGCCGAAACGATCGAGCGGCTGGCGCTGGAAATGGCCGCGGTGGCGTTCGAGCAGACGATCGAACTGCCGATCGAGTGGACCGACGTCTGGGGCAACAAGCACGACAAGGTGGTGGGCCGCCCGGTGGCGATGTATGCGATGCGCGGCATCTCGGCGCATTCGAACGGCTTCCAGAGCTGCCGTGCGCTGCACCTGATCCAGATGCTGCTGGGCGCGCTCGACAGCCCCGGCAACTTCCGTTCGAAGGCGCCGTTTCCGCGGCCGATTCCGCCGCCGCAATTGCCCGAGAACGACATCGCGGTGATCGACGCGCCCGATACGGCGCTGAACCGCCCGCCGCTGGGCTTTCCGGTGCGCCCCGAAGACCTGGCCATCGATGCGCAGGGCCAGCCGCTGCGGCTGGACAAGGCGTATTCGTGGGAAAGCCCGATCGCCGCGCACGGCATGATGCACATGGTGATCCGCAATGCGGTCGAGGGTGATCCGTACCCGATCGATACGCTGATGCTGTTCATGGCCAACATGGCCTGGAACTCGTCGATGAACACGGCGCAGACGCAAGACCTGCTGCGCGCCAAGGACGCCGCCGGCAATTACCGCATTCCGTTCCTGGTGGTCTCCGATGCCTTCGATTCGGAAACGGTGCGCTTCGCCGACCTGGTGCTGCCCGACACCACGTACCTGGAGCGGCACGACGCGATCTCGCTGCTCGACCGGCCGATCTCCGAGCCCGACACCATCGCCGATTCGATCCGTTATCCCTTGGTCGAGCCCGATCGCGACGTGCGGCCATGGCAGGAAGTGCTGATCGAGTTGGCCGGCCGATTGAAATTCCCGGCCTTCGTCGGTGCCGACGGCGCGCGCAAGTATCGCGACTATCCCGACTTCATCGTGCGCTACGAGCGCGCTCCCGGCATCGGCTTCCTGGCCGGCTGGCGCGGCGAAGACGGCAACTCGCCGCTGAAGGGCGCGCCCAACCCGGATCAATGGCAGGCCTACATCGACGGCAAGAGCTTTTTCCAGCATCACTGGCCGCCCGAGATGCAGTTCATGCGCGGCGTGAACCAGGCCTATCTGAATGAAGCGGCGCGCGTCGGTTTCATTCCGAAGCCCGACCCGATCATCATGCAGATCTATAGCGAGCCGCTGCAGAAGTTCCGGTTGGCCGGGCAGGGGCTGTATGCCGGGCCGAAGCCGCGCGAAGCGGTCGACCGCGAGCGGCTGGTGCGCTATTTCGATCCGCTGCCGATCTGGTATGAGCCGATCGAAAGCGAACGGTTGAACGAATCGGCGCCGCCCTCGGCTTATCCGTTTCATGCGATCACGCAGCGGCCGATGATCATGTATCACTCATGGGATTCGCAGAATGCCTGGCTGCGGCAGATCATGAGCCGCAATCATCTGTACATGAACGCCGACGCCGCGCGCGAGCTGGGCCTGGCCGACGACGACTGGGTCTGGGTCGAATCGCACAACGGCCGCATCCGCTGCCAGTTGCGCACGATGCATGGCGTTGAAAAGCACACCGTGTGGACCTGGAACGCGATCGGCAAGATGTCGCAGGCCTGGGGCCTGGAAAAAGACGCGCCCGAGGCCACGCACGGCTTTTTGCTGAACCACCTGATCAGCGAGAACCTGCCGCGGCGCGCGGCCGAGCGCTCGTTGACCAACTCCGATCCGGTCACCGGGCAGGCGGCGTGGTACGACCTGCGCGTGCGGATCACCAAGGCCGCGCCGGGTGAAACAGGCGTGTGGCCCAAGCTCGAATTCGGGAGTGCCAAGTGAAACTGGGTCTGGTCATCGACATGGACACCTGCGTCGGCTGCCATGCCTGCGCGGTGGCCTGCAAGGAATGGAACGGCGCTTCGCTGATGGCCGGCGGCGCGCCCGACTATCAACCGTACGGCGAGGCGCCGTCGGGCGTCTGGTTCAATCGCATTCGCCACTTCGAAATGCGCGACGAGGCGCCGCGCGACGCCGCCACCGGCCACTTGAATCTGTCGAAGACGGTGAACGTGCCGATGTCGTGCATGCACTGCGAAGACGCCGACTGCGTCACCGTCTGTCCGACCGGCGCGTCTTACAAGCGCGCCGAAGACGGTATCGTGCTGGTCGACCCCGAGCGCTGCATGGGCTGCAACTATTGCGCCTGGGCCTGCCCCTACGGCGCGCGTGAACTCGATCGCGAGCAGGGCGTGATGCGCAAATGCACGCTGTGCGTCGATCGCATCTACGACGAGGCGCTGCCGGTGGCCGAGCGGCAGCCGGCCTGCGTGCTGGCGTGCCCGGCGCACGCACGCCACTTCGGTGATTTCGACGACCCGGGTTCGAAAGTGTCGACGCTGGTGGCCGAGCGCGACGGCGCGGGCTTGTTGCCCGAGCTCGACTACAAGCCGGTCAACCGCTATCTGCCGCCGCGCGAAACGCCGCCGATCGATACCCGTGCCGTGGCCGCCGCCGAGCCGACCTTCAGGCAACGGCTGGCGAAGATGGTCAATCGTGTGGTGTCGATCTGATGAAGCCGGCATTCTCAGTCATCTTTTTCACGGTGGCTTCGGGCAGCGGGCTCGGGCTGATGGTCTGGCTCATTCTGGGCCGCTGGTTGCCGGGCGGCGTCGAGGGTCTGCCGTTCTGGGTCGGCGCGGCCTTGGCCGGGGTGCTGATCTCGGGCGGGCTGCTGTCGTCGACGCTGCATCTGGCCAACCCGCGCAACGCGTGGCGCGCGTTCACGCGCTTTCGCAGTTCCTGGCTGTCGCGCGAGGGCGTGCTGGCGGTGCTGGTCTATCCGCTGGCAGCGGTGTATCTGCTGGCGGTGTATCAGGGCCGTGCCACGCTGGAAGGCGTGGCGGGCGTGCTGCTGGTTGCACTGGCATTGGCCGTGCTGTTCTGCACCGCGATGATCTACGCCTGCTTGAAGACGGTGCCGCGCTGGCGCAATCGCTACACGATGATCGCGTATCCGCTGTTCGGGCTGCTTTCGGGGGGCGTGCTGTGGCTCGGCTTGCGGGCGTGGTCGGCGGCGATGGGCAACGCGACGACGGGCGCAACGACGACGGGCGCAGCGGTTTTCACCGGCCTCGATGGCTGGGCGGGTGTCGCGCTGCTGCTGCTGGCGGCCGGTGCGCTGCTCAAGCTCTTTTATTGGCGCGGCTTTGCCGATGGCGGCGAAGCGGGTCTCACCAATAATCAAGCGCTAAATCTGAAGGGCAGCGTGCGGCTGCTCGACGTCGGCCACACGCATGCCAACTTTCTGACCGACGAATTCGGCTTCGTGCTGGCGCGCGAGCGTGCGCAGTTGCTCAAGCGCGTCGCGATCGTGCTGGCTTTCGTGCTGCCCGCCGTGCTGCTCGTCGGTCTGCCGCAGGCCGCGCCGCTGGCGGCCATCTCGTGCCTGGCCGGCTTGCTGGTCGAGCGCTGGCTGTTCTTTGCCGAGGCGCAGCACGTGGTGCGGCTATATCATGGCCAACGGCGAATCTGAACCCGACTCGATCTTGCAAAAACAAACGCCGGCCGGCAGTGTCTGGCAACGCCTGCAACCGCATCTTCCGTTCCTGGCCTGGATTGGTTCGCTGCGCGATCGGCGCGTGCTGCGCGCCGATCTGCTGGCCGGCCTGACGGGCGCCATCGTCGTATTGCCGCAGGGCGTGGCCTTCGCCACGCTGGCCGGCATGCCGCCGCAATACGGACTGTATAGCGCGATGGTGCCGTGCATCGTCGCCGCGCTGTTCGGCGCCAGCCGCTTGATGGTCACCGGACCGGCCAATGCGATCTCGTTGACCGTGTTGAGCCTGATTGCGCCCCTGGCGGTTGCCGGCAGCGACGACTACGTACGGCTGGTGTTGACGCTGACCTTCATGGTCGCGTGCTGGCAGTTGCTGATCGGCTGGGCCGGGCTGGGACGCCTGGTCGATCGCGTGCCGCACAGCGTGATCGTCGGTTTCACCGCCGGTGCCGCGGTGCTGATCGTCAATTCGCAGGTGCGCAACCTGTTCGGTTTCGATTGGCCGCGCGGCCTATCGGTATGGCAGACGCTGCAGCGCTTCGTCGACGACGCAGCCGGCATCGATTGGGCCACCACGCTGGTGTCGGCAGTCACCGTCGTGGCCTGCGTGCTGGCCAAGCCATGGAATGGACGCGTGCCGTACATGCTGGTCGGCGTGCTGGCCGGCGGCCTGTTCGCCGCGGCGATGCCGCTGTTCTGGAACGGCTTCTCGGTGGCCAGCGTCGAACGCCTGCCCGGCGCGCTACCGCCGCTGTCGACGCCCGATCTGTCGTTCGATACCTTGCGCCTGCTGCTGATGCCGTCGCTGGTGATGACGCTGCTGGCGCTGGCCGAAGCGATTTCGATCGCGCGCGCGATTGCGGTGAAGACCGGCACGCCGCTGGACGGCAATCGCGAAGTGATCGGCCAAGGGCTGGCCAATCTGGCCGGTTCATTCTTTTCATCGTATCCGGCCAGCGGCTCGTTCAATCGCTCGGGCGTGAACGTGGCGGCGGGTGCGCGCACGCCCTTGTCGGCGGTCTCGGCGGCGCTGTTCCTCGTGTTGCTGCTGGCCTTCGTGGCGCCGCTGTCGAAGTGGCTGCCGCTGGCCGCGGTGGCGGGTATCTTGCTGATGGTGGCGATCGGGCTCATCGATCTGCGTGAGATCCGCCACATCGCGCAGCACGATCGGCGCGATGCCGTCGTAATGGCCGTCACCTTCATCCTGGTGCTGGCGATTCCGCTGGAGTGGGCGGTGCTGGCGGGGATCGGCGTGCATGGCATCCTGGGCATGCTGATCGACAGGCAGCAGAAGGTTTAGCGACCGGCTCCGGCTGAGCGGGCGCGCTGCTTGCCTGTACCGGGGCAACAGCCACTGCGTTCAAGGCCCCAGGAGTGGGCTTCCGATGAAATCCAGGTCGTATGATGGTTTCGATGGCATTCGTTGGCCGGGCGTCGGCTCGATGCGCGATGTCGCTTGCCATCGATCGGTGCTCTGTCTGCTGCTGACCGCCGCATCCTTGCCTTTGGCTGCTCAGCCGGCTTCGACGCCAGGGCCTGTGGTGGCGGCCGTTTCGCCGGTCAGCTTCAGCATTCAAGCCGGCGCCACCTCCCGCGCCGACAGCCTGACCCTGGCGGTCTCCCGCGATTGGGATCGCCAATGGCAGACGCGATTGGGCACGATCACTGGTTATTGGGAGCTGTCGATCGGCCGCTGGTTCAACCGCAACGACGGCCCGGGCATGCGCGACGTCACCCAGATCGGCGTGACGCCGGTACTGCGCCTGTATCCCCATTGGGCGGAACACTGGTTTGCCGAACTGGGCATCGGCCTGAATCTGATCACGCCGCACTACAGCAGCGGCGGCCGGAGTTTCAGCTCGAAGTTCAATTTCGGCGACCACATCGCCATCGGCCGGCGATTCGGCGCGCAGTCGCGGCAGGAAATCGCGCTGCGTGTGCAGCACTTCTCCAATGCCGGCATCGATCATCCCAATCCGGGCGAGAATTTCATCCAGTTGCGTTATACGCAGCGGTGGTGAGGCGATGGCGGCAGGCGAATGCCTGTGTCGCGAGCCATTGAAAATATTAGGAATTCCTACATCTTCTCTGCGCCATTGTAAAATTCTCCGACAAAACTGGGCGACGGCTAGCCTTGAATGCCGTCAGCCAAGAATCCGCCTGGACGGATGGGCCAGGCCGGCTGGCGCGGGCTCATTCCGCTTCGCGGGCTCATTCCGCTTTGCCGCCTTGGCGTTTGTGCCGCAGCCCATTTCTGTCAGGCTCTTGGGCGAAACCTCCTCCCGGCTCTGTTAAAATGACGGTTTCCCCGATCGGAGCGCGCGATTCGGCAGGCGCAAGCCTGGCCGCCGCCTGTGCTCGTCTCGCAAGCAAGGAGACCGCTAATGCAACCCAAGCGTCGTTCGGGCGTCGATACTCCGAGCGCCGGCGCTGCTGGCCCGGTGGTCGAGGCGCCTGTCATCGAGGTCAAAGAGCCGCTGGCGCCGATGAAGATCTATTTCGATGGCGACTCGGTTTGTGTGGCCGAACAGTTTCATGCATCGATCCGCGTGCACGCTGAGCGTTTCATCGCCGGCATGGGCGGCACGCTGGTCGTGTCCGGGCACGCCAACCCCGCCGATGCCGAGGAAGACGCGGTCCGGCTGAGCATGGATCGCACCGGCGCGGTCGCGCAATTGCTGGAAAGCTTTGGTGTGCAAAGCCACCGCATCATCCGCGTCAGCCATAGCGCCGGCACGCCTGCCGGTGATGGCGTTGAGCGCGCTGCCGCGCCGGCCGCTGCGCATGCAGCCGACCCCAAGCTGGGGGCCGACGATGCGCGGCGCTGCGTCGAGATCCGCCTGGGCGGCCTGACGCCGCGTCAGACCGTGTGGTCGCAACGGACCAAGAAGGCCGCCAAGCGCTGATGCCGCAAGGCCGCGCGCACGCGATGTCGAATCTGCTCGCCAACCTGAATGAACCCCAGCTTGCCGCGGTAACGCTGCCGGCGCAGCATGCGCTGATCCTGGCCGGCGCGGGCAGCGGCAAGACGCGCGTGCTGACGACGCGCATCGCCTGGCTTCTTTCGACGCGGCAGGTCAGCCCGCAGGGCATTTTCGCCGTCACCTTCACCAACAAGGCGGCGCGCGAGATGATGACGCGCCTGTCGGCGATGCTGCCGATCAACACGCGCGGCATGTGGATCGGCACCTTTCATGGCCTGGCCAACCGCATGCTGCGTGCGCATCATCGCGACGCCGGGCTGCCGCAGACCTTCCAGATCATGGATTCGCAGGATCAGCTCGCGTCGATCAAGCGGCTGCTCAAAGGTCTGAACGTCGACGACGAGAAGTATCCGCCGAAGAACCTGCAGTACTTCATCAATTCGGCCAAGGAAGACGGCCGGCGCGCCAAGGACGTCGAGGTATTCGACGACTACAACCGGCGCTTCGTCGAGCTTTATGCGGCCTACGATGAGCAATGCCAGCGCGAAGGCGTGGTCGATTTCGCCGAGCTGCTGCTGCGCAGCTATGAACTGCTCGAACGCAATCAGCTGCTGCGCGAGCACTACCAATTGCGCTTTGCGCACATCCTGGTCGACGAGTTCCAGGACACCAACGTGCTGCAATACCGCTGGCTGAAGCTGCTGGCCGGCGAACGCGCTGTGATCTTCGCGGTCGGCGACGACGACCAAAGCATCTATGCGTTTCGCGGCGCCAACGTGGCCAACATGGCGGCGTTCGAGCGCGAGTTCCGCGTCACCAACCTGATCAAGCTCGAACAGAACTATCGTTCGCACGGCAACATCCTGAACTGCGCCAACGCGCTGATCTCGAACAACAGCCGTCGGCTCGGCAAGAACCTGTGGACCGATGCTGGCGACGGCGAACCGGTGCGCGTCTACGAAGCGATGACCGACGGTCAGGAAGCGCAGTGGCTGGTCGAGGAAGTGCGCGGGCTGGTCGCCGAAGGCTGGATGCGCAATGACGTGGCCGTGCTGTATCGCTCGAACGCGCAGTCGCGCGTCATCGAACATGCGCTGTTCTCGGCCGGCATTGCATATCGCGTCTATGGCGGCCTGCGCTTTTTCGAGCGCGCCGAGATCAAGCACGCGCTGGCCTATCTGCGGCTGCTGGAGAACCCCAACGATGACGGCGCGTTCCTGCGCGTGGTGAACTTTCCGGCGCGCGGCATCGGTGCGCGCACGCTGGAACAATTGCAGGACGCGGCGCGCGCGGCCAACCTGAGCCTGCTGGCGGCGGTCGACACGATGAGCGGCGCCGCGGCCAGCAAGCTCGGCGCCTTCGTGCAACTGGTGCGCCGGCTGCGCGACGACACGCGCACGCTGCCGCTGACCGACGTCGTCGAACACGTCATCGAGCGCAGCGGGCTCGTCGCCCATTACCAGAACGAGAAGGAAGGCCAGGATCGCATCGAGAACCTGCGCGAGCTGGTCAATGCCGCCGCCGGTTTCCTCAGCGAAGAGGGCATCGGGCAAGACGTACCGGCCAACCTGGGCGTGAGCCGGGCGGCCGAGGCGGGTGGGGCGAGCGATGCGCCTGCCGCCGCGGCCGCGAGTGCCGGCCCGGGCACGCCTGCCCTTGTCGAGCAAGGCCTGTTCGATGCGGGCGCTGCCGTCACGGCGACGCAGACCGAACTCGTGACCGAGCCGTTCGGCGTGCAGATCACGCCGCTGGCCGCGTTCCTGTCGCACGCGTCGCTGGAAGCCGGCGAGAACCAGGCCGGCGAAGGTAGCGACGCAGTGCAACTGATGACCGTGCACTCGGCCAAGGGGCTGGAGTTCGACGCGGTGTTCATCACCGGCCTGGAAGAAGGCCTGTTCCCGCACGAGAATTCGGCCTCCGAAGTGGAAGGGCTGGAAGAGGAACGGCGGCTGATGTATGTCGCCATCACGCGCGCCCGGCAGCGGCTGTATATGTCGTTCTCGCAGACGCGCATGCTGCACGGGCAGACGCGCTACAACCTGCGTTCGCGCTTCCTGGAAGAACTGCCGCAGCAGTTGCTGAAGTGGCTCACGCCCAAAGTCGTCGGCGGCGCCAGCCGCGAGGGCTGGGGCGGTGCCTGGGAAGGCTTCGGCGGCGGTGCGCGGCGTGGCGCTGCGTCTTCGTTCTACGGGGCGGCGTCGGGCACCGGCATCGCGCGCGACAGCGACGTCGGCCGCCTGTCGAGCGCCGAGCAGCGCGCCGCGGCGCGCTTCGATCGCGGCGTGAAGTTCCGCGTCGGCCAGAACGTGGCGCATGCCAAGTTCGGCGAAGGCGTGATCGTGAGCCTGGAAGGCAGCGGCGACGATGCGCGCGTGCAGGTGAACTTCGGCCGCGCCGGCGTCAAATGGCTGGCCTTGTCGGTGGCCAAGCTCGAAGCGGTCGGTTGAGCGGCCTTAGTCGCCGACCACCGCGTCGCGGTAGGTCGGCCAGAACGAACAATAGACCGCCGTGAGCAGCACCAGCGACAGCGGCGACATCACCGCCGACAGCAGCATCGGGCTGCCGCCCAGCATGCCCTGCATCAGCCGTACGAAGATCGCCGCGGCCAGCCCGATCGCCAGCCAGCTGACGGCATAGACCAGAAACACGCGCTTGTTGCGCAGCACGCCGACGAAGCTGTAGAACAGCGCGCGCTTGACCGGCACGTCGTTCCAAGCGATGAATAGCGGCGCATACCACATCGCCATTTGCACGGGCGTATAGAGCACCAGGAACACCAGCGCCGGCCGCATCAGCGAGGCCTCTTCCAGCGCCGGATCGTCGGCGCCGATCTGGCCGGTGGCCACGCGCATCAGCGTGCCGTCGTCGGCCATCGCCGACAGCGTCAGGGCCAGCACGGTGACCGCCGCGTTGAAACCGCCCAGCAAGAGCAGCGGGCGGATGGCGCGGCCGCCGTTGTCGCGAAACGCGCTGAACAGCATGCCCGGCGTCGGCGTCTGTCCGCGATCGGCGCTGCGCACCGCGTGCATCAGGCCGACCATCAATGCCGGCGTCAGCACCAGCGGCGCCACCGACCCCACCAAGGGGATCAGCACCGACAGCGACAGCAGGAACAGGTTCATGAAGGTCAGCGCCAGCAGCGCGATCGGCTGCCGGCGTAACAGACGGAACCCGTCCTTGACCCAATGCCAACCGGTGAGGGCGGGAAGCGGATTGATCTGCATGGTGGGCGAGGCGATTGGGGGGCAGGCGCTAGGCCGACAGCGGCGGCACCGCCCGGCGGCGCGCGCGCAGAATGCGTTCGAAATGCGCTGGGTCTTTCGGCGTGACCATTTCGGCCGGCCGCGGCAGGTGCAGGTCGAACAGACGCGACAGCCAGAAGCGCAGCGCGCCGGCGCGCAGCATCATCGGCCAGGCCTGCTGTTCGGCCGGTGTGGGCGGGCGCACGCTGCGATAGGCGTCGAGCAGCGCCGCCAGCCGCGGCGTGTCGAATTCGCCGCTGGCGTCGTCGATGCACCAGTCGTTGACGGTGACGGCCAGATCGAACAGCCAGGTGTCGACGCCGGCGAAATAGAAGTCGATGACGCCGCCCAGCCTCGGGCCGGCGGGCGTTTGCTCGAACAGCACGTTGTCGCGAAACAGGTCGGCGTGCACCGGACTGGCCGGCAGCGCCGCGTATAGCGGCCCGGCGGCGAAAGCCTGCTGGGCGGCCAGTTCGTCGCGCAGCAGGTCGCCTTGCGCGGCATCGAGAAACGGCAGCACCTGCGGCACCGTGCGCGTCCACCAGTCAAGACCGCGCAGATTGGGCAGTCCGCCTTCGAAATCGCGTGCCGCCTCATGCATGCGCGCCAGCACCTGTCCGACGGCGGCGCAGTGCGCGGCGCCCGGGTGCATGTCGGCGCGCCCCGGCAGCAGCGTGACCAGCGCCGCCGGCTTGCCGTTCAGGTGCTGCAGCAGTGCGCCGCTACGGTCGGGCAGCGGGTCGGGGCAGGGTACGTCGTGGTGCGCCAGATGGCGCATCAGGTTCAGATAGAACGGCAGTTCGTCGGGCGACAGGCGCTCGAACAGCGTCAGCACGTAGCGGTCGCGGCTGGTGGTGACGAAGAAATTGCTGTTCTCGATCCCCGAGGCGATGCCTTCGAAGGATTGCAGTTCGCCCAGATCGTAGCGTTCGAGCCAGAGCGCAAGTTCGTCGCGAGTGACGGGCGTGAAGACGGCCATGACCGGAATATCGGCAGTGAGGTGGCAGGGCAGGCGCTGCCGCCTTTGCGCGGCGCGTGCAAAGGCGGGCCGGCGCGGTTACAGGTACAGCAAACGCTCGCCTTCGTGTTCGGTGGGAACGAAGCCGCGAGTCTGATAGAAATCGAAGATCGCCTCGACCACTTCGGCCGGGTCGTCGACGATCTGGATCAGGTCGAGGTCGCCGGGGGAGATCAGCGCATTGCCTTCGACCTGGTCGCGGAACCAGTCGATCAGGCCCTTCCAGAACTTCGAATCGACCAGAATGATCGGGATGCGCCGGCCCATGCCGGTCTGCACCAGCGTCAGCACTTCGGCCAGTTCGTCGAGCGTGCCGAAGCCGCCGGGCACGGCGACGAAGCCGGTGGCGTACTTGGCGAACGCCACCTTGCGCGCGAAGAAATGGCGGAAGGTGAGCGAAATGTCTTGATACCGGTTGCTGACCTGTTCGTGCGGCAGCTGGATGTTCAGGCCGACCGACACCGATTTGCCGGCGAACGCGCCGCGGTTGGCGGCTTCCATGATGCCGGGGCCGCCGCCCGAGATGACGGCAAAGCCGGCGTCGGACAGCCGGCGGGCCAGTTCGACGGTGAGTTCATACCAGCGGTGGCCGGCATTGACGCGGGCACTGCCGAAGATCGACACTGCCGGGCGGATTTCGGCCAGCCGTTCGGTGGCTTCGACGAACTCTGAGATAATTCCAAAGATATGCCAGGACTCGCGCGCCTTCAGCGTTGTCGAGCGCTCATGGCTCGCGATCGCTCGCAATTGCGGCACCTGTTTGCTGCTGATCATGTCTGAAGAAACGCTTCTGCTGGTTGACGGCTCGAATTTCCTTTACCGCGCTTTTCACGCGTTGCCCGATCTGCGCAACAAGGAAAACGAGCCCACGGGTGCCATTTACGGCATGGTCGCGATGCTACGGCGTCTGCGCGCCGACGGCAAATTGAACGGCGGCGCCACCCGTGGCGCTGTGGTTTTCGACGCAC
>JAFKGG010000359.1 GCA_017307915.1 Burkholderiales bacterium | reverse complement strand
CCTGCGTTGCGGCCGACGGCAGCGGTTTCGATGCCGATGCCTCGCTGGAGAATCATCCCTCGGTGCTGTTCGACGCCGTCGTCATTCCCGACGGCGAGCAGGCGATCGCGGCGCTGGCGGCCAACGGACTGGCGTTGGAGTTCGTGCGCGACCAGTTCCGTCACGGCAAGACGCTGCTGGCGCTGGGCGCCGGGCGGCTGTTGCTGGAGCACGCTGGTATCCCGCCCGATGACGAGGATGAAGGTCTGCTGCTGATCGACGAGGTCGGCAAGGCCGCTGTGCAGCGTTTCGTCACTGCGCTGGCGCAGCATCGTCACCCGGCGCGGGAGACAGATCCACCCGTGGTCTGAAACCGGTGTTGGCCTCGGCAGCCAGTCCCAGGACTGCCTGATGAGGCCGGCACTGATCGCTGGGAGTCCTGTTTGTGCGATGAATCATCGTTCCAGATGCAGCCGTATCGATGCCACCGACACCGGCCCACGCTCGGCGTTGTAGGCGGGGTTGCGCAGCCGTTGCCAGTCGATGCTCAGCCAGGCTGATTTGCCGAGGCTGATGCTGTAGAAGGCCTCGAACACCGTCTCGGGGCGGTAGGCGAGCCGGCCGTCGCCGATGAAGAAGCCCAGTCCGCCGGCGGCCAGATAGTTGCGATGCGAGCCCGACAGCGCGTTGCGTGCAAAGGCCAGCCCCAGGCTGTCGCGGCCGCGGCCCCAGGCGCTGCCGCCGATCAGCACGCCGCCCGACAGCGATCGATCGATTTCGGTGAAGGCATAGGTCTCGGTACGCCCGTCGGCCCAGCTCGCGCGGCCGAACAGGCCGACGCCATCACTCAGCGCCTGCTCCACGCTGACGCCGACGCCGCGCTTGCTCTGCCCGCCGCGGTGCACGTCGTTGATCGATGGTACCGAGCCGGTGGCCCGCGCCAAGGCCAGTGCATCTTCGTAGCGCGCCATCGGTGCGTAATTGCGAAACGCCAGCAGCCGCAGTTTGCCCGGCTGGCCGCCGATGCGATGCGATCGTTCGATCTCGATCTGATCGCCATAGTGGCGGAACAGTCGCGTATCGAGCGCCTGGCCGTTCGCTTCACGAGGTTGCAGGAATCGGCCGGCGCGAATCACCCAGTCGTCGTGATACCACTCCAGGGCGGCGCCCCAGGAGTAGCCGCGTGCGTCGGCCGCATAGTCATATGCACCGTGCGTCATCAGCGACCAGTTCAGAAACTGCGTGCGCGGATCGTGGCTGTAGGCGTTGTCGTCGAACACGTCGAGCACCGACATGTTGCCCACCGTCAGCACCCAGCGGCGCGCCGCGACGAGGCCGGCCAACTGGTTTTCCGCGGATTCCACGGCTTGCCGTTCGCCGCCGCGGTTCCAGGTCTGGCGCAGGAACAGCCGCGCGCGATACAGCTGCAGGTCAGGGCCCGCGGTGCGCGCGATCTCGCCGTTGGTAAAGCCGCCCAGCCCGGTGAGCCCCGACAGCGGCACGCCCTGCGCCAGCTCGGGATTGAAATACAGCTCCGCGCCGGCCCATGGCCGCAGCCCGAAGGCGGCGGTGGCCGTGAACGAGTAGCTGTGTTCCCGGGTCGGCGTCAGGCTGTGTGGCCCGGTGTAGGGCGCGCGGAATGGCTGCTTGCGCTGCCAGACGTAGGTCGATTGGAATTTGGCGTTCCAGTCTTCGCGTTCGATGGCAGGCGCCGCAGCGGTCGCGTCATCCGGTATGGATTCCGTTGCCGGCGCCTCGTCAACCGCGGCCCGAGCCGGTGTCGAAACAATGGTGCAGGCCAGCGCCAGGGCGAAAGCGAAACGGTATCGGCATGCGGCACCGGGGCAACCGGGCCGTGAACGAAAACGGGAGGCGCGCTGCATGCGTGATGGCTGGA
>JAFKGG010000515.1 GCA_017307915.1 Burkholderiales bacterium | reverse complement strand
GTGGCGGGATTGGGCGAGACGGAGGTTTGACCGCTTTCAGAATCGACGAAGGCGCCGTCGATGTACAGGTGCAGGCGGATGGCTTCGGACATGGCGTCTCCTACGATGCGTTTTGTTGATGCGGTCGGGCGATTTATAACATACTGGCGGGTCGGAATGTACTATCCCGGCTCTACGCCGACAGGGACTCGCGTCGATGAATTTCTATTTCGATGATTTCACCGAAGGCAGTACGTATCGCAGCGCCTGGCTGCAGATATCGGAGGAGGACATCGTGCGATTCGCGTCCGAGTTCGATCCTCAGCCCTTTCATCTCGATCGTGAGATGGCCGGCAGATCGGCGTTCGGCGGCCTCATTGCAAGCGGCATGCACAGCGCCAGCCTGTGCATCAAGCTGGCGATCGAAACCGGCCTGTTTCGCGATTGTTCGATAGCGGGCCTGGGTGTCGAGGGGCTGCGCTGGCTGCGTCCGCTGCGCCCCGACGATCGGGTGCAGCTCGAATTCAGCGTGTCCTCCACGCGTCGCTCGGCGTCGAACCCGGCGCGCGGCATCGTGACCTTCCTGTATCGGCTGTTCAATCAGCGCGGGGAAGTCGTGACCACGATGAGCATCGCCAAGGTGCTCAAGGCGCGGCCGCAAGCGGAAATCGAGGGCCGCCCTGAATCTTGACGGCGGTTTTTCATTTACATACTATGTGGTTAGTATTTTCTCTAATAATAGATCCTTTTGAGGTAACCGATTATGGACAGCGAGGTGGCGATCGACGAGCGGCGCGAGCGCGCGCTGCAGGAACGCATCAAAGCAGGCTTTGTGCTGGAAGATCCGTCGGAAATGACGCCGCGTTACCGCGACGTGCTCGTCAACACCATTCACATCGCGGCCGATCTCGAAGTGATGGTGCTGCCGACCTATCTGCCGGCCATTCGTACCGCACCGACGCTGGAAGACAAGATTGCCGTGGCGGCGGCGTGCCAGGATGAGCTTGGCCACGCGCAAGTGATGTACCGGATCCTGGAAGACTTCGGCTACAACACGCATGAGTTCCTGCTGGAGCGCGAGCCCAGCGAGTGGCGCACGTTCCAGATGGTCGAGTTCCCGCACCAGGACTACATCGAGTTCGTGGTCTCGCTGTGCTTCGGCGATCGGGCCGGTTACATCACCACGCTCGATCTGGAGCACAACTGTTCGTTCGGGCCTTTTGCCCGCTCGCTGCGCAAGGTCAACTTCGAAGAGCAGTTCCACGTCAGCCATGGCGAGCGCTGGGTGAAGTTCTTCTGCAATCAATCGCCGGAAACCAAGCGGCGAGTGCAGGAGGCGGTCGACTTCTACTTTCCGCTGTGCGTGGGATGGTTCGGCCTGCCCGACAACTTGAAGAAGCGCACCGACCAGCTCGCCTACAAGATCCGCGGCGCATCGAACGACGAGATGCGCCAGCTCTACCTCAGCCGCATCGTTCCGTTCGCGGAGCGCGTCGGCCTGAAGGTTCCGGCGCACTTCGATGAAAGCCTGAACAAGTACGTGCTCGAGTACGAGCCGCCCATCTACCTCGATGAAGCGACGCGCAAATGGGATTACTCGCGTCGCATCACGTGGGAAGAGCAGCAGAAGATCTGGAAGCGCGGCTCGCCGCACAAGCCCTCATCGATCCGGCGTCTGCAGGTCGAGGTCTGGGGGGAGTCGCTGTGGTCGTGAGCGATTGCGGCATCGATGAGCGGCTGCAGCAGGTTCATGAGGCGCTGGAAGCCGTTCACGATCCGCACGTGCCGGTCAGCCTGCGCGAGATGGGAATGCTCGAATCAGTGCAGGCCGGCGCTGACGGCACGGTGTCTGTCGTCGTGCGCATGCCGTGCATGGCATGCCCCGGTGCCGCCAAGATCATCGACGACGTCGAGACCATCGTATCGGAACTGCGTTGGGTCAAGGCCGTGAAGGTGTCATTGGCATGGCAGGCCGGCTGGACTCGGGAAATGGTCGGGCCCTCGGCCCGTGACCTGATGCGTCGCAACGGAATCGTCATCTGAGCATAGACATGAGAGCCGAACCCAAGATCATTGACCAAGTGCATGAGCGCGGCGGATCGACGCCGCGTTACTACGAAGTATTCGCTCGCCGCACGTCGGAGGATCCGCTGACGCATGTGGGCAGCGTCGAAGCGCCCAATGACGACCTGGCGCAAGTGCGTGCCTGGTACGTATTCGACCAGCACGAGTGGAAAGAGATGTGCGTCGTGCCGCTGGACGCGGTCATCACCGTGACCGAGACCGGCAAGGTCACCAAGATCAAGGCGAATTGAGGAGCGGACGACGATGACTACCCTGACCCCCTCGTCGCTGTCGGCCGCGCTGCGCGACGACCTGCTGGCCCTGGCCGATACCAAGCTGGTGCTCGGCAATTGGTACGCCGAGTGCGTGATCAATGGCCGTTCCTTGCCGGATTTCGCCGCGATGCTGGGCATGTCGTCGGCTCAGTACGGGCATGCGCGCGCGCTTTACCAGTTCATCGCGTCGTTCGGAGACGACTACGCAACGCTCGAACGAGGCCGGGGGCGCGAAGACATCCGTTCTCTGGAGCTGCTCGATCGTGCGCCGGGCTCGTGGGAAGACTTTCTGGCGGCCATCTGGCTGGCCGAGCTGAGCAGCTGGACTTTCGCGTCGCGTTATCTGCATCATGCAGATCGCACCCTCGCGGGGATCGTGCGCAAGATCGGGCAAGAGGTCTATTTCCACTTGAAGTATGTCGACGGCTGGGTACGTGTATTGCAGGAACTGCCTGAGCGGCGCGCTGCCTTCGTGCAGAGCGTGAACCAGCGCCTGCCGCTGGCGCTGGCCTGGTTCGGGCGCGATGGCGAGGATGCGGCCTATGCCGAGGGCGATGCCGCGCTGCCGGGCTCCGCGCTGCGCGAGCGCTTCGTGCAGGAACTCGCCCCTACGCTGAAGCTGGTGGGCATCGATCAGGTGCCCGCGAGCACCGCTGATCATCGGGCCGATTGGCGCAGCGATGCGCGTCGGCATGGCGCCATGCCCGAGGGCATCTACGAAGTGGTCCGCTTCAAGCATCAGGAACTGGCGCATTGATCGCACGCCGCGAAGAATCGCCGAGTTACGCCGGCGATCCGGATTTCGCCGAGGTCGCGTGTCCGTCTTGCGGCACCCGCTCGTGCGAAGTGGTGTCGCTATTCGGCAGCGCGGCGTCGGAAGTCCTGTTTCAATGTCGGTCGTGCAGAACCTGCTTCAACTGGGTGAAGTGGCAAGGCAAACTGCCTTTCGATACCGCTTCGCCCTCTGACTGAGCCAAGACGCAAACCCATGTCGTTCACCGAGCCTCCCCATTCCGAGCGACGCTTGTCCGGCATCGATTTCATCATCCGCCGCGCCGCTGATCTGTATCCCGCACGCCTTGCGATCGACGATCGATTGCGGGGCCGCCGCCTGAGTTACGGGGAGCTGTATTCGCGCAGCATTCGCCTGGCCCGCGCGTTGACGAGGCTGGGAGTGGGTAAGGGCGACCCGGTTGCCTATGCGTTCTTCAACGAACACGCGTCGCTCGAAGCCGTCTTCGCCTGCTCGATGATCGGAGCCGTGGCGGTGCCGATCAATGGCCGCCTTCAGCCCACCGAGGTCGGCCCCTATCTGCGCAAGCATAGCTGCGCGGTGATGATGACGAATGCCGAGCTCGCGCATCTGGCGGATCCGGCCGTTTCGAGCACCATCGTCTTGCGTGATGCGCAGGGTCAGGCGCCGCATCATGCGCTGGACTACGAGGCATTGCTCGCCGCCGAATCGGAGCAGCCCTTGCCGGCCGTCGTGCGCTGGGAAGACCCCTACATGATGGCGATGACCGGCGGCACGACCGGCAGCCCGAAGGCCGCCGTGTGGTCGCATGGCGGCGCCATGATGGATGCCTTGTCGGTGGCCTTGCACATGGGCGTGCGGCGCGGCGCTTGCAGCGTTTGTCTCGCGCCCACCTACCATGCCGCGGGACTGGGCTGGGGCGTGATGCCGGTGCTGTGGCAAGGGGGCTATCTCATCATGCCGCCGTCGGCGACTTTCAGCGCGGCTTTTCTGCAGGACGAGCTGCGCCGCAGCGCGGTCGACTATCTGCTGGTCGTGCCGGCGCTGATCGAGCCGCTGCACGACGTATGGGATGGTGAACCGCTGCGGGCAGGCAACGTCTGCGTGACCTCGGCGCCGACCACGCCGGCGCAGCGGGCCAAGCTGGCATTGATGTTTCCCGATTCCGAGCTGATCGCGGGTTACGGCATGACCGAGACCTTTTCGATGACCGTGCAGAGCCCGGCGGAATTCCTCGAGATGTCGCTGGCGGTCGGGGAGCCCAGCGCCGCCAGTCGCGTCAGAATTGTCAATGATGATGGGCGGCCCGTGCCGGTCGGCACGGTCGGCCATATCGTCGGCCGCACGCAGGGCATGTGCTTTGGCTACGATCTCGATGAAGAAAATACCCGCTCGACGTTTCGCCGCCTGACTGACGATAGCGAGAATCTGGAGTGGGTGTTCACTGGTGATATCGGTTTTCTTGATGAAGAAGGCCGCCTGACGATCGTCGATCGCGCCAAGGACGTCATCATCAGCGGGGGAGAGAACGTGGCCTCTGTCGAGGTCGAGGCGGTGGTCGCGGTTCATCCGCTGGTCCGCGAATGCGCTGCTTTCGGCTTGCCGGACGAGCGCTGGGGCGAACGGGTCACGGTCGCCATCGTGACCCGTGATCCTGCGAGCGACTTGCGTGGGATCGGCTGCGAAGTGATTGCTCAGTGCCGCAAGCAGCTCGCCGGCTACAAGGTGCCGAAGGAAATCGTTTTTCTGGACGCGCTGCCGCGAACGCCGTTCGGCAAGGTGGTCAAGCGCAGATTGCAGTCGGCCGAGTTCCTTCAGCGCTTTAATGCAGCGCAACTTCGCGAGCGGGAGCGGTCCGGCTGATCGCGGATCAGCCGGCTGGCTGATGCTAAAATTACTCGTTTACGCCCTTATTGCCTGGAACGGCACGACAAATCATGCCACGGCCTACCGAGACACGATCGCGGAAGACACGGGCGGAGGGGCAACGGATCTCTGTTCCGCATCATGTGCGCAGGCGGCTCAGCGAGGAGGCCGTGCTGAGCTCCGCAGAGCGGCTGTTCGTCCGTAACGGCTTTCACGGCACCAAGGTCGACGACATCGCCAAGGATGCCGGCCTGACCAAAGGCGCGGTCTACTTCCACTTCAAGGACAAGAGCAACGTATTGCTTGCCTTGCTGCGAAGAGCCGAAGACCGCGTGCTGGTACCGATCCTGTCGCGCATGCGTAGCGCTGACCTCAGCGCTACCGAGAAGATCGTCGAATATCTGCACGGCTGGGCGCGTATCGCCCTGGAACAGCGCGATACGCTGTTCCTGCCTATTCTGATGTCCTTCGAGTTTTTGGGAACCGGCGATCCGATCGAACGCCAGATCAAGGGCATGTACGATCGGATTTATGATTCGCTGACTGCCGTGGTAGAGCAGGGGCGCGCAGATGGCGAATTCCACGACAACGTTTCGGCCGGCGCCCACGTCGCGGTGCTGGTAGCGATTTCGGATGGCATGCTGTTGGAATGGCTGCGCCGCTCTGATCGCTTCGATGGTGGCGAGGTGACGCGTGCGCTGCGCCAGGTGATGTTGAGCGGCTTGTTGCGCCGCGAGCCCAAAGAGCTCCTCGCCGCACCTCATCTTCCAGAGCGGGCCCCGGTCGCTGGCCCTGCCAAGCGCGCGACCCGCAAGGTTTCTGCTGCCTAGCTGAAGCGGGCGCGCGGGCTCGTATGGGGCTCTGCTTCATTGCCTGAACAAGTGCCTGGGTACCGCCCATAGGTAGACCAGCATGCCGAGCAGTTCGACCAAGGCCTGAATCACGATGATCAGGGCCGCGGCCTCCCAGCCGGGGGGCAGCGATAGGGCGATCGGCAACACCACGAAAGAGTTCCGGGTTCCGAAGCTGAACGCCAGGGTTCGGCCCTGGTGCGCGGGCAGCTTGGCGATTCGCGCCAGCATTTTGGCCAGAACGGCGGCCAGCAGCAGGAACGCTACGAACACCAGGATGGCGCTCTGCCACCCCGTGGGTGTTTCACGTAGCGCGTCGACTTCAGCCGCTGCGATCAGGAACACGACCAGCCCGAGTAAGGGAACTGCCCACCAGGCGATGCGCTCGCGTAGTCGACGGCCATCGTCTCGGGATTCGAGCCAGCGTTCGCTCAGGGCTGCCGCAACCAGGGGTATCAATACGATCGGAGCCGCGCTCCAGAGTGCCGGTGCGAGCGCTTTGCCGACCCCAAGATGATCCATTCCCATCGACAACCAGATGTAGATGGGAAGCAAAGCCAGTTGCAGCATCAGATTGATCGGCGTAACGGCAATGGCACGAGGCGTGTCGCCGGAGCCGAGCTGGGTGAAGGTGATGAACCAATCCGTGCACGGGGCCATCAGCACTAGAAATATGCCGAGGCGCAGTGGAGGGTCGGCCGGCACCCATTGGACAAGCGCCCAGACGAGCAGCGGAAGGGCGACGAAATTGCCGAATGCGGCAATTCCGGTGAAACGCAGGTCACGCAGTGCTGCTCGAATGTGTAGGAGAGGCACCTGGGTAAAGGTGACGAACAGCAATGCGATCAGAGTGGGCCACAGGAGGGCCCGCATGGTGGGCTGTAACGAGGGCCAGTGAGTGCCGAGGAGGAGGCCGGCGCTTATGGCGGCCAGGTAGATCCATACTTGGATGCGTTCGAGGGTGGCGCGCTTCACAGGGGCTTTGAGGGGTGGGGTGGCGGTGACAGTGTTTCACGTGGAACTGGGAGTTCTTGTGTGCTCGGGCAATTCTGTCATGGGGATGATGTTTCATGTGGGCACTGTCATCTCCGAGAGCGTGTTTGCTGGCCTGAGGGAGTTTTCCTGTGGGTGCGAGGCGGGCTGCCTCAGACATGCTGGTGGGTGCGGGCGGGGCCTCCAAGGGCCCAGCCGGGGCAGTGATTCAAAGACGTGGAATCTGATTGGATGAAGTGGGCTCCCTCGGTGATGAGCCAAAGCTCAGTGCGGCGGGCGGCTCCGGGCTGAGCCGCTACGGTTGTGCGGGACAGAGGAGGGCCTCGCTCATGTGGCTCTTTGGGAGCGTCGAGCCAGTTGGGCAATTGGGCAGGCTCGGAGGGCAGGCCATCGCGCGTCGAGGCTTGGGTTGGTTGAGCCCCAGCCGGCAAGTCGGTTTCGTGGAAGAAGATCGAGCCGCTGCTGACGGTATTCGCGCCGCGGGACGAGGATCGATCCTTATGGAACGGCTCGGGGCTGCTGGGCTCGTCCTTGAAGCGACTGCAATTGCAATCGGCGCGGCTCGGCGACGTGCTGAACCCCGTTTGCCCGGCGCGTAAGCAGTGGCTGGCCTATGGGCGCATGTCGGGCCTTGGGCAATCAGGGCCATTGGCAGGTGAACTGAGCAGCATGTCGGGCCGTGCGTGATCAGACTTGTAGACTAGGCGCGCGTGTTCGGGCCGTATGCTCTGCCCCCGGCGCAGACGTCATGGCCATTCCTCCTGCTCCCATTGAAATGGCTTTGGAGAGCGAAGTCAGCTCATCAAATCAAAGGATGGGAAGGGAAGCCACGCTGCCGTCGAACCCATTCCACCGCCGCAAGCGTCTGCTCGATCAAGTAGATCGAGAGGCGGGCGAGCCATGCCCCCGCGTTGTCCGGTACTGGCCAATGCGGAGTTGCGTAGTGGCTAGGCGGCAGGTGAGTAGAGGGCTGTCGCTCCGGATGCATATGGCCCAAGGTAGGGTAAGACAAGAACGGGAGCGGATGGGTCGAAATCAAGCTGCGGGGTAGAGGCCCATGGTGTTTCACGTGAAACCTTAGATTGGCTTGAACTCCATGGGCGCTTCGTTGGCGGTTGCTATGGCTGGCAACCTACCCTCAGCTAGCGTACAAACGCTTCAGAAGCACGTCAATCGAGGCGAAGGTAGAGCCGGTTCCAGGGCTCAGCGGCTAAGGCTCAATTCAGGCTAGAAATCGCTGATTCGCGTTTGCTGAAGCGCGAGGTCAACGAACCTGGGGGCTGCCACCGCCATAGACGCTGGTGCCGGGGCCACGCCGTTCGCGACGCTACCTCGGCTTCGTGAGGTAAATCCGTGCACTGGGCTGGCGGCCTGCTTCGCCAATCTGAGCAGGCTTTCCTGAGATCTGGGGGCAGGCCGCTCCAATTTTTTGGCGCCTGAGCCGGCCAAGGCATTCGCACTCCCGGTGCGGCACAAGGTCGAGCGAAGAAGCCGCGGCACGCAAATTGACGATTTCCAGCCTGCCGACCCTTTCGTTCTCATCCCCTTCTACTGTTCCACGTGAAACACCCCCAATCTCGCTCTTCAAGTTTTCCCTCCGGCGGCCTATAATCCGCTCCCTTCGCCTCGCGCGCGTATTCCGCGTCGCCCTGCGCTGTTCGTCCTGTGCTGCGGCCCTTCGGCTGGTTAACATCCATCACGCGGCACCGAACTCGACCGATTCATACTGCGGTAACCATGGATTTTCCGAAAAAATTCGACGTCATCGTCGTCGGCGGCGGACACGCTGGCACCGAGGCCGCCCTGGCGGCGGCCCGGATGGGTAGCCAGACTTTGTTGCTGACGCACAGCATCGAGACGCTGGGTCAGATGTCGTGCAATCCGTCGATTGGCGGCATTGGCAAGGGCCATCTGGTCAAGGAAATCGATGCGCTGGGCGGCGCGATGGCGGCTGCGACGGACGAGGCGGGCATCCAGTTCCGCATCCTCAATTCCAGCAAGGGGCCGGCCGTGCGGGCAACGCGCGCCCAGGCGGATCGCGTGCTGTACCGGCAAGCCATCCGTCGCCGACTGGAAAATCAACCCAATCTCTGGCTGTTCCAGCAGGCTGTTGAAGATCTGCTGCTTGACGGCGACCGCGTGGTTGGCGCGGTGACTCAGCTCGGCTTGAAGTTTCATGCCTCGGCCGTGGTGCTGACCACGGGCACCTTCCTGAACGGCTTGGTTCACGTCGGCCTGGCCAACTATTCGGCCGGCCGCGCCGGTGATCCGCCGGCCATCCGCCTCGGCGAGCGGCTGAAGGAAATGAAACTACCTCAGGGGCGCCTCAAGACCGGCACGCCCCCGCGGATCGACGGCCGGAGCATCGATTTTTCGAAGTGCGAAGAACAGCCCGGTGATCTGGATCCGGTGCCAGTCTTTTCGTTCCTTGGCGATGCGGCTCAGCACCCGCAGCAACTGCCGTGCTGGATCACGCACACGCAGCCGCGCACGCACGAGATCATCCTCGGCGGGCTGGACCGCAGCCCGCTTTACACCGGTGTGATTGCCGGCGTGGGGCCGCGCTACTGCCCGTCGATCGAAGACAAGATCAAGCGCTTCGCCGAAAAAGAATCGCATCAGATCTTCCTGGAGCCGGAAGGGCTGACAACCCACGAGTTCTATCCGAATGGCATTTCGACCAGCCTGCCGTTCGACGTGCAACTCGACCTGGTGCACTCGATTCCGGGCCTGGAAAACGCCCACATCCTGCGGCCAGGCTACGCCATCGAATACGACTACTTCGATCCGCGTGGATTGAAGCGTTCGCTGGAAACCCGCCAGATCCAGGGCCTGTTCTTCGCCGGCCAGATCAATGGCACGACCGGTTATGAAGAGGCCGCGGCACAGGGATTGCTGGCCGGCCTCAACGCCAGCCTGCAGGTTCAAGGCAAGGAAGCCTGGTGCCCGCGGCGCGACGAGGCCTATCTGGGGGTGCTGGTCGATGATCTGATCACCCGCGGCGTCAGTGAGCCTTATCGGATGTTCACCAGCCGCGCCGAGTATCGGCTCAGCCTGCGCGAAGACAATGCCGATTTGCGTCTGACCGGTGTCGGCCGCGAGCTGGGTTGCATCGATGATCGGCGCTGGGACGCTTTCTCCTGCAAACGTGACGCCATCGAGCAGGAACTTCGGCGATTGCGATCGATTTGGGTCAATCCAAAGACTTTGCCGCCGGAGCGCGCCGTAGCGCTGGTCGGCCAGCCGATCGAGCGCGAGCATTCGCTGGCCGATCTGCTGCGCCGTCCGGATGTTGAATATGACGCCATCAGAGAGTTGAGCGGCGGCGAGGGTGCTGCCGATCCACAAGTGGCCGAGCAGGTCACCATCCAGCTCAAATACGCCGGCTACATCGCGCGCCAGCAGCAGGAAATCGCGCGCCACGAGCACAACGAATCGCTGCGCATCCCCGACGATTTCGACTATGCGCAGGTGCGCGGTCTGTCGTTCGAAGTGCGGCAGAAGCTGGCGCAGCACCGGCCCGAAACGGTGGGTCAGGCGGGCCGCGTTTCGGGCGTCACGCCGGCCGCGATTTCGCTGCTGCTGGTGTATCTGAAAAAGCGCCGCGGCACCGATCCGGCCCCTGGCGGCAATGGCCGGCAGGCCGCCTGACCGGCGCGAGAGCGTGACGCACGCCCGACCCTCGCATCCCGCCAACCCGGCCCCGCGGGCTGCCGTGCCGCTCGCCGAGCCGGCTCAGCTTGCTCGCGAGCTGGCCGACGGTCTGGCCGAGTTGCGGCTGCCACTCGCCGAGCGCGTGCAGGTACGGCTGCTCGACTACCTGGCCTTGCTCGCCAAATGGAACACGGTCTATAACCTGACGGCGATCCGTGACCCGCGCCAGATGCTGACCCAGCATCTGCTCGACAGCCTCGCCATCGTTGCGCCCTTGCAGCAGCAGTTGCCGGCGCTGGCCGCTCCCGAGTCCCAAGTCCGGCCCCTGCGCGTCTTCGACATCGGCAGCGGCGGCGGCCTGCCCGGCATCGTGCTGGCCATCGTCTGGCCATCAGTGCAGGTCGTTCTGGTCGAGCCGGTCGGCAAGAAAGCCGCCTTCCTGCGCCAATGCCAGGCCGAGCTGGCGCTACCCAATCTCAGCGTCGCGGCCTGCCGCGCGCAAGACCTGCCGCCGGCCATGCGCGCACCGGCGCCCGACCTGATCGTGTGCCGCGCGTTCGCGTCGCTGGCCGATTTCGCTGCCGCGATCGAGCCCTTGATGGCGCCGCACACGCAAGTGGCGGCGATGAAGGGCCTGCGGCCCGACGACGAGATCGCGCAATTGCCGGCCGGCTGGTCGCTGGCCGACACGATCGCGCTGCGGGTGCCGGGCCTGGATGCGAGTCGCCACCTGATACTGTTGCGCCATGATGCGCCCGCCCGAAGCGGCAACGACCTGCGAGCCTGAACGATGGCCAAGATTTTCGTGATTGCCAACCAGAAGGGCGGCGTCGGCAAGACGACGACCACCGTCAACCTTGCCGCCGCGCTGGCCCGGCATGGGCAGCGCACGCTGCTCGTCGACCTCGATCCGCAGGGCAACGCGACGATGGGCAGCGGCATCGACAAGCGCACGCTGAAGCGCTCGATCTACCAGGTGCTGATCGGCATGACCAGCCTTGCCGACGCCACGCTGTGGTCGGAAGCCGGGCGCTATGGCGTGGTGCCGGCCAATCGCGAGCTGGCCGGCGCCGAACTCGATCTGGTCGATTTCGAGCATCGCGAAACGCGGCTGAAGAACGCGCTGGCCGACGTCGATGCGCGCTACGACTTCGTGCTGATCGATTGCCCGCCGTCGCTGTCGCTGCTCACGCTGAACGGCTTTTGTGCCGCGCATGGCGTCATCATTCCGATGCAGTGCGAGTACTACGCGCTCGAAGGCCTGTCCGACCTGGTCAACACGATCAAGAAGATCCACGCCAACTTCAATACCCGGCTGCAGATCATCGGTCTGCTGCGCGTGATGTTCGATCCGCGCATGACCTTGTCGCAACAGGTGTCGGCCCAGCTTGAACAGCATTTCGGCGACAAGGTGTTCCGAACGATCATTCCGCGCAACGTGCGGCTGGCCGAAGCGCCCAGCTATGGCTTGCCCGGCGTCGTGTTCGACCCGCAAGCCAAGGGCGCGCGCGCCTATCTGGATTTCGGCGTCGAGCTGATCGAGCGCATGCGCTCGCTCGACGACTCGCGCCGCGCCGAGTCCGCCCCCGCGGATGCCGCGCCTACTCCTTGAAGCCCGCGCGGCCTTGCGCTGCTGCCGCCCCTCTAGTCGAACCGCAAGCAGATTTCTTCCGCTCACATGATCAAACCAAAATCCAAGGGCCTGGGCCGCGGCCTGGAAGCACTGCTCGGCGCCGAACCCGAAGCGCCGGTCGCTCGTGAAGGCGAGGCGATCACGGCGCTGCCGCTGTCGGCCATGCAGCCCGGCCGCTACCAGCCCCGCACGCGGATGGACGAGACCGCCTTGCAGGAGCTGGCCGCGTCGCTGCGCACGCACGGGCTGATGCAGCCGATCGTGGTGCGGCCGGTGGCCGAGGGGCGCTGGGAGATCATCGCCGGCGAACGCCGCTTCCGGGCGGCGCATCTGGCCGGCCTGACCGACGTGCCGGTGATCGT
>JAFKGG010000358.1 GCA_017307915.1 Burkholderiales bacterium | reverse complement strand
CGATGCACCCGGCGTGATCGACATCCGCAACATCGGGCTGCTGGCCGGTATCGAGCTGCAGCCTTGGCCGGGCGCGCCCGGCGCGCGCGCGCAAGCAGTGGCGGCGGCCTGCCTGGCGCAAGACGTACTGGTGCGGCCGGTGGGCGACACGATCGCGCTGTCGCCGCCGCTGATCGCCGAACGCAGCGAGCTCGACCGGCTCGTGCATACGCTGAACAATGCTCTGCGCAGCGTGGAGAACAAGTGAACACCACTGCATCCCAATATCCGATCGAACGTTTTCCGCTGGTCGACACGCATGGCAGCGCGCTCGATCGCGGCCGCCAGCACGGCAGCCAGGCGGCGGCACGCGTGGCGGCCAGCGCCGGCCACTACCTGGCGCAATTGCGCGAGATGGGTCTGTCCGATGCGCAGATCCGCAAGCTGGTGTATGACTTCGTGCCGCGCATCGAGGCCTTCGACGCCAGCTACGTCGAAGAGATGCGCGGCATCGCCGAAGGCGCCCAAGTGGAGTTCGAATCGGTGGTGCTGATCAACGCGCGCACCGAGATCCTGCAACTGGGCAAGCGCGCCGCGCGCGAGGCCGACGATCGCAACCCCGATGGCTGCACCGGCGTTGTCATGCTGCCGTCGGCCACGCGCGACAAGACGCTGATCCACGGGCAGAACTGGGATTGGAAGGTCGAATGCGCAGCTACCTCGATCGTGCTGCGCATCCGCCGCGACGACGGCCCCGACATCCTCACTTTCACCGAAGCGGGCGGGCTGGCGCGCGCCGGCCTGAACGCGGCCGGCATCGCGATCACGGCCAACTACCTGCAATCCGATCGCGACTATCGCGACATCGGCGTGCCGCTGGCGCTGATCCGCCGCAAGGTGCTCGAACAATCGCAACTGGCGCTGGCGTTGCGCACCGTTTACTGCACGCCGAAATCGGCCGCCAACAACATGATCGTGAGCCAGGCCGAAGGCTTTGCGCTGGACATGGAATGCGCGCCCGACGAGACCTTTCCGGTGGCGCCGCACAACGGGCTGCTGGTGCATGCCAATCACTTCATGAGCCCGGTGGCGCTGTCCAAGCTGAAGGACACCGGCATCGAATCCACGCCAGACAGCCTGTATCGCGACGTGCGAGTGCGCGAGGCGCTGCAGCCGAAGATCGGCGCGCTGGCCACCGAGGATCTGCGCGAAGCGCTGTTCGACGACTACCAGTCGCCGTGGTCGGTGTGCCGGCCGCCGCGGCTGAACACCAGCAACAACCTGAGCGCGACGGTGGCGATGATCATCATGGAGCCGGCGCGCGGCCTGATGCAGGTGGCGCCACTGCCGGCGCTCAATCGCGAGTTCTTCAGCTATCAGCTTTGAATCGGGGCGGGCGGGGAGAAGACCATGGACATGCGAATCGATCGGGCAAGACGAGTACCGGCAGGAAATCATCGATCGGCGCTCGATGAGGCGGCACGCCCTGCGAGCACGCTCCGGCGCATGCTGCTGGGTAGCGCGCTGCTGGCCGCCGTCGTATCGGCCGCCGGCTTCACCGAACCGGCGGCCGCGCAAAGCGGCACGCTGCGCACGGCGCTGAATGCCGACATCCGCAGCACCGACCCCGGCGTCAATCGCGACGCCAATACCGATGCGGTGATGGCGCACATCGTCGAAGGCCTGGTGGCGTTTCGCGAAGACGCCTCGGTCGGGCCGCTGCTGGCCGAGTCGGTCGATCTGTCGCCCGACGGCAAGGTGTACACGTTCAAGCTGCGCCAGGGGGTGAAGTTTCACAACGGCGCCGTGCTGAACGCGCAAGACGTGCTGTGGGCCTGGAAGCGCTATCTCGACCCGGCCACGCAATGGCGCTGCCTGTCGGAGTTTGACGGCCGCGGCCAGAGCAAGCT
>JAFKGG010000357.1 GCA_017307915.1 Burkholderiales bacterium | reverse complement strand
CGCGCGAGCAGCAGATCCTGGCGCAGATCGCGCGCGGCGCCAGCAACAAGGAAATTGCCCGTGCGCTCGATATCGCCGAGACGACGGTTAAAATCCACGTCCAGCATATCCTGCGCAAGCTCAATCTCGGTTCACGGGTGCAGGCGGCTGTTTACGCCGCCGAGCGCGGCCGCTGATCAGGCGGCTGCGGGGCAGCCGCTGGCCGCCCTCGGAGAAGTCCTTTGCTGCTGACGCCCCTGCAACTGCGTGACCTGACCTTACCCAATCGCATCGTCATTTCGCCGATGTGCCAGTACTCGGCTGTCGAGGGCATGGCCAACGACTGGCACCTGGTGCATCTGGGTCAATATGCGCTCGGCGGCGCCGGCGCCGTGGTGGTCGAAGCCACGGCCGTGCAGCGCGATGGCCGCATCAGCTTGGGCGACCTCGGCCTGTGGAACGACGAGCAGATCGAACCGCTGCGCCGCGTCACCGAGTTCCTGAAGCGGCAGGGCGCGCGCGCCGGCATCCAGTTGAGCCACGCCGGCCGCAAGGGCAGCAGCCAGGCGCCCTGGCACGGCAACGGTCCGCTGACCGAAGCCGACCAGGTACGCGGCGAGTACGCCTGGCAGACGGTGTCGGCCAGCGAGCAGCCGATTGGCCCGGCGTGGCCGGCGCCGCGGCCGCTTTCCATCGCCGAGATCCATGACCTGGTCCAGGACTGGGTCGAGGCCACGCACCGTGCCGAGCGCGCCGGTTTCGATTTCATCGAGATCCATGCGGCGCACGGCTATCTGCTGCATCAGTTCCAGTCGTCGTTGTCCAATCATCGGTCGGATGAATACGGCGGCAGCCTGGCCAATCGCATGCGCCTGACGCTGGAAGTGGCGCGCGCCGTGCGCCAGGCCTGGCCGGCCGGGCGGCCGCTGTTCGTGCGGCTGTCGGTGATCGACGGCACCGAACCCAGCGGCTGGTCGCTGGAAGACTCGGTGGTGCTGGGGCGCGAGCTGCGCGCCGTCGGCATCGACGTGATCGACTGCTCGTCCAGCGGGCTGGGCGGCCCGGCCACCGCCGGCGCTGCCGTGCGCACGCCGGGCTTTCAGGTGTCACTGGCCGAAGCGCTGCGCCAGCGCGTGCCGGCCACCACCATGGCGGTCGGCCTGATCCTCGATCCGAAACAGGCCGATCGCATCCTGCGCGAAGGCAAGGCCGACCTGTTCGCGATCGCGCGCGAGGCCTTGTTCGATCCGTACTGGCCCGTGCACGCGGCGCTGGCGCTGCAGGCCGACGAGCGCGAGCGTTTTGCTCACTGGCCCGAGCAGTACGGCTGGTGGCTGCAGCGCCGCGAGCGGATGCTGGCGGCGCAAGGGCTGACCAGCGTTCCGCAGCCGCGCCTGCCGGCGGACTGATCGATACTGCGACCGCGCTTTCTTCTCCTCGCTTCCCGGTCGACCCTTCCTCGGTACCTTCTCCCGGCGCCTTGGGCATCGCGCTTGCTGCCTGCCCGGCCGAGCCTGCCATCGGCACGCTCGCCTCACCGAAGAAGGAGATCGACATGGCGACACGACGCAAGCCACCGGCCTCGGGCAAGGACGCGAATCCGGCGCTCGATTCGGCTTTCATGAATACCGACAGCGGGCCGGCCGGCGCGCCGCGCGCCGATGCCAAGCATCCCGCGCTGCGGCGGGCCAGCGCGGTCGGCCACACGGCGGCGGCCATGCCGTACAACGCGAACAAGGCCGCTGAGTATGGACCTCAGTCAGGCTGCCCGTTCACCGGCGCCAGCGTCACCCCGCCCGATTCGTCGGTGGGCGCCAGCACGCTGTCGGAAGACAATGCCTCGCCCAAGACCGGCCAGCCGGCCGAGGCTGGCGTGAACGCGGCCGGCGGCGGGCAGGTCCAGCACGTCGGCGCGCCGGCC
>JAFKGG010000514.1 GCA_017307915.1 Burkholderiales bacterium | reverse complement strand
CGCTCCATCAGATCGGCCGCCGCCTCCATTCGCCGAGCCGATTCGCCCATCGAATTGACGTACTGGCCGAACTCGTTCACGGTGCCGCTGAACACATCATTGGCCTGCGCCTGCTGCTGGAGCGCGTTGACCTGGTTAGCCGTCGTGCGCTCGATCGCCGCGGCGATGCTGTCGGGCACCTGCGATGCAAGATCGCCGAGCGTCACCTTGTTCGCGTTCATGAACTCGGTGAGCTGCGCAAACTGCGACTCATAGTTCAGCAGCGTGGCGACCTGCTTGGAGCCGACCTCGCTATTCGGATCGAGCGAATCCATCAGCCAGCGGAACTGATCCTTGTTGCCCAGCCAGTCGCCGAAGATGCCGGCATCGCGCATCGCGGCCTGGATCTGTGCCGCGCTGATCTGCGCTTGCTCCGTGTCGCTGTAGTAGTTGCCGATGTAGGAGCTGAACTTCTGGTTGAAGCTCTCCATGCCGCCGGTCAGCTCGATGACGCGCTGGCGCATCTCGACGCTGGTGTCGCCGAACTTCAGGAACACACCGCCGGCGATCGCCACCGAGTCGGTCATCTGCTTGATTGCAGTGGCCACGCCGACGACGTTGGCAAGCTGCTCGGCGTTCAGCTCGAAGGGGTTGATCTGCGCGAAGTATTCGGCGAAGTGGCGATCCAGCTCGGCCGACTGGATGCCAAGGATCACCGCGCGTTGCAGGTCGGTGGCGAAGAACTCGGCCACCGCCTCGTTGCTGAAATCGCTGGTCTCGCCGTAGTAGCGACGCCCTGCGTCGTTGACGAATATCTCGCTGAACCGCTTGTCGTGGTACTTCGAATTCTCGTACCCGGCGCGGGTGATCGTGCCACCACCGGAACCGCCCAGCGTGCCCACCAGGCTGTAGATTTGCTGCTGCGCGGTCTCGATCGCGCGGATCGTGCTGACAGCATTCGGGTCGCCGCCGCTGGGGCCTTCGAGCCACGTCACCTTGCCGTCACGCATGCCGTACTGGCCGCCGGTCCGGGTCTCGCCGCCCTTCGACAGTAGCGAGTAGATGGCGATGATGGCGGCCAGATAAGGCGCTACTGAGCCCAGGCCCATCGCAATGCCGCTGCCGGTTGCGCCGTTGGCCATCAGCGCTCCGGCTGACGTCAGGCCCTGCGCCACCCCGGTTCCGGTGAGTGTATTCATGAATCCGGTCGCCGCGTAGCTGGCCATGCCGCCGGCACCGAACATACCGCCCACGCCGGCGATGTTGCTCACCATGCCGAGCCCGTCGGCGCCGCCAGCACCAGCAGCGGACGCCGGCGCCATGCCGAACAGCGACGCCCCGCCGGTCACTCCGTATCGCACCATCGCTTCGATGCGCGGCCGCAGGATCAGCGTCGCAAACATATTCTTCGTCGTGTCGATGAAGTTCTCGACGATCCCCTTCCCGCCATCGAATCCGCGCATCAGCGCATCGGTGATGCCGCGCTCCATGTCGCTGAAAAACGCTTCCTGCTTCGCCCCCTCGAATGCACCTTGCTCAAGTCCACGGATCTTTTGCAGGTATCGGATCTTTTCTTCGTAGACGCGAATCTGCCGCTCGTCGTTCGCATTGCTGCGCTCGGCAATCAGGAGGTATTCCAGCTCCTGAATCTGCATCGCGCGCTGCGCATCGACGACCTTGAATCGCTCGTCGGCGTTCAGCCCCAGCAGCTTGTTTGCGTCTTCGAGCGTCTGGGCATGCTTGGCCAGGCCGCCGATCTCTTGCTCCTGAGCGGTGAACTGCGCTTCCTGCGTCGCGAGGTTGCGTTTGCGCGCGTCCTCCTGCTCTTTCATCGACCGGGTGTATTCGTCAGTCACGCGCTTGGCGCTGGGCTGCTTGGCGATGAGCGCGGCCACCGCCGCTTGATACTGCTCCAGCGAGACGTTGCCAGCCTCGTACTGGTGCGCCAGCTTTTCGAGCGTCGGCAGGTAATCGTCCGTGACCCCCGCGAGCTGGTTGCGAGATCCGATCTCTTCCTCGATCAGCTTCTTCGAGATCGGCTGCTTGCCGATCAGCCGCTCGATAGCATCGGTGTACTGGTCCTGCGTGAGCTTTCCGTCGGCGAGCTGCTTCTGGTACAGCGTGAGGCTGGGCAGGTAGTCGTTCGTGATGCCGGCCGCCTCGTTCAGCGCCTGGCTGTACTCCCTGATCTCCTTGGCAGCCTCGCGCGCGCCGCCCTTATCCTTGAACTTCTCGTTGATACCGGCGATGACCTCGGGCGGCACCAGCCCGCCGAACGCAGCGTTCGCGTCGGCCATTTCGTCGGCCCGCCTCTGATCCTGGGTGCGGTAGCGCGAGAGCAGGTCGGCTCGCGCCTTCGGATTGCCCATGACGTTGCCAGCGTCGAGGTCGCCCGGCAGGATGGCCGGCCCGGCCGCCCCAAGCAGCCTCGCGGATTCCGCCGCCGACTGATCCGGAAGCCCTTGCGCCAGCATCTGCCGAATCTGAGCAGCTTCGCCTGCCGCATACATCGGCGGTGACACGCCGCGGGCCTGGGCGTCCAGCACTTGCTGTTCCAGCTCCATGGCCCGCTGGCGCATCTGCTCGGGCGACCGGTTCTGGCGACCGAAGATCATTGTCGACAGAAAGCCAAGCGGCCCGGTGCGCGGCAGCAGGTTGTCCATAAGCGACGTGCCGCCGGCGACCGCAGCGCCAGCCGTGCCGCCGCCCATCTCACGCGCGTCTTTCATGGCCTTCGAGACGCGATCCATCAACCCGGCCGCCTGGTTCAGTTCGGCCGCGATCGCATCGCCCAGGCCCGAGTTCGCAATCTGGATCTTCAAATCATCCCAGGCGTTGCCGAATCGATTCAGCGACGCCTGTGCGCTCTTGCTTGCGTCTTCGGTCGAGCCGGCCAGCTCGCGATCCAACTGGTTCGCAAACTTCGGCAGGAACTCATCGGCCAGCACCTGGCCCTGCTCCAACATCTTGCCCAGCTCTTGCGTCGACACGCCCATCGCGCGCGCCGCGATCTGGAACGCGCCGGGCAGGCGCTCGCCGAGCTGGCCGCGCAGCTCTTCGGCCTGCACGGTGCCCTTCGACACCATCTGCTGCAACGCCAGCAGCGCGCCGTTGGTCTGCTCGGCCGATAGGCCCATCACCACCGACGCTTTCGAGACAGCCTCGAACACCTTGCGCGTGTTCGCGCCCTCAAGCGCTGTGCCGCGTGCAGCGGCCGCCAACTTCGAGTAGCCGTCCATGGCCGGCAACAGGCTCAGGCCCATGCGGTTGGCCATGCCGCGCACGTAGTCGAGTTCACGGCCAGCATCACCGATCCCGCCGCTGGCGACCTTCATGCGGTTCGTGAAGCGGTCGACCTCGGTTTGCGCTCCCAGCACCGCGGCGCCGGCCGCTTTGACCTGCGAGATGAAGAGGCCAACACCGACGCCGCCGATCGCGGTTTTCATGAAGCCGAACGACTGGATCAGCGTTTCGTTGGCCTGCTGCGCCTGCCCGGCGGATTGCTTCACGGCGCCCATCGAATCGCCAACGAGCGATTTGACCTGCGCCATGTCGCTTTTCACGCGCGCGACATCGGCGGCCATCTCGATGAAGAGACGGCCAACCGGGATCTCTGTGGCCATGCTATTCCTTGGACTTCTCGTCCGGCTTCTTGCTCGCGTGCGCGAGCGCCAGGTCATCGAGTTCGAGCAGGCAGCCGACCTCCCACGATGTGAAGCGAATGCCGTGGAGCCAGCAGTACGACTCGATTTGCGTGTGGGTCATCGGGCTGAGGCCGAGCCCTGCCGGTGTGCGCTTCCGGATCTCCTGGAAGGCATCCCACACCGGTTGTAGAGCGCGCGGCAGGCGCCGGGGAAGTTTGATCTTCTCGCCCTGCCGCGCCAGCGACTTGAGGTGATCGCCGTAGGTGCTGCCGTCGGGCATCAGCTCCGACAGCGCGAATGCCTCCTCCGCGAACGCCTTCAGCCGTTTGCGGAGGTTCCGATAAAACGCTCGCGGTTATCGCGCGCGGCGACTACCTGCGCGCGAATCCAGCCGCGCTTCGGGTCGGAGTACAGCTCGGCGGCCGCCTGGCGCGAGAACGGCAGCGGTTGACCGCCCTTCGTGAAATCCCACCCCGCAGTGATATCGGCCAGGTCGTCGCTGAGCAGGTCGAACGACTCTGCCGCGCTCGGGTGCACGCCTGCGATGGCGTCTGCATTCATGCGATCGATGCGCGCGAACATCAGGCGGCGGCGCACCGGATTCTCTGGCCCCATCAGGCGGATGGTACCCACGACGGCGCCGGTGGATGGATGCTTGATGGGTACGTCGGCCTCCATCAGGTCTTCGACATCGTCGAGGTCGATGCGCTGCGGCGATTCCGCTTTTTTCGTCACTACATTGCTCCTGTGGTTAGGCGAGGCTGTCTTGCATAGAGAGGGTTGTTTTGTCGCTCGACGTGCCCGACCCGCCTGCGGCGTTGAACAGCGCGACGTAGGGGGTCGTCTGGATGAGCGCTTTCTCGCCGTCATCCTTGTTTGCCCCGCCGAGCTTGACCCGAGGCATGACGAACGTGATGAAGTCAGCGGCGGCGGCATTCGAGGTCGTGAGGATCATCACGATGGAAACCTCGGTTTCGCCGATGAACGCATCACGTAGCGCCACGCTGTCGAACTTCACGGTGAGCTGCCCATTTGCGCGCATGCGGCCCAAGTCCTGCGACGGAATGCGGTTCTCGCCGACCACTGCGTCGCCGGTAACGTTGCCGCTGGCTTCGATCGTCATGCCCGTGGCGGCGACCAATTGAGTACCGCCCACAAGCAGGTATCCATTCACCGCCGCCGTCACGCCCGCGCTTGATGCGGCGCTCGGCGATGTGAAATAGCGCGATTGCGCGGTCGTCACATCGAATCCGGACACCGGCATTTCGAACCGGGTCATACCGGTCGGCGGCAGGTTGAACGACGCGCTCTGCGGCTTGAGGCCGGTATACAGCTCGGACTCGCCGATGTCAGAGTGCCAGTGCTCGACGTTGAACGATTTGTCCGTTTGCGACGACTCGGCCATCATCGTCTTCTTGCCCGGCAGTGTGATTGTGCAGCTCGCGATCGGCCCCTCGGCCACGAGAGCGCTGCGATTCAGCACCGCGACAGTCAACACCGTCGCGGTCATCGCCGTGATCAGCAAATTCTTGTTCAGATTGGCTGCATTGACTGCGCCCGCGGTGATGCGCACGACATCGCCAATCTTCAGTCCATCCGAGATGAAACTTCCAGTGCCGCGGGTGATCGTCCAATTGCTGCCGCTCGCGGCAATGGTGAGCGACAGCGACGCGACCGCGGTTGTGGCAACAAACGCCTTTCGAAACAGCGCCGCGAACCAGTCCTTATGCGCACCGGGCGCGATGTGGCTTGAAATCGTCCCAGCGACACGGCGCGTGCCGTGCCGCATGTCGCCGACCTGCTGGTGCGACTCGATCTCTTCGGACTCGTAGGTTTCCTTTGTCACCGCAAGCGTCGACTGGATGCGGCGCATCAGCGTCGCGCCACTCGCGCCGGCGGGCTGGCCGTACGACGATTCCTCCTTGTACGCGACGATCTTGTAAACGCCAGATGCCACAGTCATAGCTGCTCTCCAATAAATGCAGGGAATGGGTTGCTACAGATGGCCCAAGGGCCGGGCACAACGCGCGTGATCAGCGGTAGTGCGTGACGATGAAATCGATCGGCTGCTCGTGCAGGCCGGTGGTTGAGTCGTACTGGTCAGGGCCAACGAGCGCCGGGAACATGTGACGGACTTCGACGCCGTCGAAGACGCCAGATGCGTACGCGAGCACGCTCTCGATAGTCCGCAGCACGATCTTGACGCGCGCATATGTGCCGGCTATTGCCGTGATCTGCACGCGCGTAGACCACTCGCGCGGCTGATCGAACGCACTGATGTACGCCTCCGGCACGGCGTCGACCTCTTCGATCAACACGGCCGGCATAGTCTCGTCCTGCGGTATCCAGCCGCTATGAATGCGACCACCGACAAGAGCGGATAGATCGACCGACTGCCGCAGCAGGTACTGCACGGCCTTGACCGCACTCATCGCCGCCTCGGCTTCGGCAGCTCGAACACTTCGAGAACGAAGTCCTCGGCGGCCACGTCACGGAATCGCTCGACGGCCTCGCGCTGCTTTGTGTCGAACGCCGGGCGCATGAACGGCTTCGCTTTCGCGCCAGGATGCGCGAACATGGCAAACCGGCCTTCGAACTTCAGGGCCTTGCGCAAACGCGGCTTGATCTGATGCGCCTTCGTGCCCCATTCGATGAGATGCGACAGCGGGGAACGCGACGTAACTTTGCCGGTGATTCGGGTGCCCTTCGCGTTGCGGCTGCTGCTGATCTGCTTGGCCAGCCGCCCCGTCTTCTTCGGCGCCCGTGCGCGGGCCTCGTCGCGGAACACATTCATCGCCTGCGTCATCGCGCGCTTGTACAGCGCTCGCTGCGCGGCCGCCGGCAGTGCATCAAACGCCGCGTTCAGCTCAGCCAGGCCGTGGATCTCAAACTGCCGCATTGAAGTCCTCGCACGTCAGTTCAAGCTTTTGCCGGCGCTCGCGCTCTGCGATGCCGGTGATTTGCAGTTGGCGGGTGCCGTGGACGATGCGCATCGTTGCGTCGATGCCGCTGCGGTGGCGGATGCACACGATCGTGCGGCGGCGCTCCTGGCGCTGGCCATCGCGGTCCGCCTCTGCACCGCTGTGGTCCCACACCTCGGCCCACACCTCGGCCACCAGCGGCCAGCCCAACACCTCGGGGGCGCCGTGCTCGTCTTTGCCCACCAGCGGGCGCTCGATCCGCACTCGGTCGCGCATCGATCCGGCGTACATCAGTCGTACACCCGATAGCGATCAACCAGCCGCTCGACGAACTCGAACTTGGCCTGCAAGGAAGCGCGCGGCGCGATGATCTCGCCCTCGCGGTTCAGGTACATCGAGCCCACGGTCAACTTGATCCACTCGACCAGCGGCGCCGGGCACGTGGTGTAGCCCGCTCGGTAGCGCACCCGAACCGAGTTGGCCTGCTGGCGCGTGGCCGGCCAGGTCGCGCCCACGGCCGGCAGCAGCCACGCAGGCGACTGCCAGTCGTCGAGCCAGTATCCGAGCGGATCAAGCGTCTGAAGCGCGCCATCACCGTCGACGTATTCGACCGCGACGATTGCGCGCGCCGGCGGCATCGGCAGCTTCACGCCGTCGGCCGGGAAGGCGTCGATCGCGATCTCCAGCACCTGGTCACCGATCGCCCGGCCGATGCGGTGCTCCAGCATCTCGCGCGCGGCGCTGATCTTGCTGCCCAGGTCGACATCCTCGGCCGCGTCGGTCGGCAGATCCGGGTCGTCGCGCAGGTGCTGCCGCATCTGGGCGAGCGTCACCGGCTCCGCAACCGGCGGAGTGATCACTTTCGGGGTCGGCATGCTCAGCCTCGGGAAGCGGGGCGGCGCTGGGTCTGGATGGCGGCCGGGCGACCAGCACCAGCGCTCACGGCGCCGCGCCAATCGGGCCGGCGTGCGCCGAAGGCGGCCACCGGCACGAACGAGTCGGCGGCCGCCGCGGCTTCGGTGATGGAGACGTGGTAGGTCTGAGCGCCGATCGTTGCCTCGTAGGCATCGCTCGCGGTCACGGCCTCCAGCAGCGCGGCGGCGAGCTCGGCGCCGACGCTGATGGCATCCGATGCCGGCACCGATTCGACCAGCACAGCAACCGCGTGCAGGACCGCCGACACGGCGTCACCAGCCGTCGCCACTTCGGTGGCCTGCGCGACCAGGATGCCGGTGTTGCCGTGGCTGTCGCTTGCGACGGCCGCTTCGGCGACCCCCGCTACCAGGGTGGCCGTGTTTGACACCGCGTCGCTGGCCACCGCTGATTCGCTGATCGACACGTTGTAGGTCGACGCGCCGATCGATCCGTCGACGCCATCAGCCGCCGATGCCGTCTCGCTGATGTCCTGCGCGAAGGTGCCGATGCTCGACGTCGAGTCGCCGGCGGCCACCGCCTCGGTTATGGCGACACCAAGCACGGCGGTGGTGTTCAGCGCGTCCGTCGCGCTGGCCGCCTCGCTCAGCGAGACGTCGTGCGTCTGCGCACCGATGCCGCCGGTCACCGCATCCGATGCCGATGCCGACTCCGACACTGACGCCGCCATAACCGCGGTGCTGGCCGGCGCGTCGGCCGCCGATGCCAGCTCGGTGATGCTCGATGCAGCTACCAGGACCGTCGACAGCGCATCCGCTGCGCTCGCGACTTCCGTCAGTGCCGCTACGGCTTGCGTGTCGGCCGCTGGCGCGTCGATCGCGGTCGCGGCCTCACTCACCCCCGCGCCGGCGACGATCGTCGATCCTGGCGCGTCTGATGCGGTCGCGGCTTCCGTCAGCGCTGCGCCAGCCACCAGGGCGCCGCTGACCGCATCGCTTGCCGATGCGGACTCGCTGATGCCGCCCGTCGCGATCTGCGTGCTGCCGGGCGCGTCAGTGGCGTTGGCCGCCTCTGACAGAGTTGCCGACGCCACCAGGGTCGACGTCGGCGCGTCGGCGGCGCTACCGACTTCGGTCAGCGACTCGTTATAGGTCTGGCCGGCGCTGCCGCCGGATACCCAGATCCGGCGCCGCACCGGTCGAAAGATTTGCCACGGATTCTCTGCCAGCGCTTGATGCTCGCCAGCGCTCAGCAGCCGGTCGTAGGCCAAGAACTCGTAGATGAGGCCATTGAAGCCTTGATTTCCGTCCGATGCTCGCGCCCCAACCATGGGGTTCGCGGTCGACCCGGCGCCGAGCGTCGTCTGGGTGAAGGCGCCCTGCAGTCGACCTTCGTTGTAAACCGCGCCGCCGCCCCCGAGGGTAGCCCCCATTGCCCAAGAGAAAGAAGTAACGATGTCCTTTCCGGCGGTAGGCGCGCCCGCTACGGACGCGGCCACGTCGACCTGGGAGAACACGAGTTGATGATCGCCGCCGTGGAGCCGCCACTGGATCGCAGCGGTTTCGCCGGCGGCCGACATTGAAATAGTCCGCGCATCCCCGCCGCCGAACCGCACGAATGCCACTTGCGATTTCGGCCCCGCAAGCCCCGATGGAATCGCTCCGTCAGCGAGCCATAGGGTCTGCATGCCCGAGAAAAGCAGCCCCCGGCCGGCCGGACCGTTACCAACCGATGCGGTGGTCGAGACCGAATGCCGACGGCGCGGGCTGGCGTCGGCGGGCAGCCGGTTGTTCAAAACATAGGCACAGGTCAGGCCGCGAGCAAGCGGATGCGCCGGGTCTATTGCTGCCGGCCCTTGCGGCTGCTGCCGCCACCGATGCGGCAGGATGATATGCGCCATCCTTATGCGACCTCGGCCGCCACTTCGACGTACTGCGCGCTGTTTCCGCTGCTGTTGAACGACGTGCCCGAATCGTTTAGCACGACGACCTTGAATCGCGGCGGGAGCGTGCCGCCGAACGCCGCGGCAACGCTCATCGCCGCCGAACGCACGATGTTGGTGTCGGGCAGCGAGACCGTGCCCAACAGCCGCATGTTGTCGTTGTTGGTGCCGTCGCTGTAGTTCGTGCCGTCCAGCGTCGAGACGGCGAACACCACGGCCTGCTTGTTGCCCGTCGTCGTGCCCGGGTCGATGGTCAGCTCGACGAGCACATCGAGCGGATCGTTCGTCGTGACATTGATCTCGTTGCTGGTCGCATTGCTGCCGCTGGCCAGCGAGTTCAGGCCGCTAATCGTGAGCGACGTTGCGCTGCCGTGTTTGATCTTGACGTCGGCCATTTCAGCCCCCGATCAGCGCGATGGCGGCGCGTACCGTCTCTTCATCCACGTGCGCATTGATGCGGCCGGTCAGCAGCGCGAAGCGCGAGCAGGGCTGCACAGCCATGCCCTTGAGCCCGTCGGCCTGCTCCTGCGTGATGACGGCGATGGCAACCAGCGCGTCGAGCAGAAGTTGCGTCGTGGGGTGCCCGATATCGATGCCCGTCGTGCGCACGGGCCCCATCGCGAAGTAGGCCGAGTCGCGCAGCCCGATCATTTCGATCGGCTCGTTCTCGGCCGGCTCGGCGCCTGCGAATCGCTCGATGTTGCGCAGTGCCGTCGCGCCTGCGGGGCCGACCTCGGCCAGCACCGTCAGCGCGGTCACGAACCGTGTGGCCGGCATAACCGCGCGCGCAGGCTCGTTCAACAGCTCCCGAACGCGGCCAGGGCTGTCGTTGACGAATGCGGCGTAGCCGAGATCGGCCGGGTCATCCCGGATCTCGTCCGCGAGGGCGGCGCGCAGCTCTTGCGGCGTCACGTCACAAGCTCGCGGTGTAGCTGACGTTCAACGTATCGCCGCTCTGCACCGGACGATCCGCCGGAAACGCGCCGGCCGAATACAGGACGCCGGTCGTGCCGCTCTTCGTGTTGTCCGTCGCGAGGAACGCGCCCTTGACCGTGCCACTGCCGTTGATCGTGTACGAGGCCGCCGCCGACGTGCTCTTGCTGCCGCTCGACGCCGCGCTGAACGCCGCCGCCGGCCGGTTCGACTGGCTGTAGGCGGCGAACTCGGTCCAGCCGCTATGCGACGACATCGTGTCGGCCGCGTTCACGCCGGTGTACCCGGATTCGTTGATCAGGCCCACGTAGAACGCCGCGGTGTACGACGAACCGGCGAGGTACTTGTCGAGCGCATCGTTCTTGCCGGCGGTCGTGACCAGATTGCGCAGATCCTCGCGCCAACGCAGCGTGCCATCGGCGGCGCGGCACTCGATCGAGTAACGCCCCGTGGCGTGCGCCGCTTCGGTTACGCCGCTCCGCGCGACCAGGCCGGCGGACGCGGCGGCGCCCGCCTTCGCTTTCTCTTTCATCGATTCAGCTCCAGAAATTGAAAAGCCCCGCCGGAGCGGGGCTCGTTCGAGCGCTCAGGATGATTAGGCGGGCGGGTTCGCCGTCGGCGCCAATGCGGGATGCCCGAGGATAGCCACCGCGCTAAGCAGCGCCGCGCTCGGCGTGCCCGAGTTTCCGGCGGGCGTGATCGTCAGGCGCGTATAGCGCTTGCTACCCACGTAGCCGAGCTTTCGGACCTGGTCGTCGCTATCGAACTTGAACGCGGCCAGCGCCTCGGTGCCGATGAGATCCTTGTCGTCGACCGCCGAAGCGCCGTCCATGTTCGATGCGTCGCTCTCTTCGAGCAGCACAGCGAACGTAACGTCCGCGTCCCCGATCGAACCCGCGGCAATGACGTAGGTCAGTGAATCGAAGCCTGCGCGGTCGATAATCTGCCCGACCACCGCGCTATCGGACGACGTCGACACCGGCGAGATCACACGCTTCGGGTTGACATTGCTTGCCAAATCTTTCATGACGATTCCTCTAAGAATGTAGGTCGCGCCGCAGATCAGCTGCCGAACTTCATGAACTTCACGGCGTCGTAATCGCGGGCCGAGCCGCCGACGCGACGACGGAAGTACAGGCCGATCCGCGGCTTGTCCGTGTAGGGGTCACGCAGCAGGGTCATGCCGAGGCGGTCCACCACCATGTACGCACGCCGGAAATCCCCGAACGCCAGCGAAAGCGATCCCGTGCCCAACGTCGGCACGTTCTCATCAAGAGAGATCGGGTATCCCAGCAGCGTCGGCGGGGTGCCCGCCTGAATACCGGGCTGCAGCAGGTACTGGTCCGTCGTCCCATCCTTGAACTGCCGAATCTTCAGAAGCACCGAGCGATTCATCAGCCAGCGTGCGTTCGCCAGATACCCCGTCTTTGGCGCCATCGACAGCTCGATAAGCTTGTCGGCGGGATCGCTCGACGCGAAGTCGCCGTTCTGACCCGTTGCGACGTGCTGGAAGGTGCCCCAGGGGCGCGTTTTGTCGCCAGTGGCCGCAGTTCCATACGCGAACAGCCCTTTGGGCTTCACCACACCGCTACCGTTGATGAAGGCGTCCGATTCGAGTTCAAGGAAGGCGTCAGCGACCTTATCCGCCAGCCATGCCTCGATATCGATCGCCGCATCCTCGAGAAGCGTCTGCGTGGTATCGGGGTACGCGTACATCTCTTCCGCGACGATGCGGTCCTTACCCACCTCGGGGGTAGCGGTCTTCGGGCGCGCCTGCGTTTCGCCCGTCCATCCAGCCACCGCTCGCCCTCGATCCACCAGGCCCTCGATCGCCATCGTCGAAATGGTCACTTGCGACGCCAGCGACCGAATGACGGACTCATTCTCCAAGCGCTTGACGACACTGTTCACGACCGCCGGTGGCATCAGGTATCCGCCGTCGGTGTCGATGCCCGTTTGCATCGACTTCCGCTCTTCGTCCGACAGAAGATCGATAATCCCCTGCTTGCGAACGAAGGTGCCGAACGCGGACTTGTACGACTCGAGCTCGTCTGCGCTCGCGAGCCGGCACCGTGCCCCAGGGTAGGATCGAAACGACTTCAGTTCGACCTCACGTGCGGTGTTGTCACCGCCGTTGCCGGGCCGATTCGCGAGCTTGATCTCGTCGATGATCTTGGACTGCTTCTCTTCAAGACCCACGATCGCATCGTTGATCTTTGCCAGCTTCGCCTCGACATC
>JAFKGG010000356.1 GCA_017307915.1 Burkholderiales bacterium | reverse complement strand
GCTTCTGACGCAAACGGAAAGGTTTCGCTGTCACGCTGCGGCGGCGGTGATCAGCCGGCGGCGGGAGATTCGAGCGTTCATGTTGGCTTCCTGAGGTCGTACGGTGAATGATGAAAACGTGACGCAGACGTGACGAGTAACGCGCTAGGCGCCGCCGCCGGACAGATGCCGCAGCCAGCCCAGCCGGTCGATGATGAAAGCCGCCAGCAGGCCGACCACGACCAGCACCGTGGACACGGCGGCGGCAACCGGATCATTGACGTCGAACAGATACTTGTAGATGGCAACCGGCAGCACGATCTGCTCGGACTGCGTCACGAACAGGCTGACGGTGAACTGGTCGAGCGACACGATGACGGCAAAGATCGCGCCCGAAACGATGCCCGGCACGATGCCCGGCAGCACCACATGGCGCAGCGTGTAAGTGGGGCTGGCGCCGAGCACCTCGGAAGCTTCCAGCAGCGATTCGCGCAGGCCCAGCACGCTGGTCAATACCGAGCGCAGCATGAACGGAAACACGATCAGCGTGTGCGCCGCCACCAGCGCGGTGAAGGTGTCGAGCAGCCGCAGCCGGTTGAAGCTGTACAGCAGCGCGATGCCGATGATCAGCGCCGGCACGATCAGCGGCGACAGGAATGCGAACTCGATCAGACTGCGCAGCAGGCCGGGGCGCATGCGGCGTAGAGCGAGCGCCGCCGGCACGGCCAGCAGCGCCGCCAAGGCAGTGGCCAACGCCGCCAGCACCAGGCTGCGCAGCGCCGGCACGAGAAACAGCTGCGACTCCCACGCTGCCCGATACCACTTCAACGAGAAGCCCGACGGCGGAATCGTGAAGAACGAACGCTCGCCAAAACTGAACACCACCACCACGATCAGCGGCAGCATCAGCAGGATGAAGACCAACCCAGCCATCGTGTCGCTGGCCAGGCGCCAGGCGCGTTGCGAGTTCATGTGAGCGCCTCCTCGGCGCGGCGCGTCAGCCGCTTCTGCACGAAGTAGACGAACAGCACTGCCACCATCAACAGCAGCGACAAGGCAGTGGCGCGCGGCAGGTTGAACAGCACCAGCGCATCGGTATAGACGGCCACCGATAGATATTTCACCGCTGTGCCGCCGAGGATCAGCGGCGTCACGAACGCGCCCAGCATCAGGCTGAACACCAGCACCGAGCCGGCGATCAGCCCCGGCACGGCCAGCGGCAGCGTCACGGTCATGAATGCCCGCACCGGACCGGCGCCGAGCACGTCGGCCGATTCCAGCAGGCGGCGATCGATCGCCAGCAGCGAGGTGGCCAGCGACAGAATCATGAACGGCAGGAACACCTGCGTCGCGCCGATCACCAGCCCGATCATGTTGCCGCTGAGCGCCAGCGGCGAGTCGATCAGGCCGCCTTCGATCAGCAGCGTATTCAGCAGGCCCTTGCGGCCCAGGATCAGCAGCCAGCCGTAGCTGCGCACCACCGTGTTGACCAGCAGCGGCGCGGCCACCACGAAATACAGCAGGCCGCGCCAGCGCGCCGGTGCGCGCGCGATCATGGCTGCCACCGGCAGGCCGAGCACGGCGCACAGCAGCGTGACCAGCGCGGCAATGCCGAAGGTATAGCCGAACAGCGCCAGGCGGCTCGGATCAGTGAGCAGGCCGATGTAGTTGGCCAGCGTGAACTCGGGCAGGATCTGGCCGAAGCTCTCGGGCCTGAAGCTGATCAACAGCATGCTCGACAGCGGCACCACCATCAGCCCCACGATCAGTGCGAGCCCGGGGCTCAGCGCAAGCCAGCGAGTCAGCCGCGGCGAGCTGGAGGCCGTTGCGGCAGGCCGCGCGTGCGACGATGAGGCGGTGGCGCTCGACATGGCGTCAGCGATCGAAGGCGAGCACGCCGTCGGCCAGCTCGAAGTTGACGGCCTCC
>JAFKGG010000355.1:2011-3905 GCA_017307915.1 Burkholderiales bacterium | reverse complement strand
CGCCAGGTTGCTGCCGGCCAGGGCCATCGGATCGTAGTTGGCAGCCGATGGGCGCGGCTGAAAATAGCGCTCGCTCGCAAACGGCTGCGCCACCAGCGACGAGCCCACCAGCCTGCCGTTACGTTCGACCAGGCTGCCGTTGGCCGCATCGGGAAACAGCGCCTGCCCGAGCCCGACGCCGGCCAGGCAATACAGAAAGCCGAAGCCCGCCAGGCTGACGATGGCCAGACCGATCGAACCGCGCAGCAATCCCTTGTCGACGATCGCGGCGGGTGCGGAAGAAACCGGGCCGGAAGCGGCCGTATCCAGGGTGGTCATGTGATTGAGTCCTCAAACGAAGAACAGCGCCGACAGCACGAGGTCGATGAGCTTGATCCCCACGAACGGCAGCAACACGCCGCCCACGCCATAGATCAGCATGTTGTTGCGCAGCAGGCCGGTCGCGCTCGCCGGCTTGAAGCGCACGCCGCGCAGCGCCAGCGGAATCAGCAGCGGAATGATGACGGCGTTGAAGACCAGCGCCGACAGCACCGCGCTGGAAGGCGTCGACAAGTTCATCACGTTGAGCACGGCCATCTGCGGAATCGCCGCCGCAAACAGCGCGGGCAGGATAGCGAAGTACTTCGACACGTCGTTGGCCAGCGAGAAGGTCGTCAGCGCGCCGCGCGTGATCAGTTGCTGCTTGCCGATCTCCACCACGGCCAGCAGCTTGGTCGGGTCCGAGTCCAGATCGACCATGTTGCCGGCCTCCTTTGCCGCCTGCGTGCCGGAGTTCATCGCCAGCCCCACGTCGGCCTGGGCCAGCGCCGGCGCATCATTGGTGCCGTCGCCGACCATCGCCACCAGCCTGCCGCCGGCCTGCTCGGCGCGGATGCGCGCTAGCTTGTCTTCGGGGCTGGCCTCGGCAAGATAGTCGTCGACGCCGGCCTGCGCGGCAATGCTGGCCGCGGTCAGCTTGTTGTCGCCGGTGATCATCACCGTCTTCACGCCCATCTCGCGCAGGCGGGCGAACCGATCCTTGATGCCGTGCTTGATCACGTCCGACAACTCGACGACGCCCAGCACCCGGTTGCCGTCGCTGACGACCAGCGGCGTGGCGCCGTTGCGCGCCACCTCCGCCACGCGCTCTTCGAGGCCGCCGGGCACGCGGCCGCCCAACGCCTGCACGTGCCTGGCGATGGCATCCAGAGCCCCCTTGCGGATGATGCGCTGACCCGCCAGATCGACGCCCGACATACGCGTCTGCGCCGAGAAAGGCACCAGGCGCTCGATCTCAGGCTCGCCGATGGTCTCGCCCTTGTCGCGTGCCAGCTTGACGATCGATTTGCCTTCCGGCGTCGGGTCGGCCAGCGAGGCCAGCAAGGCCGCCTGGCGTAGTTGCCCGCTCTCCACGCCGGCCAAGGGGTGCAATGCCGTCGCCTGCCGATCGCCGTGCGTGATGGTGCCGGTCTTGTCGAGCAGCAGCACGTCGACGTCGCCGGCCACCTCGACCGCCTTGCCCGACTTGGCCAGCACATTGGCCTTGAGCGCACGGTTCATGCCAGCGATGCCGATCGCCGGCAGCAGCCCACCGATGGTGGTCGGGATCAGGCAGACCAGCAGCGCGATCGACAGCACCACGTCGATCTGGACGCCGACAAACCCGCCGATGAAGAACAGCGTTACGACGACGATCGTGAAGCTGATCGTCATCACCGTCAGCAGCGTGCCGAGCGCGATCTCGTTGGGTGTCTTCTGGCGGTTCGAACCCTCGACCAGGGCGATCATGCGATCGAGGAAGCTGTTACCCGGCTCGGCCGTCACCTGCACGATGATGCGATCGGAAAGCACCTTGGTGCCGCCGATCACGCCCGAGCGGTCCGTGCCCGCTTCCCTGAGCGCCGGTGCCGATTCG
>JAFKGG010000355.1:0-1907 GCA_017307915.1 Burkholderiales bacterium | reverse complement strand
TGCCGCCGGCGTCGAGCCGCCGCGCGACCAGATCCTTGCGCGCACGCCGCAGGAAGCCGGCCTGCCCGCGGCCGCGCGACTCGGCCAGCGCATCGGAAAAATTGGCGAACACGACGGTGAAGAACAGAATCAGCGTCACTGCCCAGCCGAAGCCCGGCGTCGTACAGCCGGCCAGGGCGGCGATGGCGGTGATCAGCGTTCCGATCCAGACCACCGCCATCACCGGATTCTTGACGATGTGCCAGGGCGCCAGCTTGACGAACGAATCGATCAGCGCCGCCCCCATGCCATGTCCGCCGACGTCGGCACGCGGGTCCCCATGTTTCACAGAAGTCGAGATGTTCACTTGGCGCTCCCTCAGCGTGCCAGCAACGAAGTCAGGGCGAGGTGGTCGGCTACCGGGCCGAGCACCAGCACGGGCATGAACTGCAGCAAGGCCAGAATGACGATGATGCCGATCAAGGTCAGCGCAAAGGTCGGCGTCTCGATCTGCAGGCTGCCCGAGGTCTCGGGTGCACGGCGCTTGCGCGCCAGCATCGCGGCGATCGCCAGCGGAATGACCAGCGCCGGATAACGCCCCGCCGCCAGCACGATGCTGCAGGTCACGTTCCACCAGATCGTCGCATCGCCCAGGCCCTCGAAACCCGAACCGTTATTGGCAAAGGCCGATGTGTACTCGTAGAACACCTGGCTGATGCCGTGGAAAGCCGGATTGGAGTTTCCGGCCACGCCGGGAACAATCAGCGCCGCCGCCGTGAATCCGAGAATCACCAGCGGCTGCAGCAGCACCAGTACGGCCAGCAGGCGCACCTCGGGCGCTTCGATCTTGCGGCCGAACAGTTCGGGCGTGCGGCCGGTCATCAGGCCGCAGATGAACACGGCGAGCAGCAGATACACGATGAACTGCGCCAATCCGCAACCCACGCCGCCCCAGATCGCATTGATCAGCATGCCGGTCATGGCGATCATGCCCGTCAGCGGCGCGGTCGAATCCAGCATGCTGTTGACGGAGCCGTTGTTGACCTGCGTGGTGAGCGTGGCCCATAGCGCCGACGCGTCGGCCCCGAGGCGAACCTCCTTGCCTTCCATCAGCGCCAGATCGAGGGCCACGCCCGAGTGGCCTTCGGTCCATAGCGCGCCGAGGCTCAAAGTCAGCGACATCACGAACATGGTCCCGAACACCATCGCGCCGAACCTGCGGCGCCCGGTGAAGGGGCCGATCATGAAGACGATGGCCACGGGAACGAGAGGAATCGCCAGCGTCTCGATGAAATTCGACAGCGGCGTCGGGTTTTCCAGCGGCACCGCGCTGTTTGGCCCGTACCAGCCGCCGCCATTGGAGCCGAGCTGCTTGATCGCCACCATCGGCGCCACCGGGCCGAGCGGAATCTTCTGCTGCTTCAGGTCGGCCGCTGCATCGATCGGCGCGGCCACGGGCCCCGCGGCCAGCGTCGCCGGCACGCCCTGCCAGGTGAGCAGCACCGACACGACCAGGCAGATCGGCAGCACGAAACGCAGCGTGGCGCGCGTCACGTCGGCCCAATAGTTGCCGACGTCGATCGTCTTGTCGGCGAGCACGCGCACGGCGTTGGAGAGCAGGCGGATCGACTCGAGGAGGGCGGTGCCCATCACGGGGATGGCGACGTTGAGCTCGAAGGTCCCGCTCGCGCCGGCCCATGCCACGGTGGCGTCGTTGCCGGACTGCACGATCATGCCCTTGAGCAGGTCGTCGACCGGGATCTGCATCTTCGGGTCGATGAACATGCGCGAGCCCGGCATCTTCCAGGCGCGCTCGCTCACCGGGAGCTTCTGCTCCAGCGTGATCTTCTTGGCGCGCAGCGCGTCGAACACCAGGTAGCCGGTCATGAGCTTGGTGAGCGATGCCTGCTCCACCGGCGCGTCGATGT
>JAFKGG010000513.1 GCA_017307915.1 Burkholderiales bacterium | reverse complement strand
AATGAGGCTTGCCTGCTGATGCTCGACGACATCCAGAAAATGGGTGGCGTGGCCAAGATCGGCGAGTTCATCACCAAGGTCAAGGACAAGAACTCGAACGTCAAGCTGATGGGCTTCGGGCATCGCGTCTACAAGAACTACGATCCGCGCGCCAAGCTGATGCGCGAAACCTGCCACGAAGTGCTGAACGAACTGGGCCTGCACGACGACCCGATCTTCGCGCTGTCGATGAAGCTGGAGCAGATCGCGCTGGAAGACGAGTACTTCGTGCAGCGCAAGCTGTACCCGAACGTCGACTTCTATTCGGGCATCGTGCAGAAGGCGCTGGGCATCCCCACCGAGATGTTCACCTGCATCTTCGCGCTGGCCCGCACGGTTGGCTGGATCGCGCAGTGGGGCGAGATGATTGCCGATCCCGACCAGAAGATCGGCCGGCCGCGCCAGCTGTTCACCGGCGCCACGCCGCGCCAACTGGTGCCGATCGCGCAGCGCTGATCGCTCGCAGGCGCGCCGCCTTCACTGCGGCGTGCCGGGTGCGGCCGGCACTGCTCGGCCGCGCAATGCGGCGCCGTGGCCCGGATGGGTTGCGGCGCCGTTTTCATTTTGTCTTGCACGGCGCTCGTGCAAGCGGGCCTGCTTCGTCTGCCGTGCCGGATGTCGGGCGCGCTGTCTCGCCCCGATGCCTTACCATTCGGCGGGTTCGACGGAGATTTTCACGATGAATGTTTTCAGTCGCGTGCTGCTGCCGGCTGCCATGATCCTGGCCGGAACGGCGCAGGCGCAGACCCAGCCGATGATGCCTGACCGAGGGTTTAGCCAGGCACCAGGGCAGGGGCAATTCTCCGGGCAGGCGCAAGCTCAGTTCCCTGGTCAGGCGCAAGGGCAGTTTCCTGGGGCGATGCAGGGGCAGTTTCCGGCGCAGGCGCAGGGGCAGATGCCCGGGGCACAGCCGGCGTTCGTACAGCAAGGCGGGCCGCAGGCTGCGCCGCCGCCTGCGCAGGCCGCCAGCCCGGTGCTGCCGCCGATGACGCTGTCGCGGCAGTTTGCAGGGCCTCTGCCCGAGACGGCGATTCAGCGGTTCGTCGATCCGGATACCGGCGTGCTCTGCTATCTGTACACGCCATACCGCGTGCCGCATGAGCGCAATGAAAGCGGCGTGTTGATCTATGGCGCCAACCACATCGGCAGCATCAGCTGCGTTGCGCCCGGCACGGCCACGCGACCGGCGGCAGCCCAGCCGCTATCGGCGCTGCCAGCCGGGCAGGCAGTGCGCGGTGCTCAAGAGGTTCAACCCCAGGGAGGCGCGCCGGAAGCTGCTTCGGCTGCGACGCCCGCACGCGGTGCTGCGCAGGAAACGGTGTCGCCCGTGGCAAAATCGGCGGCGCCCGCAGCGAAACCGGCGGCGAAGAGCAGCTCGTCTACGCGCAACAGCAAAGGCCGCTGAGCCGCGCGGATTCAATCGCTGCTGCCATTGGCCTGGGACGCTGACGCTACCGGCGTTGCGTGGCCCTAGCCGAATGCTTGGCGGCGCCACTCTGCTCCGCGATTCTCAACGCTTTTCAGCGTCCGCCACGCGGTGCCACGCGCGTTTCCAGCGGTGCGGGTCGGTAGCCGACGTCGAAGCGGCAGCCCGGGCCGAACTGCGCTTGCAACTGCTCGCAGCGCTGCGCGATGCCGGCCGGCGTCGGCTTGGTGCCGGCATCGATCCAGCGTAGCAGCGCTTCGAACAAAGCCGGGTAGACCGGATCGCTCAGGTAGCTGTGCGAAGCGTCGCGCGTGAAGGTCTGCACCAGATGATCGGCGGTGCCGGCGCGTTCCATCGTCTGCCTGAATGCCGAATCCAGTTCGATGAAAGCGGTGGCGTCGCCGATGCCGTGCACCGTCAGCACCGGCACCGGGATCTGGCCGCTGGGATCGGTATCGTAGGCAAAGCGTGCCACGGCCTGCGGATCGGCCCGGTAGCGCAGCACGCCCTGATTGATCGCGGCGTCGTCGGCCGAACCCTGGTAGCGCACGCCGTCGTTGCCGAACACATTGCCGCCGCCGGTGCGGTGCAGGGCAATGTCCTGGAAATGCCAGGTGGCCCAGTTCAGGTGCGGCAATACCGCCGATTCCGGGATGCGGATCAGCTTGACGATGGTATCGAGCTTGCGTGCCTGCTCCGGCGTGCGCTTGGCGGCCGGCTGGCGCACGCCCAGGCACTGGTTGACGCGCGCGGCCAGTTCGTTGCGGGTCAGCTTGCTATCGGCCGGCAGGCCCTGCCACAGCGGATATTGCGGTTCGTCGGCGCGCGGGTGGTTGCCGCACAGGTACTGATAGATCACGCGCAGGTCGAGCCGGAAATCATACGAACGGGTGCCGCCGCCGAGCACGCCGGAAGACAGCAGCACGCCATCGTAGGGCGAAGCGCCGCGTTCGGCGCGCGCATACATCTCGGCCGCCTTGGCCGCCACGCTGGCGCCCCATGACTGGCCGTGCAGCAAGGTGCGGCGCGGCACCGCCACGTGCTCGACGAAGATGCGGCGCACGCGCTCGGTGTCTTCGGCGGCCGAACGCACGGCCACGCCGCCCTGGCGGAACACCGAGCCGGCCCAGGCATAGCCGGCTCGCACCGTGATCGCCCAGCGCTTGATGTCTTCGTCGGCGCGTTCGGTCTTGGGTTCACCGAGCGCGGGCCCGCCGTGCGCGTGCACCACCAGCACCTGGTTCCAGCGCTCGGGCACCACGATCAGATAAGGCGCACCCGCCGAATCGCGGCCGCGCAGGCAACGCGCGCCGGCCGGCACGTCGGCGGGGCAGGGGGCCGCTTGCGGCGGCGCCTCGCGCGAGGTCTGTGGTGCTGCGGCGACGGAAGCCTGTGGTGACGTGGCCGATGGGGGCGCGGAACAAGCGGCAGCCAGCGCGGCGGCCAGCAGCGCGGCCGCCAACGATGAAGCACTCGAGGGTGCGGCGTTCAAGATCGTCTCCTTGCGCATCGTTTGCTTGCAGCATAGCGCAGATGGTGAGAGGTTTTGCGGCTGCTCGCGGCGTGACGGTGTATCGTCGGAGTCTGCTGCGCTTGCCGCAGCGGCACGGCCTGTCCGGGAGCAACTTATGTACACGCTGTATATCGCCAACAAGAACTATTCGTCGTGGTCGCTGCGGCCGTGGTCACTGATGCGCGAGCTGTCGATCCCGTTCGAGGAGCGCCTGGTGCCGTTCTCCAGCCTGGACAACTGGGCCGAGTTTCGCGCCTTTGCGCCCAGCGGCAAGGTGCCGTGCCTGCTCGACGGCGATACCGTGGTCTGGGATTCGCTGGCCATCGTCGAGTACCTGGCCGAGCGTCATGCCGGTGTGTGGCCGGCTGATGCCCAGGCGCGCGCCTGGGCGCGCTGTGCGGCGGCCGAGATGCATTCGGGCTTTACCGCGTTGCGCGAGCGCTGCACGATGAATTGCGGATTGCGCGTGCGGCTGCGCGAGATGCCGCCGCCGCTGGCGCGCGACGTGAACCGCATCGGCGAGTTGTGGCGAAACGGTCTGCAGCGCTTCGGCGGGCCGTTCCTGGCCGGGCCCGCATTCACCGCGGTCGATGCGTTCTTCGCGCCGGTGGCGTTCCGCGTGCAGACCTACGGGCTCGCGCTCGACGAAAGCGCGGCGGCCTATGCGCGGCGGCTGCTCGACACCGGCGCCTTGGGCCAATGGCAGCGCGAGGCGCTGGCCGAACCCTGGTACGAGGCCGAGCACGAAGCCGAAGCGCTGCGCGGCGGCGAGCTGCTGCAGGATCTGCGCGCCAAGCCGCAAGCTTGAATTCCGAACGAAAATTACGAACGAAAGAAATCCGCCGTGTCCGATTCCCTTGATGCGATCGAAATCGAAACCGGCCCCGCGCCGACTCATACGCTGATCGTGCTGCACGGCCTGGGCGCCGACGGCAACGACTTCGTGCCGGTATGCGAAGCGCTCGATCTGTCGCCGCTGGGCGCGGTGCGCTATCTGCTGCCGCATGCGCCGGTGCGCCCGGTCACCATCAATAACGGCTACCGGATGCGCGCCTGGTACGACATCATCGGCACCAACCTGGTACGCCGCGAAGACGAAGTCGGGCTACGCCAGTCGCAGGCCGACATCGAGGCGCTGATCGAGCGTGAACGCAATCGCGGTATCGCGCCGGAGCGCATCGTGCTGATGGGGTTTTCGCAAGGCTGCGCGATGACGCTGCAGACCGGACTGCGCTATCGCGATCGGCTCGGCGCGCTGGTGGGTTTATCGGGGTATCTGCCGCTGGCAACGACGCTGCCGGCCGAATGCAGCGATGCCAATCGCCTGACGCCGATCTTCATGGCGCATGGCCGCGCCGATCCGATGGTGACGATCGACCGTGCCGAGGCCTCGCGCGATGCCTTGCGTGCCATGGGCTACGATGTCGATTGGCACGACTACCCGATGCCGCACTCGGTGTGCCCGCAGGAAATCGCCGATCTGAACCGTTGGCTGCTGCGTGTACTGGCTTGAGCAAGACGGCGCCGGCGTGCCGCGTGGCCGCGCCGTAGCTGGCCGCGCCGTGGCTGGCCGCGCCGTAATTCATGGAGGTTTGTTGCGATGGGCGTGAGAATCGTTCGTCTGGGCACCGAGCGCGCCGCCGGCGAAGGGCTGCGTATCGGCACCGTGCGCCGGCCGCCGCGCGGCGTGCGCAAGAGCGAGTACGCGTCGGGCAACTGGTACGACGTCTGGTATCCGAACCTGGCACCCAGCGCCGAACTGGTCAAGCAGGCGCAGCAGGCTCGCACCGAGCACGACTGGGTCGCTTTCGGCAGGCACTATCGCAGCGAGATGGCCAGCCCTGAGAACAGCCATTCGCTCGACCTGCTGGCCGCGCTGTCGCAGCACACCAATTTCTCGGTCGGCTGTTACTGCGAAAACGAGCAACACTGCCACCGCTCGGTGCTGCGCGAGCTGCTGGCCGAGCGCGGCGCGAAGATCGCCTAGTCGCGGCGGGGCATCTCGCGCCCGGCCATGCGCGCGCTGCACGCATGCCCCGGTCCAGGCCTTCAGCGTGGCTGGCGCACCAACCGCAGATAAGGCTTCAGCGTCTTCCATCCCTCGGGATAGATCGCCTTGGCTTCCTCATCGGAAACGGCCGGCGCGATGATCACGTCATCGCCGCGCTTCCAGTTCACGGGCGTGGCCACCTTGTGCGCGGTGGTGAGCTGGATCGCATCGAGCACGCGCAGAATTTCATCGAAGTTGCGGCCAGCGCTCATTGGATAAGTCAGCATCAGCTTGATGCGCTTGTCGGGGCCGATGATGAACACCGAGCGCACCGTGGCATTGGTGGCTGCAGTGCGGCCTTCCGAGGTGCCGGGCTCTTCGGCCGGCAGCATGTTGTAGAGCTTGGCTACCTTGAGATCATGATCGCCGATCATCGGATAGTTGACGGTGCAACCCTGCACGTCTTCAATGTCCTTGACCCATTTGGAATGGCTGTCGACCGGGTCGATGCTCAATCCGATCAGCTTGGTGTTGCGTTTGGCGAACTCGGGTTCCAGACTGGCCATGTAGCCTAGTTCGGTGGTGCAGACCGGCGTGAAATCTTTCGGGTGCGAGAACAGGATCGCCCAATCGTTGCCGATCCACTGATGAAAATCGATCTTGCCTTGGGTGGTTTCGGCAGTGAAGTTGGGGGCGATATCGTTGATGCGCAAGGACATGGTGGAACCTCCTGATGTTTCGCGAGCACGAATGCCGCATCGGAAATGCCGCATCAGCAGCGATGGGCTGCCTGAATGCCGATGGGCAAGCAAAAAATTATGCGCGCCGCAGCGCACAATCGGAACATAGGCCCTGATGCTGACGTATGCCAATGACAGCTTGGTTGTCAGCAAATAACCTGCGCTTATTAGGTGAGGGAGCTCGGGTGGGACGCTCGTGCGTGGCTGTTACTCGTGCGCGCTGAGGATGAAACGATCGAGTTCATGGAACAGCGTCGCTGCCGCCGGCTCGTTCGCCAGCAGGACGTGATTGGCGCTGTCGAGCATCAGGAATTCGGCATGCGCAATCCGCGCCGCCAATTGGCGCCCCTGTTCGAGCGGCTGGATGCCGTCGTCGCGGCAGTGGATGACCAGGGTCGGCACGCTGATCTGCCCGACCAGGCCGCTGACGTCGAAATGATCGACGGCAGCGCGCAGCCTGGCCGCATTTTCCGGCGACGTGGTGAGCCGTTGCAGGTCGACCAGTGAATCGATCTGTTCGCGATCGGCCGTGGGCACGAACATCGACGCAAACGCGCGAATGAAGGCGCTGCCGGGTTTGCCCCAGCCGTGGCGGATCAGCGTCAGGATCGCTTCGCCCTGCGCGCGTTCGCCTTCGGCGTCACGCAGCAGTCGGCCCTTCTCGTAGCCGCCTTGCAATACCAGGTGGCTGACGCGCTGCGGATGCCGGTGAGCATAAGCGATCGCGATCGGCGCGCCTTGCGAGGTGCCGTACAGCGCGAAGCGCTCGACGCCGGCGGCCGCGACGACGGCTTCGAGGTCTTCGACGAAGCGGTCGAGCGAGAAATCAGCGCTGTCCCAGTCGGACAAGCCGTTGCCGCGCTGATCGTAGCGGATCAGCCGAAAGCGCTGATCGAAGCAGTCGAGCAGGGGCCGCCAGATCGGGCTGGCCCAATCGTGTTCCAGGTGCGTCAGCCAGTGTCCGGCCCTGATCAATGGGTAGCCGTCGTTTTTGCCGCTGACGGCATAGGCGATGCGCGTGCCATCGGCCGAGCGGCAAAAGGCCACGCGCTGGCGATCGGCGTGGCGTGATGGTGCCCCTTCGCGTGACGGCGTTTCTTCTCGCGGCGGCTTGATGCCGGCAGGCACTTGGGACGAAGGCGAGGCGGACAGAACCTGAACCTCGCCGACGAAGCGAAAGCCGCGTCGCGGTACCGTCTTGATCCATTGCTGGCGTGTGCCATCGTCGCCGATCGCCGCACGGGCGGCACTGATGCGTGCGCTGATTGCCGAATCGGAAACGATGCGCCCGTTCCAGATCGCCGCAACCAGCTCGTCTTGCGTGACGACGCGTTCGCGTTTGTCGATCAGGTGCAGCAGCAGGTCGAACACCTGCGGTTCGACCGCGCACGGCTGCCCGTCGGCCAGCAATTCGCGGGTTCCGACCAGCAGTTCGTGTCGACCGAAACGGTAACGCATGCGGTTTTCTACCATAAGGCCGGGCACGCCGGAACCGCCATTTTGCTGTCCCGCTGGTGGCCGGCACGCGGATGCTGGACGAAGGCATGCAAAAAGCAGGCGAAAGACAAGGGAACGGCAAGGCGGCGCTCGATCGCAAGCGCCGGGGCAGGGCTACGCTGCGTTCATCAAACGAGCAGGAGATCAGCCATGTCTTCGACCGACGAAATCATCACCCGCCGTGCCGACGGATCGATCGACCTGCAGTACTACGCGCGCCGCTCGGCGCTGCTGCATCGGCAGGCGATGACCGGGCATCGCGCCTGGTTGGCGGCCTATGCCGAGGCCTGGCTGCTCGCGCTGCGGGCGGCGCTCACGGCGGCCATTGCGGGGCGCAGAGGCCGGGTAAAGATATTGGCCGTGCCGCGTCATTCGCGGTGAGCCGCGGGCACTTTGGCTGCCGCGGGCATGCCGATGCGGGCACACCCACGGCGCGCCGGCGCCGGTTTCCTGCCAGCAGCCGCTAGCGCAACGACATATTGATCCGCTGCAGCGCAGCCGCTCCCGGCGACAGCGTCGTTTCGTCGAGCTGGTTCAGCGGCGCGCGCGGGGTGTTCAGGTGCGCATGCAGGTCGGCGGCCTGCGCATCGACATACAGCAGCCCGGTGACGATTTCGCCGCGCGCCTGGTGCGCCATCACGTGGTTCATCGTGGCGATGCGGTCGGTGGGGTCGAAGTCGTCGGCCAGCTTGCGTAGCCGCAGCGTGCTGCCGTCGTGCTGCGCGATGTCGACCACGCTGCCGGCCGGGTAGTCGGCAGTGATCTCGCTGCGCACCGGCATGAAGTCGATGCGGCTGACGGCCTCGTTGTGCTCGCGCACGTAGTCGTAGCTCTTGGTGCTGCCCGGATGGTTGTTGAACGCCACACAGGGGCTGACGACGTCGATGAACGCGGCGCCGCCATGCATCAGCGCGCCCTTGATCAGCGGCACGAGCTGCGCCTTGTCGCCCGAGAAACCGCGGCCGACGTAGGTGGCGCCCAGTTGCAGCGCCAGCGACACCAGGTCGATCGGCGAATCGCTGTTGACCACGCCGCGCTTGGATTTCGAGCCCTGATCGGCGGTGGCCGAGAACTGGCCCTTGGTCAGCCCGTAGACGCCGTTGTTCTCGACGATATAGGTCATGTTCACGCCGCGGCGCATCACGTGCGCGAACTGGCCCAGCCCGATCGAGGCCGAATCGCCGTCGCCGGAAACACCGAGGTAGATCAGGTCGCGGTTGGCCAGTGCTGCGCCGGTCAGCACCGAGGGCATGCGGCCGTGCACCGAGTTGAAGCCGTGCGAGTTGCCCAGGAAGTAGTCGGGGGTTTTCGACGAACAGCCGATGCCCGACAGCTTGGCCACGCGATGCGGTTCGATGGCGAGTTCCCAGCAGGCCTGGATGATCGCCGCCGAAATCGAATCGTGGCCGCAGCCGGCGCACAGCGTCGAGATCTTGCCTTCGTAGTCGCGCCGCGTGTAGCCGAGCGCGTTGGTCGGCAGTGACGGGTGATGCAGCAGGGGTTTGGCTAGATAAGTCATGGCAAATGCTTGATCGTTGCAAGGATGGACGGCGCGGCTAGGCGACTTTGTCGCGCTTGAGCGGCTTGACGTTGGCCCCTTGCGCGCGTTCGGCGATCGAGTCGGTGATGAAGCGCGCCGTGATCGGCGTGCCGTCGTAGTGCAGGATCGGCACCAATCGCGCCGGATCGGCGCCCAGTTCGTTGACCAGCATCGAACGCATCTGCGCGTCGCGGTTCTGCTCGACCACGAATACCGTGGCGTGCGACTCGATGAAGCGTTCCACCTCGTCGCCGAACGGGAAGGCGCGAATGCGCAGCGTATCGATGGCCACGCCGCGTTCGGTCAATCCGTGCACCGCTTCATCCATCGCCGGGCTGGTCGAGCCGAAATACAGCACGCCGAACTCGGTGGGCTGGCCGGCGCGCCGCTCGATCGCCGGCGGCACCAGCTTGCGCGCGGTGTCGAACTTGCGCAGCAGGCGCTGCACGTTGTCGACGTAGTCGGGGCCGGCCTCGGAATAGCGCGCGTAGCGATCCTTGGTCGTGCCGCGCGTGAAGTAGCTGCCGCGCGTCGGGTGCGTGCCGGGCAGCGTGCGGAACGGGATGCCGTCGCCGTCGACGTCGAGATAGCGGCCGAAGTCGCGGCCGGTGTCAAGCATCTCGCGCGTCATCAGCTTGCCGCGATCATAGCGGCGCTCGTCGGACCATTCGAAGGGCTTGCACAGCCGCTGGTTCATGCCGATGTCCAGATCGGTCATCACGAATACCGGCGTCTGCAAGCGGTCGGCGAGGTCGAGCGCGGTGGCGGCGAACTCGAAGCACTCGTGCGGGTCTTCGGGGAACAGCAGTACGTGCTTGGTGTCGCCGTGCGAAGCGTAGGCGCAGGCCAGCAGGTCGGCCTGCTGCGTGCGCGTCGGCATGCCGGTGGAAGGGCCGCCGCGCTGCACGTTGATCAGCGTGACCGGAATCTCGGCGAAGTAGGCCAGTCCGATGAATTCGGTCATCAGCGAGATGCCGGGCCCTGAGGTGGCGGTGAACGCGCGCGCGCCGTTCCAGCCGGCGCCCACCACCATGCCGATCGAGGCCAGCTCGTCTTCGGCCTGCACGATCGCGTAGCGCTGCTCGCCGGTTTCCTTGTCGACGCGCAGGCGCGAACAGTATTTCTGGAACGCTTCGGCCACCGACGACGACGGCGTGATCGGGTACCAGGCGCAGACGGTGGCGCCGCCGTAGACGCAGCCCAGCGCCGCCGCTGAATTGCCGTCGATGAAGATGCGGTCGCCGACGTTGGCAGCACGCCGCATGCGCAGGCCGAGCGCATCGTCGAGATGCTCGGTGGCGTAGCGATAGCCCTTGCGGAATGCGTCCAGGTTGGGGGTGAGCAGTTTTTCCTTGCCCTTGTACTGCTCGCCGACCAGTTGCGCGACCGCCTCGGGGTCGAGGCCGAGCATGGCCGCCAGCGCGCCGACGTACATGATGTTCTTCAACAACTGCCGCTCGCGCGGGTCGCTGTAGGCGGCATTGCACATCTCGGTGAGCGGCACGCCGATGGCATGCACGTCGGGGCGGAACTTCGACGGCGGCAGCGGCTTGGTATTGTCGTAGAACAGGTAGCCGCCGGGCTCGATCTCGGCGACGTCGCGGTCCCAGGTCTGCGGATTCATCGCGACCATCAGGTCGACGCCGCCGCGCCGGCCCAGCCAGCCCTGCTCGGTGATGCGTACTTCATACCAGGTCGGCAAACCCTGGATGTTCGACGGGAAAATGTTGCGCGGGCTGACCGGCACGCCCATGCGCATACAGGCCTTGGCGAACAGTTCGTTGGCCGAGGCGGAGCCCGACCCATTGACGTTCGCGAACTTGACAACGAAATCGTTGACGGCTTCGATCCGATTCATCAGGCGGCTTTCCTTTGCGCTGACCGGCAACCCGCGCCGGCATGAGTCTGCTGCAGCAGGAACTTCTGCATGTCCCAGGCGCCCGTCGGGCAGCGCTCGGCGCACATGCCGCAATGCAGGCAGACGTCTTCATCCTTGACCATCACGCGGCCGGTCTTCAGGCCGGCAGCCACGTACAGCGGTTGGGTGGTGTTCAACGCCGGTGCGCGCAGATGCGGGCGCAGCGCTTCTTCGCTTTCGTTGGCGGTGAAGGTGATGCAGTCGGTGGGGCAGATGTCGACGCAGGCATCGCATTCGATGCATTGCGCGGCGCTGAACACCGTCTGCACGTCGCAGTTCAGGCAGCGCTGCGCTTCCTTGAATGCGGTGGCCGCGTCGAAGCCCAGCTCGACCTCGACCTTGATGCTGCGCAGCGACTGGTTCACGTCGCGCCACGGCACCTTGTAGCGCATGTCGCGCGCCACTTCGTTGTCGTAGCTCCATTCGTGAATGCCCATCTTCTGCGAGATCATCGTGACGGCCGGCGCCGGCCGCTCGTCGACCGGCTCGCCATTGAGCAGCTTGTCGATCGACACCGCGGCCTCATGGCCGTGGGCCACCGCCCAGATGATGTTCTTCGGTCCCAGCGCCGCGTCGCCGCCGAAGAACACCTGCGGCAGCGTCGATTGCAGCGACTTTTCGTCGAGCGCGGGCAGGCCCCATTCGTTGAACTCGATGCCCAGATCGCGTTCGATCCACGGAAACGCGTTTTCCTGGCCGACCGCGATCAGGACCTCATCGCATTCGAAGATCTCGTCGGGCTCGCCGGTGGGCACCAGCTTGCGGCGGCCGCGTTCGTCGTAGATGGCCTCGACCTTCTCGAAAGACATGCCGGTGAGCCGGCCGTTTTCATGCAGGAAGGCCTTGGGCACGCGGAAATTGAGGATCGGGATGCCTTCGTGCATCGCGTCTTCCTTTTCCCACGGCGAGGCTTTCATCTCGTCGAAGCCGGAACGCACGATCACCTTGACGTCTTCACCGCCCAGGCGGCGCGCGGTTCTACAGCAGTCCATCGCGGTGTTGCCGCCGCCCAGCACGATGACGCGCTTGCCGACCTTGTCGACGTGGCCGAACGACACCGAGGCCAGCCATTCGATGCCGACGTGGATCTGTTTGGCCGCTTCCTGGCGTCCGGGCAGATCGAGATCGCGGCCGCGCGGCGCGCCGCAACCGACGAAGACGGCGTCGAAGCCTTCGGCCAGCACCGCGCGCATCGAGTCGATGCGCACGCCGGCGCGGAATTCGACGCCCAGGTCGAGTACGTAGCCGGTTTCCTCGTCGATCACTTCCTCGGGCAGGCGAAAGCGCGGGATCTGCGTGCGGATCATGCCGCCGGCGCGCGCGTCCTGGTCGAACACGGTGACCGAATAGCCCAGCGGAGCCAGATCGCGTGCCACGGTGAGCGAGGCCGGGCCGGCGCCGATACAGGCGATGCGCTTGCCGTTGCGCAGCGCTGCCGGCTTGGGCATGCGCTCGCGGACGTCATCCTTGAGATCGGCGGCGACGCGTTTGAGCCGGCAGATCGCCACCGGTTCGGGGTGCTCGGCCTGCCGCTGTTCGACGCGGCCGCGGCGACAGGCCGGTTCACAGGGCCGGTCGCAGGTGCGCCCGAGAATGCCGGGGAACACGTTCGATTGCCAGTTGACCATGTAGGCGTCGGAATAGCGCCGCGCCGCGATCAGACGGATGTATTCGGGAACGGGGGTGTGGGCCGGACAGGCCCATTGACAGTCGACTACTTGGTGGAAGTAGTCGGGGTTGCGGATGTCGGTCGCCTGCAATGAAGTCTCCTGTGCCTGCAGCGCGGGAGCCATCGGCCGATTGGCGATGGTTTGCGCGTGTGCCGAGAGGGCAGTCTACCCTTGTGCGCTTGCACAATAAAAGTTCGTAGACCCTGCGCAGGATGG
>JAFKGG010000512.1 GCA_017307915.1 Burkholderiales bacterium | reverse complement strand
CTCCACTTTAGTCGTGTCTACTTGACAGGGGAGCTTACGTTGGGTTCTCGTCGATCTGATTCGGACAAGTACCGTCAAAAATACCGTCAATGTATTCTTCCTGCCGACAAGCACGGCCTCATCGCGCTGCGGCCGCCGCTTCACCCTGGCAAACCATCTCTCCCTGACGTCTTTGGCGCTCCTCCTCTCGCTTGAGAGCGGCAGTGACCGTTCGTTCGGTACCTTCTAAGCGAGTAGCTTCTCGAAGCTCCAGCGGCCAGCTCTCCATTTCTCTCGCTGCAGCATTAATCTGTTGAGACAAACGATCGTCATTCATTGGTCGCCCCTAGGTTTGGCTGATCTCGCGCGAAGTATCTCCTCCCACGCAGTTTTGAGCAAGGTAGCAATAATTCTCGTTTCCATGATGGCATGTCCACCCTGGCGAAAGAACCGGACTCCTGCCGTTGAGGGATCAAATTGAGTGGCGTTTCCCGAACTGTCTTTCCTTGCCTCCCCTAGCGACTCGAACATCTGAACGAACTGCCTGGGAGCTATTCCTACGAAGGGCTCAAAAACCACCCTACCTTCACTTTTCCTCTTCTCGTCCACGACTATCGAATCTCGGTACATATGGCTAGCCCGGCTCTTCGGGTATGGCTGTATGTAGACCACCCTCGCAACTCCTGCTGCGACGATGTGCCTTGCACATAAATGGCAGGGAAACGTTGTGCAGTACAAAATATTCCCTCGTACCGACACCCCCCTTCTCGCTGCGTCCATTAGAGCAGCCATTTCCGCATGCACAGGTCGACCAAACTCCAATAAGCCCAATAGTCGTGACCCCTCCAGTACAGCCTTCTGTTCTCCTTCTAGCAACGATTTGGTCAACCCCTTCTTATCGCTTGCCGCGCTGGCATCAAGTAGTTTAGCTTCACTCAACCGGTCGATAATGCTGTATAGAATCTGCTCGCGATACTCATACATCGCATCGCGACCAATCTGAAAATCCCGAACGTCCGGTTCATCCTCTTCCCAGTACAGCCCTCCACCCGGCTTAGGAACGTCATTGCATCCCCCTGCGATCACGTCTCCATCTGGCGTCGCGATAACGGCACCCACCTGGCGATTAAGATCGGAAGACCTTAATGATGCAGCCATCGCATGAAACATCGCATACTCGTCACGTGTAGGCGTTCGGAACGGATGAGAGAAGATGAGATCTACAAATCGCTCAATATGCTTTGTAAGCTGTGACCTCGATTGGCAGTCGACGAACACATCTGCAAGCGGGAATGTACCTGCGACGTTCTGCCCCAACTTCGTCCGCTCTTCTTTCTCGTCTCGATAGACAATGCGCTCGGCTTGCGATCTCGACGCACTAGACTCAGATGCCATGGAGCGTGCCAGTCTCTCTGCTAGCGCCTCTATCCGATCCTGTCTTGGTGAATAAGCGGCAACTACAAAGAACCCCGCACCATAGACTGTTCGCAATAAATGCACTTCATCCGGGTGCTTTAGCGAGTCGAGGATATACGCGGTACGAATACCTTTTCTCTCTGGATTTTCGGCTCTGATTCTATGAATCTCACTGATAGCTAGAAGCGCAACTGCATCCCCACGTCTGCTTTGCTCCCTGACCGCACCTCCTGCGTCCATCAGCTTCCAGATTCGTTCATGCTCTGGCTCGTTTCCATCCAGGCCAGCGAATTGTTCGATTAGCTTGCTAAGCTTGATTAGTTCGATCTTGTAGTGAAATCGTTCGAGTTGTCTATGAATCACTGAACATACCGATGGCAGATCGGTCCCGGACGGTCCAATAAGCCCGAAAACGAGTTCTGGACAAGATATCGGCTCCAGATCGTCTGTCATGTTCCTCCCCAGTTCTTTATTGATGCTCTAGTTTCCGAGCGTCTGCGACATGCCAAATGGTTCTATCGATTTGAAGATACCGGTTTTCGACATAAGCCGACGAAGATCGAACCGCTCCAACGCCACAATAAGATCTACGCTGTCCAGCGCGCCAAAGTCAATTTCCACCCACCTCTCCCGAGGTGCCCGTACTGAAATCAAGTACTCGTCTCGAATCTTCCCTGTTGCTGCATCAGGACGTTGCGAGTAGCCAGACAGTGCTATCTGTCGAATAGTCGGGAGCGCAGCAAACGCCTCGCCGAGAATTCTGAACACGATTGAGTGGACATGCTCGGCATAGAGTTTTCTGACTTGAGTATCGCTCATTGCCTTGATCGACAAACGAAATCCTCTAGACGGTGCCGACGTAGTTCGCCTGGGTAGATCTTCGACTTCTGGCAAATCGACATCGATACGAAGAGATTGACCCTTCTCACCGATATCGAAACTGACGCACGTCTCTCTTGGCCATTCGATCAGAGAGAGACGCTCCTCGAGAAAGACCTCCATCAAAGCAACGTCTTCGTAAAGCTCCTTCTCGATCATCTGCTTTCGTCTAGCCTCCAGGATCTCGTGCTCCTGCCTTTCCTTATTCCATTGAAGAAGTGCATGTTCATACCGTCGCTCGGAATCCTGATTCCTCGCCTCGATGCGACGCAACGAGGGTTTCCACAGTCGAGCGAATAGGCCTGGCTCAATCGGAATGGGCTTCTCGGGCACGATCTGATCAAACGAGGTGCTGACAAACGAAGCAGCTAGAGGCCGAGGCGTATCGAGATGAACGCGGCCGAGCGCCTCGACCTGCTGATTTAGCGTACTGGCCGTATCAGCTAGAAGGTCACGAATTGCCTCGGGCCGCTGTTTCTTTGCCTGAGCCAAGACCGATTCTGGTAGAGGATTCCCGTCAAGATCTTGGCATGACAATCGGCCGTCATTGCCGACTATGATGCGTACCGACGTCTCGACTTTTTCAAGAGGGGCCTGCGCAGACCTACGAGGTGAAGAGTCAAAGCGCTTGCGTGAGTACAAACCGAATCCAGGAAGACCGGTGTTCAAGTAACTACCGCGGCTACCGACATTCACCGAGGCTCCCCGTGGACCGAGCGTCCAACTGCAACCCGACTGCGAGAAGTTGAGGCGCACACCTGGTGCTAGCTTCACCGATCTCCGAAAACGCATTCCTTCCCCGTCTATCTGAGTCGCAGCTCAGAGTGTTAGATAGGCCTGCCCTGTGGTTCCATAGGGATTTCCCCGACTAGGACCAGTGATGATGAGGCGCCATTCAAGATGTCTATGCTCTGCGCACCTTTCAGGACTGCACTAAACTTGAGTCCCGTCGCGACGACCGGGCTGCATCTTCGAGCTTAGGTCGAAACATACACAATCACCAAGAGCGGGAAAAAGCACTATGGGGGCTGCTAAAAGCGATATCTATCGGCTTGAAGCACCGGAGCGTGCCCATCGCCGAACTGCATACCTGGGTTTGCTTGTCGCAGCAATCGCCGTTGCTACCAATGGCTGCGCTTCGAATCCATCCGTGTCTTCACTTACCTCACTCGAACGGCAGCGGGTTGGCGAGATGGTTCTGCTCAAAGCAGGGGAGATTTCACGGGACAAGTACCAGCTACTGGGAAGCGTCGAGGGACTCGCCTGCAAGAAAAATGCATACGCAAGTGGTCCGCCCTCGCTGGAAGAAGCGATTCAGGGCGTCCGAATCCGCGCGGCCCTATTGGAGGCCGATGCAGTCACCAACATGGTTTGCGAGGATAAGCGCGAAGTTGACTGGGGAAGGAACTGTTGGCAGACAGTGGTCTGCGTTGCGGATGCGATCGTAGTATCAGACAAGCCGTTGCTTAAAGACTTAAGACAAGCGCGAAACCAGTAGGGGTAGAACGCGACGTACGGCCATGAAGACGAAGAACGCATCAATGATCGGATCTTGGGAAATCGACAGCCTCACCGAATCGGAGCGGCTATTCGCCTACTCGCGGTCATACCTAAGATCAAGCATAGTTCTATGCACCAGAGTCCAGCGCCTACGCAGAAAGCCACAATACCCCGATGCTTCGGTTGTACTACACCTGGCACGTCATGCGGTTGAGCTTTTCCTTAAAGGGGCGATCATGGCACGCGAACCTGGGGCAGATCTGCATCACGATCTTGACAAGCTCCAGTCGACATACGACCGACTTTATCCTGAGCTTGCATTGTCCTGGTCTCAACCTTTCAAAACCGAGTATCTCGGGAGGACTCCAAATCAGCTTGCCGAGGCGAGAAGAAGCGCCCCTCGAGTTGACCAGATCTATCGCTATCCAATCAGCAAATCTGGAGTTCCGTGGGATGGTATTTACGCCCTGGACCCGCGGACATTCCACCGTCAAATGCAGACGATGGAGAAGACGCTTCGCGAGCTGATTCGAAAGATATGCGAGGCCAATAGAATACCCCCGACATACGGTGCTTAGCCTGATGGGACGGAGATCTGCGGCATGAGTCTTTCCCCGCTCATCGAATTCGACTCAGAGTGCGTAAATCTTCTGAACGGTGCGCCACGTACACATTCAGTTCACTGCTTTCGCTCGGCGCTGTACCACTTGGAGCGTTCAGAAGCGCTTCGAGATGTTGATCCAGCAATGGCCGGATTTCGGGCGATTACTTCTGAGGAGGAGGCGGCCTCTGGTCTGATACGCTGCCTGCAAGAGCTGGGCTATGCAAGGTCAAAGGAATTGAACCCCCATGATCATGTCCACAAGCACGCCTTATACCCCTTCCTGGAAATCATCGGCTCGTTTTTCTCTGAAACGCTGGGGAGAATCTTCACAAGCTTCGAACTAAGAATCGAGGAAGTTGAAGGGAAGCAACGGCTGAGGCTCGCAACCGAAATGCAGACCGAGGCGGGTCCATTGCGAGCCTACCCAATACCTCCTCTGGGGTTCACAGTTCGGGATGGAGTAACCAAGCAGCCGATCGACTATGCGATTCAAATCGACGGGTTCATCAAAGCCAATGGCGCTTCCTCGATACGGGAGTTTTTGAAGGGAGAGGCTAACTTTAGAAACAGACTGCTCTATGCAAATCCTAACGGCTATCCTACGGTGGAACGTCTCGGCGAGAGCTTCATTCTGATACGTAGACAGCGAGTGATGGTGATGCTAAAGGCTTTTCTCCTGCTGTACCCGTATAGCGAGCATCAGTTGTATGCATCACAGGCCGTAGCATCGCTTGCCGATCTCCTTTCTCAGATAAAACGGCCTCGTCTGACGAAGCCAGGCGCGGTCTTTTCCGAAGAAGGGAAACCATGAAACGAGTTGTCATCGCCGTGCTGTTCGCCGCGAGCCTCTCGGGCTGCGCCGCCATGTTCGCCGAGGATATCAAGCTTGCCAACGCGCAATGCACGAAGGATCTCAGCGTTCCCGAGCTGGACCCGATTCGCACGAAAATCGTACCCTTAGTCGAGTCAACAACGCTGCAACACCTCACTGACGAGTCGACTCTCGACGACGGGCAGAGGAAAGCATTGCTCTTGCTCGACGAGAAGCTTGCCGGCTGCGCGAAGCGCGAGAAAGAGATGATGCTGACCAAGTACAACTTGGCGGCTTATGTGAGCATCCTCGACAATGGCGCGGATAGGATGCGAGCAGCGCGCGCGGACCTCTATACCGGCAAGCTGACGGTGGGCGCCTTCAACAAGCGGGCGGCCGAGCTGCGCGAGCAGACGCGAACGGAACTGCTCGCGCAGGATCAGCGCAATGCCCAAATCGGCGCCGCACAGGCTGCAAGCACCGCAGCCACAATCCAAGCGATCAACGCGCTGAACCCGCCGCGCCCGGTCTACGCGCCGCCGCCGATGCGAACGACCAACTGCAGGCCGATCGGGAATACGGTGCAGTGCACGACGTTCTGAGAAAGGGTCGGCCTCGCACAGCAACTGCGGGAATTGCGCTGGCCGCACCGCCGGGCTTAGAATCCCGAGCGTCAGAATGGTGGTGTATAGAGCAAGCGGCCGCGGCAGCACGGCGGACCTGCTCGGAAGAGGTGGGGGAAGTGCCACACGCTGAAGCCATTCGGAACTGACACCCGGGGGCCGCTGGAATGCGGCCCCTTTCTTTTTACGGCCGGCAGGAGGCCCAAGGCCTGCGGCCCGTTCTCGACCTTCCTGGCGTTCTACAGGCGCCCGCGGCCCCGCCGCAATGGCTCCTGTACATCAGGTCTTCTCAGGAGTTCGTACGCCATCCGATCGGCGGTCTTCGGGCTGTAGCCAGCGCAGATCGCTGCCTGAACGTCAGCATTGGACAACAGCCGCGAGCCCCGCAAATCGACCGCATCGGATTTTTTCAGGTTTTTAAATCGGACGCGCTGCCTTCTTGAACCGGCATGCTGCCTCTTCGGTGCCCACAGGTGTCCAGTCAGGGCGCTCCATGCGACCTCGGCCACGAGCTTCAGAAAATTCGCAATCCTTGCCCTAACCTTGTCGTTGTCGAGCCGTTTCCCGTGGTGCCGACACACCTTGCCGGGGCCGACAAAACGTCTTTGCCAACCTTGACATTTGTCAACATCTGGGCCTGTCCAACACCGTCTATCCATGTGCCGCAGCGTGCAATAGCCCACCAACGCAGCCGCGCCACTATTCCAACACTTCCCGTAGCCTCGAGCGCTGCTCCCGTAGCAGCCGGTTCAACATCTTGAACGCCTCCTTTCGCTGCAGCGACGGGCTGCCGCGGTAGGCGTTGCGCGAGACCTTTTGCTTACCCTCGGGCGTCTTCGGCCCCGTCGATCGCTCCCAGGGCTTCCAGCGGTGGATCGCCTCGGCCGCCTGTACCCTGCGCTCGGGCGTCCATCCATGCGCGCCCGGGCGGCCAGGGATAGACTGCCCTGATGGACCCGATCTTTCTCGGTTATCTGGCATCGTTCGTCGTCCTTCTGGTGCTTTGGCACCTCTGGCGGGACAAGTAGCAGCGGCCCGCCCGAGAAACGCCCGGCGGACTGCGGCTACCTTCTCCCGCTATCGCGCCGCCATGCCGGCACCCAGCAGCCCCGCACCCTGGCCCACCATCGGCCCGCGCATGATCTGCCCCAGCGAGCCGGTGATCGGCGCCATGTAGCTGGGCGCGCCCATCGTGGCCTGGTACGGCGCCGACAGAATGCCTTCGCGCACCAGAGGCCGCATCATGGGGACAGCAGCCAGGAGCGGACTGCCGATCATCGCGCCGCCGACGCCACTGGCCCCCGTGGCCCAGTAGTCGAGCGGGCTGATACCCGGCACCGAATCCTTGATGACCTGGGTTGCCTTGGGGAAGTTCGCCCCGGCCTGCGCGGCCTGCCTGATGCCGCCGGTCAGAGGCTTACCTTGCTGCAGCATCGTGCCCAGCTTCGGCGCTGACACATCGCCCATGACGTTACCCAAGGCGTTCTCGATGGTGTGCGTCTTGGCGATCAGCTCACGCGCCGAGCGGAACCTCTCGAGCAAGCTGGCCTTGCCCTGTGCGGCGAGATTGCGCTCGAGTAGATCCTCGATCACGTGGGCGGCGCCACGCACAGCACGCCCCATCGCTTGACCATCGGGCGAATCATTGCGAAAGGCAGCGGACGCCTGATCGCGCAGACGGCGGATGGCTTCAACGGCCGCATTGGCCGAGAACGATTGCTTGCCGGCGAGCGCGGTCAGCAGGTCGTCGAGCTGTTGCGACGCGAGCTCGGGGAAGTCGCGGGCGAGTGCGGCGTTCTCCTGCTTGAGCGTCAGCAGCGCATCCCGGTACGCATCATCAGCCTGCAGCGCGCCCGCCATCTTGACCTGGTTGTAGATCGAGCCTGCAGACCGGCGCACGCCCTCGAGGGTTTCGGCGGTGATCGGCGTATCGGCCGCCAGGCCCAGATCCTTGCGAATCAGGTTGTTTGTGACACGCTGATTGGTCTGCGCCGCACGCTGCGCGGTCGTGATCTTGCCGGCAAAGCCCTCGAGCAGGCGATTGGCCATGCTCGGGTTCGTGGTGGTGGGCGGCAGCACATAGCCCGCCCGCCGGGCAGCGGCCGCAGCGGCATCGCGCGGGGCGTTGGCCGCCCTCGCTGCGGTCCGCGCCGCCGATACTGCGCCGGGTGCGGCCAGCGCAGTCGGCGCCAGCAAACCACCAGCCGCAGCAGCGCCGAGTTGCCCGAGCGGTCCGGCGCCAGCCTCGCGCGCACCACCAGCGCCCGCTCCGGCGCCGGCAGCACCCACGACTTGCTGCAGCGGCTGCTGGCCGAGGATCTGGCCGGCCTGCTGCATCAGGCCTGCGCCGCCGCGCGCCGCCAGGTTCGCCGCCCCCAGCGTGCCGCCGGCGCTGGCCATCGTGCGCGCCACGTCGCCGACGACACGCTCCTGGCCCGTCTCCGGGCTCGGCAGACCCAGGCGGTCAGCAATGCCGGAGAACGTCGCCGCGGCGCTTGGCGTTTGCAGCCCACCCATGCTGAGCAGCGACCGGATCGGCTCCGAGCCGATGCCGACCACGTTGCCCGCGCCTTCCAGGCCATAGCGCGCCGTCAAGCCGAGCTGGCGGCCGATCCCGCCCAGCGTGCTGGTCGGCGCAGGAGCCCCAGCAAGCTGTCCTTCAGTGATCGGCTGCCAGTTGACCATGCGGGGATCGATGCGCGGCCGGGCAGCGGCTGCCGGACGCGATGCCGTAGCCGACAGGCTGGTTTCGTCGACCGGTTCCCAGCGAACCATGCTCGGATCAATCGGCATATTCGACACTCCCGTCTGCGTAGCGATAGACCTTGCGGCCGTTGTACATGCCCTGCTGCACTGGCTGGCGCGGCGGCGGCGTGACCGGGACGTCCCGGCTCCCCGTTGCACCACCGTCGCGGCCAGGCGAAGACGTGCCGAGCGCACGCAGATCAAGCCCGGTCGCCGCTTCGATCTGGCGTGGGTTGTAGCCGCCAGCCTGTGCGGCGCGCACGAGTTTCTCCAGAGCGCGCGCTTCGATTTGCTCCTGGCGTTGCAGGTTCTGCCGGATCTGGTCCGGGTTCATGCGTGGGTTGACCGCCACCTTCTCCCACTCCCGAGCCTCTTGCACCGTCAGGGCCGAGCCGAAGAGCTGATTGCGCTTCTGGTTCTCGCTCATCTTGTAGTCCTGCCACCACTGCGCTTGGCCGGTTTCATCGCCCATGACCCGCTTGTAGGTGTTCGACCAGTCACCGAGGTAGGTTTTCCCTCCGAAGTCATCCTGGAACATGGATGCATGCCGGCGCGTGTCCTCCGTTGCTTGCGCCCGCTTGGTCAGATCATTGAGCAGTGGCGTCGGCAGCGGTCGTCCCTTGGAGAGCTGCTCACCATTGGGCCCCATCAGCGGCTGAGTGACGCCGGTACGCGGGTTGGTCAGGAAGAAGCCATCCTGCCCTTCGATAACCTGTCCCCGCGATCGCTCGTCGGCAAACCGCTGTTGCGACAACGTGAGGTTATCGCGCGCCACTGCATTGTTGGCCCATCCCAGGCGATTCGAAGCCACCTCGCCCGGTGACATCGAGTTCTGCCACTGCCCGCGCGACCGCATCGTGACGGGGTCGATCGCAACCTGCGTACCGCCCAGATTCATGAACTTCGGGTCGAGGAATGGCACCTGCCCCGTGTTCACGTTGTCGCCGAACTTCGTGAAGCCGTGCATCGTCACCGTGCCATCCGGGTTCTGCACGTTCTCGAACCGCGATACCTCGGGCCGACCAAAGTTTCGGAACCCGGCCAGCGTCTTGATGTCGTCGACCTTCATGCCGGACGTCAGTGCCGCCTGGAGATACTGCGGCGTCACGCCGCCGGCATTGGGCAGCATGTGCTGCGCGTTGGCTCTCGTCGGGCCCACGCTACCGAGCAAGCCGCCCTGCGCCATCGCCTGCGGGCCGCTCATGCCCTGGCCGTCCAGCAAGCCCGGCAGAGCGCCGCGCAGCACTCCCTGCTGCTGTGCACGCATCTGCTCCTGGCGCTTCGCGTCGAGCTCGGCCTGCAGTTGCTGCTCGCGCATCGTCGCTTGCTTCTTCTCGAGCTCGAGCTTCTCGCCCTGGCGCTTCATCGTCATGCCTTGCTGATAGCCTTCCATGCCCCCCAGCAGGCCGCGTGCGATTCCTTGCCCGAGCGTGGCACGGTTCTGGCCGGCGGGGTTGCCTTCCAGCAATCCTCGAGCCATGCCAAGCATCATCATCGTCTTCGGATCGTCCCAGGAGGAACCGAAGAAATTGCCCCATTCGAATGCCATGTCAGCTCCCCCGAAGTTGGGTTGCGCGGCAGTTGGCCGCAGAGGTTGCGAGAGGGTCATCGATGTCCAGCAGCTCGCTCGCGCTTGCCGACATCCGTGTCAGAACTTTGCTCTGGTCGAAATCAAGGATCTCGCCGCGGGCGTGAGTCACGGCAGTCGGTTTCGACTCACCAGACCGACCAGCATCAGCCGCGGCCACCCCGTTGTTGATCTGCTGCTGCCCGCCGTTGTTGACGTTGGCCTGCTTGGCGAAGACCACCGGCGGGTTCTTGATCGTGGCCAGCGTCTCGAGCGTCGCGCGGCTCTGGGTCTGAGCCTTCAGCGCCAGCCGCATGCAGCGCTCCGCCACCTCCAGGCGGCCGGTGCTCAGACTCTGCGACGATCGCTGCGCCAGCTCGCCGAAGATCGCGTTCAAGGCGACCGCCTGCGAGACCAGCATCGCCTCAGCGTGGCCCAGGTCATTGGCTCGCGTGCGCTGGATTGAGTCGTTGAGCGCCTGCAGCGTCTGCTCGAACGAAGCCTGGGGAAAGGCTTGCGACCACGACGAGGCCAGGACCGCCCCCATACCGACACCGGAGACCACCATGTCGGCGGCCATCCGATCCGGGTCGACGCCCTCGGGCGCTTGGGTCTTGAGCCGTTTCACGCTGCCGTCGGTCATTGCCGGCCCTCTTGCGTCGGATCGTCGTTCGGCTGCCGCTCGACATGGGCCTGCGCCGCGCCCGAGATTTCCTCGATCGCTCGGCGAATCGAATCCGGCAGTGGCTCGAATCTGGGCTGCGCGCCGTTCACGACGTTGGTCTGCACCATGACCGATGCTCTCGGGCTGACGATATCCGTGAGCGCTTCCAGCGTCGCCCGCGCTTGGTTCTGCGCCCGCATGGCGATGCGCAGGTACTGCTCGGCCAGATCCAGGTCACGGAGCCGGTGCCGGGAGGCCAACTGCGTCAAGTTGGCGAAGACGGCGTTTAGCGCCACGGCCTGGGCTGCCAGCATCGACTTGATCGGCGCCAGATCGCCGGCCTGTGCGGAGCTGACGCTGAGCTCCAGTTGGCCGACGGCCTCGGCCAGCTTCTGCCGGCGATCGGTCTTCGGCATCCAGCCACGTGCGGCCGAAGTACTGGCCTCGGCGCCGGCGTCGATCGGCACCAGCGGTTGCGGTTCGTTGGGTTGCATTCCTACCTCAAGGGTTGATGTTCGAGCACCTGGTTTCCGACGCCAGTAGCGTGCGACTCTGCAGCCTTGCGACTGCGGTGCGGTCCGGTCCGGATCTGCGGCGGTGCGGTGCGGCGCGCCCCCTACTACGTAGAGGGGCGCCGCCGCCACACCCGAGCACTGGGCCGGCCCGCAAAACCGCAGGCAAACCGCAACCGAACCGCAGACCGAACCGCAGACCGAACCGCAGGTCATACCGCCCTCCGTGCAAGCCCGGTTGCGTCGTGTCGATCAGCTTTTTTCCATCCCAGCCGCTGCCCGATCAGCACGTCGCCGCGGTCGATCAACGCGGTCAGCGCGCGTGCCGCGTTCTCTGGTGCGATCCCCTCGAGCAGGCCTTGCCGGGCGGCCAGACGCGGCAGATAGGTCGTCGCCGGCGGGTTCTGGCTGGTCGCGATCTGACGCGCGGTCAGCGTGTCCAGCGCCGACAGAACGGCTTGCTCGGCCTGCGCAAGCATCTGCGATCCGCCTGTAGCCGAGTCATGCAGGTCGACCTCGACCAGCGCGCCGTGCTGGTACTCGAGCACCACCGATTCCCGAGCCGCATAGTTCGCCTTGGCCCGATGCAGCTCGAGCAGTCCGTCATCGCGGCGCTGCAGCCACAGGCGAGTGCGCACCGCGGCCTCCCAGGCCGTCGACCCGCTGTACTCCGAGCCTTCGGCCTTGGCCACGTGGCCGAGCAGCAGCACCGTGCAGTCGAACTCGCGGGCCAGGCCGGTCAGCGCATTGGCGAACACCGTCACCATGTGCCGGTCGTTCTCGGCACCGCCGAACACCTGGGCGATGTTGTCGATGATCACCAGCGCCGGCCGTAGCCTGGCGCATTCGGCGCGCAGCATCTCCATCGTCGGCGTGGTCAGGGGCATGTGCTCGGCGCCGAAGGTCATGAGCGTGTTCGGCTTGCCGGCGCGGCCGTCGAAGTACAGACCCTCGCTCGAATAGGCTGGAGAGCGGCCCAGATGGCCCAGGATCGCGCGCTGGCGGCGTCGAAGCTCCTCCCCATCATCCTCGCCGAACAAGGCCAACACGGGCCCTCTGGTGACGTCCTGGCCGAAGATCGGCACACCGTTGGCGACGTGCACGCCGATCTGCTGCGCGAGCAGCGTCTTGCCGATGCCGGCGCCGCCCGACATCAGCACCAGGGTGCCGCGCGGCAGCCAGTCCCGAACGATCCATTCGCGCTCCGGCGGCGGGTTCGAGTCCAGGTCGGACAGTGAGATGTACTCGAAGCCGTC
>JAFKGG010000511.1:6351-18944 GCA_017307915.1 Burkholderiales bacterium | reverse complement strand
ATCTGATGGATCGCCTGATTGGTTCGAAAGTACTCGGTGCGCAGGCCCTTGCCGTACGCATCGAGCATCTGGCCGTGCTGCTTCTCGATGGCGGCAAGCGCCTTGTCGGTCAGACGCCGGGCCGCCAGTTCACCCGCCATGTGCTCGAGCCCGTGAAGCGTCTCGAACGTGGCCCGGAGCTCCTCGAGATCCAGCGGCGCCACGCGATATCCGATGTATTGCCGGTGCAGCACAAGACCTTCCGAGACCAGCGTCTTCAGCGCTTCGCGCAATGGGGTCTTGGAGACATCGAACAGCTCGCAAAGGGCCTTTTCGTCGATGCGCTCACCGGGCGGCAATTCACCTTCCTCGATCATCATGCGCAGGCGCGCCGTGATCTCGGCTGCCATGCCCAGCGTGCGGAGCTTATGGGATTTCTGAAGGGGAAGGGTCACGGTCTCTGGCGTGTTTAGCAGTGTCATAAATATCCTACCATATAGGGAATTCCCTAAATCAAGTCTAATAAAATCAATTATTTACCGATATTGTAATTACAGATTACAGATCCTATACTCCATCCCAAGTCACGCGACGAATCGTATTCAGGTCATCTACTCGGGAGAGTCACCATGCAGTCGACAGGTAGGGTCGCCACTTTGGCAACTGCAAAAAGTGCCGTGCGCTGGAAGATTTTTTTCTTGATGTTGTGTCTGATCTCGATCAACTACATCGATCGGGCATCGTTGTCTGTGGCCATGCCGTTGATTGCCAAGGAGTTCGATCTCACGCCCGCGATGGAAGGGCTGATTCTGAGCGGCTTCTTCTGGACCTATGCGGTGATGCAGATTCCAGGGGGTATGCTGGCGGACAAATACAAACCCCGGATCGTGATCGCGCTGGCGACCGTTTTCTGGGGGATCTTCCAGGCCGCGGCCGCGTTCTGCACGAGCGCCACGTCGTTGCTGCTCACGCGATTCGGGCTTGGCGCGGCCGAAGCGCCGATTTATCCGGCGGGCGGGAAGCTGAACGCAATCTGGATGACGCAGCATGAACGCGGGCGCGGGGCAACGCTGCTCGACGGCGGCGCTCCGCTCGGCGCCGCGCTCGGGGCCATCATCATCACGTGGCTCATCACGCTGTTGGGATCCTGGCGTCTGGCGTTCGTGGTTGCCGGTGTCGGGACGGTGCTCGCCGGATACGTCGCGTGGCGCTATATCCGCAACACCCCTCGCGAACACCCGGGCGTGAACGACGAGGAAGCGACCCATATCGAACAGGCGCAGGCGAGCGAACATCAGGCCGAACCCGCCAATCTCTCCGGCCGCTCGCTCGACTTCTTCAAGTACCGTTCCGTATGGTGCATGGCCCTCGGCTGGATGTGTTTCAACACCGTCTTTTACGGCTTGCTGACCTGGATGCCGAACTACCTCCACAAGGTGCACGGATTCGATATCCGGCAAATGGGTGGTGCGAGTTTCGTGATCTTCTTCTGCGGCTTCGTCGGCGAGTTGCTTGGCGGCTGGATCGGCGACAAGTGGAAAGCCGCGGGCGGGTCCGCCAATAAGGTCATGCGCACCCTGTTCGGCATCGCCGCGATCGTCGCGACCGTTTCGATCTTTTCCGTGGCCTATGTCAAGAGCGATGTCGCGACGGTCGCACTGCTGTCCTCCACGCTCTTCTTCCTTCGCTGGTGCGGGCTGTACTGGTGCATTCCGTCGATTCTCGGCACGCGCCACAAGGTGGGTTTCCTCGGGGGAGTGATGAATCTCGGCGGCAACATCGGCGGTATTTCGGTCCCGCTGATCGTCGGCCTCATCGTGCAGACCACGGGTTCGTACTTCCTCGCCCTGATGTTCTTCGCGGCCGCCGGCGTTGGCCTGTTCGTGTGCTCCACGCTGATCGACTACGAACGCAAGCTGCCCGTCTGACAGTTGCGCAACCTTTTCAAACCACGATCGGCCAGCCTGTCCGTTGGCCGATCTCCGTGCTTCAGGTAAGACCATGACGACGAAAAAAAGAAAGCTGCTTGGCATGCTCACGCCGTCCTCGAACACGGCGCTCGAGCCGATCACGAGCGCGATGGTGTCGGGACTCGACAATGTGTCGGTTCACTTCTCGCGCTTTCGCGTCACCGAGATTTCGCTCGGGGCGAGCGCCCTGGGGCAATTCGACCTGCCCAAGATTCTCGATGCGGCGCGACTGCTCGCCGACGCGCAGGTCGACGTCATCGCGTGGAACGGCACGTCCGCCGGCTGGCTGGGGTTCGAGACGGACGAGGCGCTGTGCCGGCAGATCACCGAGACGACCGGCATTCCCGCCACCACGTCGGTGCTCGCGCTCAACGAAATTCTGACGCGCACCGGTGTGACCGAACTGGGGCTCGTTACGCCCTATTTGGAAGACGTGCAGCAACGCATCGTCGCGAACTACGCGCGCATGGGCATTCGGTGCACGTCGGAGCGCCATCTGAGCCTGAGCAGGAACTTCGAGTTCTCGGAGGTCAGCGGCGAGACCCTGTCGCGTCTTGTCGGCGAAGTCGCGCAGTCGCGTCCGCAGGCGATCACGACCTTCTGCACCAATCTGCATGCGGCGCCGCTCGCGCGCGACCTCGAAGCGAGGACCGGCATCCCGATGTACGACACGATCTCGACCGTCAATTGATCGAGCGGCGAACCCTTGTCGCGCGCCTGGTCGAGCACTTGCGTCATCAGCGGGCCGCCGCCGACGGCGCCCGGCATGACCGGGGCGGCTTGCATCTCATGCAACGCCTCGATCAGCGGCGGCTCGACGTTCGGCATCGGCAGGTCGGCCATGCCGAACGTGCTCGGATCCGACAGCATGCGCGCCGCCGAGCGGCGCGCAGTCGGGTGGCCGGCCGAGATCTGCTGAATCAGTTGGTCGACGGCCTCGAGGCTGAACACCCCGTCGAAAGCCGCATCGGAACCGGCAAAGCCGCCGGCCGCGCCGTAGCCGCCTGGGCCGCCCGCGCCGGAGCTGCCGGCCCCCTGGCCGCCAGCCGCATAGCCGGCACCGGCACCGGCACCACCCGCGCCCGGGTAGCCGCCGACGCTGCCATGGCCCATGCCGCTGCCATAAGCCGCGCCACCGCCATGGCCAACACCTGCACCATAGCCGCCGCCATGGCCACCGGCCCCGTGAACTCCAGCCGCACGGCCGCCGGGCGAGCTGGCCATGCCATCGCCGCGCCGCGACTCGGGCAGCGCAACCACCACGCGCGGCCGGATCCGCGGCAGGATCTGGTTGTTCTTCAGCCGTTCATTGACGTTCGAATAGACGCCGTTCAGGCTTTCCGACACGTGCGGCTCGAAAGCCTGCAGCAGGGCCGCTTTCACGTCAGCCGGCGGCGCCAGTTCATCGAGCGCGCGGCGCAGCGCCTCGAACACCGCTTCGGGCGCGGCCGGATGATCGTTCTCGTCGAACCACTCGCGTTCGAGCAGCGCCGCCAGCCGAGCGCGCACGCCCAGCACTTCGTCAGGATCGAGCCGGCTGCGCGCGCGCTGCACCAACCGATCGACGTTGATGCGGTCATTGATCGCGTCTTCGCCGACCAGCGATAGTTCGCCGGCCGCCGCCGCCACGGAGGGCTCGGCACGGTCGTACATCCGATGCTCGAAGACGTCGGAAAACGATTTTCGAAAACTGAATTCGATTGCACTGCGATGCTGGCGCACCGTGGAGACGGCATCGAGCAGCGCCTGCTGCGCCTCACGCCGCGTTTCTTTCAGTGCGGTGGCCGTCAGCTCATCGCTCATCCGGTCCAGCGCTTCGCTGATCACGCGCGACAGCCGCGAGACGACCAGATCGCGGCAATCCTCGAGCAGCTCGTAGCGGCGGCGCGCGTCGACCCGAACCTGCGACGAGTCGTCATCGGAAAGACTGGCTTCGCGGACTTCGGCAGGGGGCATGAGGCAGCGCGAACAACGTGGGGCTGGGACGGCGACGAGCCGATGCTAGCCCTCGGCCCGCGCCCCGAGCAATGGCCAGCCGCTGGGCGGCGCATGCGCCCTGCGAAGCGACCGCTCGCGAGCCGACGAACGGCGGCCTATGGTTCGCCGTGCGCCGCCTGAATTCACCCTTTTCAGCGTTCGGCGTTGGCGTCGACCACGGCCCACGCCGCCATGTTGACGATACGCCGCACGGTGGCCGACGCCGTCAGGATGTGCACCGGCTTGGCCGCCCCCAGCAGCACCGGCCCGATGGCGATGTTGTTGCCGGCCGCCGTCTTCAGCAGGTTGTACGAGATGTTGGCGGCGTCCATGTTGGGCATCACCAGCAGATTGGCTTCGCCGGACAGCGTCGAGCGCGGCATGATGCGATTGCGCAGAGCGGCGTCGAGCGCCGTATCGCCGTGCATCTCGCCGTCGACTTCGAGCTCGGGCGCGCGTTCGCGCAGCAGCCGCAGCACTTCGCGCATCTTCAGCGCGCTGGGATGGTTCGAAGTGCCGAAGTTCGAATGCGACATCAGCGCCACCTTGGGCGGGATGCCGAAGCGGCGCAATTCCTCGGCCGCCAGCAGCGTGATCTCGGTCAGCTGCTCGGCGCTCGGATCGACGTTGACATGCGTGTCGACGATGGTGACCTGCCGGCCCGGCAGCATCAGCGTGTTCATCGCCGCATAGACGCTGGTGCCGGGGCGGCGCCCGATCACCTGGTCGATGTAATTCATATGCAGCGCAAAGGTGCCGAAGGTGCCGCACAGCATGCAGTCAGCCTCGCCCATGTGCATCATCATCGCGCCGATCAGCGTCAGCCGCCGGCGCATCTCGATCTGCGCATATTCCTGCGTCACGCCGCGGCGATCGGTAAGGCGATGGTATTCGCGCCAGTAGGTGCGATAGCGCTCATCCCACTCGGGATTGACGATGTCGAAATCCTGCCCCGGCCGCATGCGCAGGCCGAAGCGTTCGAGCCGGCGTTCGATCACCGCCGGACGACCGACCAGAATCGGACGGCCCAATCGCTCGTCGCAGACGACTTGCACGGCGCGCATCATGCGCTCGTCTTCACCTTCGGCGAACACGATACGCTTGGCCTGCGCACGCTTGGCCGTCGCGAAGATCGGCTTCATGAAGATGCCCGAGTGATAGACGAATTGCTCGAGCTGGCCGCGGTATTGATCGAAATCGGCGATCGGGCGCGTGGCCACGCCCGAATCCATCGCCGCCTTGGCCACCGCCGGCGCGATCTTGATGATCAGCCGCGGATCGAAAGGTTTCGGAATCAGATATTCAGGGCCGAACGACAGGTCCATCGCGCCGTAGGCGGTGGCGACGATGTCCGACATCTCGACGCGCGCCAGATCCGCTACCGCGTGCACCGCGGCGATTTCCATCTGGCGCGTGATCGTGGTGGCGCCCACATCGAGCGCGCCGCGGAAGATGAACGGAAAGCACAGAACGTTGTTGACCTGATTGGGGTAATCGGTGCGGCCGGTGGCGATCACGGCATCGTCGCGCACCGCCTTCACGTCTTCCGGCAGGATCTCGGGATTCGGATTGGCCAGCGCGAAGATCAGCGGGCGCGCCGCCATCTTCGCCACCATCTCTTTCTTCAGCACGCCGCCGGCCGACAGGCCGAGAAAGACGTCGGCGTCGCCGATCACGTCGCTGAGCGTGCGATGGGGCGTTTCCTGCGCGAAACGCTCCTTGTCGGGGTCCATCAGTTCCTTGCGGCCCTTGTAGACCACGCCGGCCAGATCGGTGACCCAGATGTTCTCGATCGACAGACCGAGATCGACCAGCAGATCGAGACAGGCCAGCGCCGCCGCGCCGGCGCCGCTGCACACCAGCTTGACCTTGCTGATGTCCTTGCCCACCACCGACAGCCCGTTGATCAGCGCCGCGCCGACGACGATCGCGGTGCCGTGCTGGTCGTCGTGGAACACCGGGATCTTCATCCGCTCGCGCAGCTTGCGCTCGACGTAGAAGCAGTCGGGTGCCTTGATGTCCTCCAGATTGATGCCGCCGAAGGTGGGCTCCAACGCGGCGATCACCTCGACCAGCCGTTCGGGGTCGAGTTCGTTCAACTCGATGTCGAACACGTCGATGCCGGCGAACTTCTTGAACAGCACCGCCTTGCCTTCCATCACCGGCTTGGCGGCCAGCGGGCCGATGTGTCCAAGCCCGAGCACGGCCGTGCCATTGGTCACTACTGCAACCAGGTTGCCTCGGCTGGTGTAGCGAAACGCATTGGCAGGATCGGCGAGGATCTCTTCGCAGGCCGCCGCCACGCCCGGCGAATAGGCCAGCGCCAGATCGCGCTGGTTGACCAGTTGCTTGGTGGGCGCGATCGAAATCTTGCCGGGGCTGCCGCGCTCGTGATAGGCCAACGCGGCCTGGCGAAGATCGGGATTCTGCTCGGAAGTCGCCATGGAGTGCCCTTGCTCATCGGAGGGCAGGCATTATCCGCTGCACGGGCGACAAAGACAACAAACCGGAAGGAACGCCGGTTTGCACCAAATTGGGCTATGGCCGTACCGGCCCCTGCCCCGCATCGGCCAGCGCGCGTTCGAGCACCTGCGCCACGTGCACGGCGCGGCGCTGCGTCGCATCGGCGATCTGGTGCCGGCAGCTCGTGCCATCGGCCACCAGCAGCGTATCGGCCCCGGCCTGCCGCACCGCCGGCAGCAGCCGCGACTCGGCCATCTTCATCGAGATCGCATGGTGCTCGGCCTCGTAGCCGAACGCACCGGCCATGCCGCAGCAGCCGGCCTCGATGGTCGTCACGGCAAGCTGCGGTACCAGGCCGAGCACGCTGCGCACCGCCCCCATCGTATCGAAGGCCTGCTGGTGGCAGTGCCCGTGCAGCAGCGCGTGCCGCTGCGGCAGCGGCTGCAGCGCCAGCTGCAGGCGGCCGGCGGCGTGCTCGCGCGCCAGGAACTCCTCGAACAGCAGCGCACGGCCAGCCAGCCGCTCAGCGGCCTCGCCCAGGCCCAGAACCAGGAACTCGTCACGCATCGTCAGCAGGCAGGCAGGCTCCAACCCGACCACCACCGCACCGCGCGCCACCGCATCCGACAGCGCCGCCAGCGTGCGCTGCGCCTCATGCCGCGCCTGATCGACCAGCCCGGTGGCCAGGAAGGTACGGCCGCAACACAAGGGCCGCTGCGGCGCAGCATCGTCGGCCCGCGGCGCAGCCAGCGTCACGCGGTAGCCGGCCGCTTCCAGCACTCGGTGCGCGGCATGCAGATTGGCCGGCTCGAAATAGCGGTTGAAGGTGTCGGCCCACAGCACGACTTCGCTACCGGCCGCATCAGCACGGTGCTGCAGCGACGACAGCCGATCACGGTGCCAGCGCGGCAGCGAGCGCTGCGCCGACAGGCCGGCTATGCGTTCGCCCAGCCACGGCAGACCCGGCAGCCGGTTGCGCAGGTTCGGCAGCCACGGCATGCGCGCCAGCCACGGCGCGTAATGCGGCAGATAGGCGATCAGCCGTTCACGCAGCGACGGCTTGTGCGTGCCGCGCGACTGGTGCAGATATTCGATCTTCATCCGCGCCATGTCGACGCTGGACGGGCACTCGCGGCGACAGCCCTTGCAACTGATGCACAGCGCCATCGCTTCGCGCAGCGCGGACGATCGCAGCCCATCGGCGCCGAGCCGGCCTGACAGCGCCAGACGCAAGGTATTGGCACGGCCGCGCGTCAGATGCTTTTCATCGCGCGTGACGCGATAGCTCGGACACATCGTCCCGGCGTCGAACTTGCGGCAGTAGCCGTTGTTGTCGCACATCTCGACGGCCTTGGCGAAGCCGGCGCCGGCCTCGCCATCCACGCTCCATGCCGACCAGTCGAGCGCCGTGTCCAGCGGCTGCGTCGCATAGCCGGGCGCGAAGCGAAACAGCGTCGCATCATCCATCTTCGGCGCGCGCACGATCTTGCCCGGGTTCATCAGGCCCAGCGGATCGAACAGATCCTTGATTTCTTCGAAGGCATGCGTCAGCCGTTCGCCGAACTGCCAGCGCACCCACTCGCTGCGCGCCACACCGTCACCGTGTTCACCCGAGAACGCGCCCTTGTAGCGGCGCACCAGCGCCGCCGCTTCTTCGGCAATGGCGCGCATCTTGGTCGCATCGCCGCGGCGCAGGTCGAGCATCGGCCGCACGTGCAAGGTGCCGACCGACGCATGCCCATACCAGGTACCGCGCACGCCGTGCCGGCGGAACACCTCGGACAGCCGCTCGGCGTATTCGCCCAGATGCTGCAGCGGCACCGCGCAATCCTCGATGAAACTGACCGGCTTGCCGTCGCCTTTGCTCGCCATCAGCCGGTTCAAGGCAAGCCTGCGTACCCGCCACACCGCCGTCTGCCGCGCCTCGTCGGTCAATTCGGACACCGCGCCGGGCAGGCCCAGATCGGCCACCAGCTCGCCAAGCCGCACCAGCTTGCGCAGCAGCGGCGCGCGTTCCTGGCCGCTGAATTCGACCAGCAGCAGTGCCTGCGTCGTACGGCCGCCGCGTTCGCTCAGCAGTGCGTCGATCGTCGGCGCCCAGGCTGGATCGGCACGCAGCGGCTCGATCATCGTGCGATCGATCAGCTCCACTGCCGACGGCCCCAAGCCGACCAGATGCTGCGCACCATCGGCCGCCGCGCGCAGGCTCGGATAATTGACTGCTGCAAGTACCTTGGCGGCGGGCAGCGGCGCCAGTTGCAGCACCAGCCGCTTGAAATAGGCCAGCGTGCCTTCCGAGCCGACCAGCAGATGCGCGAGATTCACCGAGCCATCAGCGGTATACGGGCGCTCGGAACGCGGATTGAACACGTCGAGGTTGTAGCCGCCGACCCGGCGCTGCAAGGTGGGCCAGACGCGTTCGATCTCGGCCCGTTCGCGCGCGCCGATTTCGAACAGGCGCGACACCAGCGCCGCGCTGCGCGCCGACGCCATCGGCCGCTTGGCGCCGACGCCGAACGGGCCGAAGAACTCCTGCGTGCCGTCGGACAATATCGCCTCGATGCCGAGCACGTTGTGCACCATGTTGCCGTAGACGATCGAACGCGCGCCGCAGGCGTTGTTGCCGGCCATGCCGCCGAGCGTGGCCTGGGCCGAACTCGCCACGTCGACCGGAAACCACAGGCCGTGCGGCGCCAGCCAGGCGTTGAGCTCGTCCAGCACCAGTCCGGGCTGCACTTCGATCGTCATCGACTCGCGATCGAAGCCGATGATGCGATTCAGATGGCGGCTGTGATCGATGACCAGCGCGGCACCTACCGCCTGGCCGCCCTGACTGGTACCGGCGCCGCGCGCCAGAACCGGCACGCGCTCTTCACGCGCCAGGTCGAGCGCCGCCGCCGCATCGGCTTCGTCGGCGGGCACCACGACGCCCACCGGTTCGATCTGATAGATCGACGCATCGCCGCCATAGCGCCCACGCGAGGCCCGATCGAACAGCACCTCGCCTTTCAGCACCCGGCGCAAGCGCTGCGCCAGGCGGCTGCGTTCGAGCGCGGGCGAACGCAGCGGGGTGGCAGATGATCGGGCGTTCATGATGCGGAGTTCAGGGGCAGCGCACGAAGCGGATGAGCGGATGAGCGAATCAGCGGACGACCAAGGATGGACGGCAGGCAGTGCAATGAAAGCTGGCTTGCAACGATACGCGCGCCCTCCGGCATGCACGCCATGCGCATAGGCAATGATTGCAAGGATACTGCCGCTGCGCCGACCACGCGCGCGCCGGCTCACCCATCCCATCGCCGTAGAATGACGGGCTTCACAGCCCCCACGGCGCGCATCGCGTTGCCGCAGTTCCATGGACATCCGTTACCCGCTCGCCCACCGCACGGCGAACATCGCGCCGTTCCACGTCATGGAGCTGGCCAAGCGCGCCGCCGCGCTGCAAGCCGCCGGCCATCCGGTGATCCACATGAGCATCGGCGAACCCGACTTCACGGCGCCGGCGCCGGTGGTGGCCGCGCTCGAACGCGCGGTGCGGGCCGGCCATACCCAGTACACGGCCGCCATGGGATTGCAGGCGCTGCGCAACGCGATCGCCGCCGACTATGGCCGCCGCTACGGGCTCGACATCGCGCCGTCGCGCATCATCGTCACCGCCGGCGCATCGGCGGCCTTGTCGCTGGCCTGCTGCGCGCTGGTCGATCCCGGTGCGGGCGTGCTGCTCACCGATCCCGGATATCCGTGCAACCGCCATTTCGTGGCCGCCTGCGACGGCGTGCCGCAGCTGGTGCCGGTCGACCCGCAGACGCGCTTCCAGATGACGCGCACGCTGCTCGAAGCGCACTGGACACCCGCCACCCGCGGTGCCCTGCTCGCCTCGCCGGCCAATCCCACCGGCACCTCGATTCCCTTCGACGAACTGGGCCGCATCATCGATGCCAGCCGCGCGCGCGGCGGCTTCACGATGGTCGATGAGATCTATCTCGGCTTGTCATACGGTGACGCGCCGCGTTCGGCGCTGGCCTTCGGCGACGACCTCATCGTCAGCAACAGCTTCTCGAAATACTTCCACATGACCGGCTGGCGGCTGGGCTGGCTGGTGGTGCCCGAAGCGCTGGCGCCGGTGTTCGAAAAACTCGCACAGAACCTGTACATCTGCGCCTCGACGCTGGCGCAGCATGCGGCGCTGGCCTGCTTTCACGACGAATCGCTGGCCATCTACGAGCAGCGGCGCGAGGCGTTCCGGCAGCGGCGTGACTACATCGTGCCGGCGCTGCAAGACATCGGCCTGCACGTGCCGGTGATGCCCGACGGCGCCTTCTATGTGTATGCCGATTGCAGCGCGCATGCCGACGACAGCTCGGCCTTCGCGTCGGAGCTGCTCGAACGCATCTACGTCTCGGTGGTACCGGGCAAGGATTTCGGCCTCCACCAGCCGCAGCGCTATCTGCGTCTGTCGTATGCGACGGCGATCGAACGCTTGCAGGAAGCGGTAGCGCGCCTGGCGGCGTATCTGCCGCAGCGCGACCGGGCGGCATCAGCCGGCTGAGAGAGAGCAAGCGACCCTTGCGGCAACATGCCGCAAGCGGCCGCTCAGAACATCGTGACCGGGTCGGCGATGCCGGCGATCGGTTCGAAGTTCGTCACGTCGAGACTGAAGTTGGGCAGCACCGGCTCATCGCGCGGGGCTGCCTCATACGGCAAGGCTTCGCCGGCACGTTCGGCACCGGCCGCTGCCGGCAGCGGCAAGGGCAAGGGCAAGGCCTTGGGCTGCGAGGGTTCGCCGCTGATCGGCGCGACGATGCGCACCGCTGCCGGCGCAGCGGCATTGTTGGACTCGGCAGCAGCCGACAGCGCCGACGCCGCAGCCGCGGCCCCGGCGGCAGCGCTGGCGGCCTGCGTGCCGGCGGGCAAGCGCACCGGCGCATTGGCCGGCAGCGGCCGGCCCGCAGCGGCAGCCGCGATGCGCTCGCGCTCCGACAGCACCTTCACGCCGTAACCGTAATCATGCGGCAGCAAGGCAGCGCCCACATACGATTTCAGCGCTGCTTCGACGCTGCCGTCGCGCACCAGGTATTCCTTCAGGATGCGCGATCCCACCGAGATGTTGGCCATCGGATCGAACGCCGCTGCCACGCCGCCGAACTGCGCGAACTTGTCGGCATGCACGCGCGTGAGCACCTGCATCAGGCCCTGCGCGCCCTGCGGGCTGCGCGCGTTGGGATTGAAGCTCGATTCGATCGACATCACCGCGATGACCAGATACGGATCGATGCGCAGCTCACGCGCCGCGTGATACGCATGATCGACGATGCGCACTACGTCATCGATCGCCACGCGATATTTCTGCGCGACGAATTCCGCGATGTTGCGCTGCTCGCGCGCCATGCGCGGCAGCTTGGCCGGGCGCTCGCTGCGCGCGCCGGTCAAACCGGCCAAGGCTCTGGGCGCCGACAGCGCAGCGGCTACCGTCGGCGCGCCAAGCGCCGGCGATGCATGCGGCACCTGCAACGCAGCCGGCTCGTCGCCTGCCGCGTCGGCATCGTCGAGCGAGGGCGCGCGTTGCAGCGCGACCGTGCCTGCGACGATCGCTGCAGCCAGCGGCAACACCGTGAGCGGCAATGCGGCCGCTGAAAACCGTCCGGCCCCGACGGCGCGAACGAACACATCGAATATCAACCCGACCTGACGCTGCTTCAGCATCCAGCCTCCTTCCGGCTTGCGCCGTACGGTTCGCCAAAGGCGATCGGTTCTCTTGCTGTGCCCGCCGGGTTCGGGGTCGCGGGCCTTCATCTTTCATGCTGCCGGTACTTTGCCGGCCGCTGTGATCACCGATCATGGATGCGGCGAGCAAAGCGCCGCATCAGCGTGTCAATCCGATCGTTGCCGGATTGTTCGACATCCGACTCAGGGACCGTCCGGGGCGACGGCGAGTCGTGAACTGGGCGCGATTCTATGGACACATGCCGCCGAGGTCAAATTTTGGCGTCTCATGATGTGCAACGCCGACGATGCGACAATCCGCATCGCGAAACGACGGGAAGAAACAGCGTGAAATACAACGATTTACGGGACTTCATTGAGCAACTCGAAGACATCGGCGAGTTGAGAAGAATCTCGCATCCGGTATCGCCACGTCTGGAAATGACCGAGATCGCAGATCGGGTTTTGCGCGCGCAGGGCCCGGCCTTGTTGTTCGAACAG
>JAFKGG010000511.1:0-6340 GCA_017307915.1 Burkholderiales bacterium | reverse complement strand
GTTGTTCGAACAGCCACGCGACCCGACGCGAGCATATGACATGCCCGTGCTGGCCAATCTGTTCGGCACACCGCGTCGCGTCGCGCTCGGCATGGGCCAGGAGTCGACGCAAGCGCTGCGCGAAGTGGGCGAGCTGCTGGCCACGCTGAAGGAACCCGAGCCGCCTTCAGGCATCAAGGACGCATGGCACAAACTGCCGATGCTGCGACAAGTGTTGAACATGTCGCCGCATGAAGTGCGCAATGCCCCATGCCAACAGCGCGTGATCGAAGGCGATGCGGTCGATCTGAACATGCTGCCGGTGCAGACCTGCTGGCCCGGCGATGCCGGTCCGTTGATCACCTGGGGCCTGGTGATCACGCGCGGTCCGCATCGCGCGCGGCAGAACCTGGGCATCTATCGACAGCAGGTGATCGCGCCGAACAAAACCATCATGCGTTGGCTTGCGCATCGCGGCGGCGCGCTCGATTTTCGCGAGCACGCCAAGCTGCATCCCGATCAACCGTTTGCCTTGTCGGTGGCGCTGGGCGCCGATCCGGCCACCATTCTGGGCGCCGTCACGCCGGTGCCCGATACTTTGTCCGAGTACCAGTTCGCGGGCCTGCTGCGCGGCGCCAAGACGCAACTGGTTCGTTGTATCGGCAACGATCTGCGCGTGCCGGCCGGCGCCGAGATCGTGCTCGAAGGCAGCATTCGCCCCGACCCCGATGGCAGCGCCACGCTCGAACACGCGCGCGCGCTCGGCTGGCAAGGCGATTTGCCGCCGACGGCGCGCACCGGCTGGGAGATGGCGCTGGAAGGCCCGTTCGGCGATCACACCGGCTACTACAACGAGCAGGAATGGTTTCCGGTGTTCACCATCGAGCGCATCACGATGCGCGACGGTGCGATCTATCACTCGACCTACACCGGCAAACCGCCCGATGAACCGGCGATTCTCGGCGTGGCCCTGAACGAAGTGTTCGTGCCGATTCTGCGCAAGCAGTTTCCCGAGATCGTGGATTTCTACCTGCCGCCCGAGGGCTGCTCGTATCGGATGGCGATCGTGTCGATGCGCAAGCAGTATCCGGGACATGCCAAGCGCGTGATGTTCGGCATCTGGAGCTTCCTGCGGCAGTTCATGTACACCAAGTTCATCGTCGTCACCGACGATGACGTGAACGTGCGCGACTGGAAGGAAGTGATCTGGGCGATCACCACGCGCGTCGATCCGGCGCGCGACACGACGCTGGTCGAACGCACGCCGATCGACTATCTCGATTTCGCTTCGCCGGTATCGGGCCTGGGCTCCAAGATGGGGCTGGACGCAACCAACAAGTGGCCCGGCGAAACGCAGCGCGAATGGGGCACGCCGATCGCGATGCCGGCGGACGTGAAGCAGCGCATCGACGCGATGTGGCAGCAGCTCGGTTTGTAGCGCTCAGCCGTTCTCGTAAACCCAGCGCAGCAATGAATCCTGCAAGGGCCTGGACTCGGCCGCGCCCGGGCCGTTGACGATCAGCGCCAGCGCGTAACGCTTGCCCGAAGCCGCATCCACATAGCCGGCGATGGCGCGTACGTTGTTCAGGCTGCCGGTCTTGACCCATGCCCGGCCGACGATCGGCTCGCCCAGCAGCCGCTTGCGCATGGTGCCGTCGACGCCCACCACCGGCAGCGAATCGCGCAGCAGATCGGCGTAGGGCCCGGTCGCCGCATGGCGCAGCACGCGCGCCAGGTGTTCGGCGCTGGTGCGCTCTTCGCGCGACAAACCCGAGCCGTTGTCGACCACCAGCTCGTCGAAGCGCAACCGCTGCGCCGCCAGCCAGGCCCAGACGATGCGCGCGGCGTCGGCCTCGACGGCCGGACGCATGCCGGCTTCGGCGGCCAGTTGCAGCATCACGTGCCGCGCCATCACGTTGTTGCTGAACTTGTTGATGTCATATATGACATCTGCAAGCGTTCGCGGCGACTCCCACACCAGCCACGGCGCGCCTTGCGACACGTTGCGTTCGATGCGGGTGCGGCCCTGCCACTGGCCGCCGGCGGCGCGCCAGGCGGCCTTGAACAGCGCGTGCACGAATTGCCGGTGATCGAGCACCGCCGCGAACATCGACTGCTCGCCGCAGGCGCGCGAATACGAACCCGCCACGCGCACGGTCGGCGCGCCGGCTTGCGCGCCGTCGCGCACCATCAGATTGGCGACGCCATGGCGGCACGGCCCGCCGACCAGCTTGATCTGGTTGTCGACCGGAATGTCGTCGAGCGCCGGATCGAAGCTGACCTCGGCCATCCGGCCGTTGGGACGCACCACCAGCTTGGTCGACTTGAAGTTCATCAGCGCGCCGAACGGCCGCACGTTGTACGGCTGCGAGGGATCGCCGTCGAAGGCGGCGCCGGTCACGTCGCCGCCATAGATCGAATCGTCGATGACCAGATCGCCGTCGATGCGCTGCAGCCCGGCGGCGCGCATGTGCGCCATCAACTCGGCCAGGTCTTCGATGACCAGCTTGGGATCGCCACCGCCGCGCAGGATCAGATCGCCGCGCAGCACGCCATCCTGCAGCGGCCCGCGCAGCCGCAGCTCGGTGCGCCAGCGGTAATCGGGCCCAAGCAGCGACAGCGCCGCATAGGTGGTCAGCAGCTTCATCGTCGAAGCCGGGTTCAGCGGGCGCTGCGCCTCGTGCGCAAACAGTGGCGGGCCGCCGTCGAGCGGCAGCACGATCGCGCCGACCTGATCCTGGCCGAGCCTGCCGGCGGCCAACCATTCGTGCCACGGCAAGGGGCCGCCGGCGCGCGCCGCCCCGGCAGCAGCGACCAGGCTGGCGGCAAGGGTCAGGCAAAGCGCGCGGCGCGCGCTACGGAAGGCCTCGGCGAGGCGCGGAAAGCGGCACGAACTCATCGGGCCGGATTATCGCACCGGCCTGTCTTTGAGCGGGCCCGATTCAATCAAACGCCGGGCGGCGGGCCATGCCGGCACGGGCAAACCCACGCCGACACGGCGCTGCGGGGCCTTGAACCGGCTTAGCGACGATGGCCGTAGCGCCCATCGTTCCAGTGACGCCCGCCGTCGTGCCAGCGGGGGCCGCCACCACGCCACTGCGGGCCTGGCGCATACCGGTAGCCGGGCGCCACATAGACCGGCGGGCGCACCACCACCGGCGGGGCATAGACGACCGGGGGCGGCGCATACAGCGGCGGCGGGGCATACAAGGGCGGCGCGCCGATCACCACCGACGGCCGGTAGATCGGCCTGCCGTAGACCGGGCCGCCGTAGGCTGCCCCCCCATAAACGGGCGCCGGCACCACCACCGGCGGCGCATAGATGCCCGGCGTGCCGATCGTCACCGACCAGCTCACGCCGCCGTGAGCGTGCGCCGCACCGACGAGGCCCAGCGCGGCCAGGCCCAGCGCGATTTTGATCAGTCTGCTCATGGCGGAAACTCCTGCAAAACGGTTGCCGAAAAACGGCTGGCGACAGTTTCTACCTTAGCGCCGCCGGGCGGCGCCGGCCATCACGATTACAAAGGGTTACGAGTCGATTGATTCCTCGCCGACATTGCGAATCGTCAAATCCCTGCTGCCGGCGTTGCCAGAAACTGTCGCCATGGACATGCAAACCGACAACCTGTCACGCACCGAAGGCTCGCCGGCACTGGTCATCGACGCCGACCTGTTGCAGCGTTTCGGCGGCCGCGGCCCGCGCTACACATCCTATCCCACGGCCGACCGGTTCATCACCGGCTTTCCGGCGCAGCGCTACGTCGCCGCGCTGGCCGAACGCCGCAACCGGCGCAACGAGCCGCTGGGGCTGTACCTGCACCTGCCGTTCTGTAAGAGCATCTGCTGGTATTGCGCCTGTCACAAGATCGGCACGCGCCACCAGTCGCAGGCGCGGCCCTACATCGACGCGCTGCGCCGCGAAATCGATCTGGTCACCGACATCGTCGGGCGCGGCCAGCGCATCGGCCACCTGCACTTCGGCGGCGGCACACCCACCTTCATGAGCGACGACGAGCTCAGGGAAATCCTGGATCACCTGCACCAGGCCTTCGAATTCGATCCGGCCGGCGAATACTCGATCGAGATCGACCCACGCAGCGTCGATCCGCAGCGTCTGCACGCGCTGCATGCCATGGGCCTGAACCGGATCAGCCTGGGCGTGCAGGATTTCGACGCCGACGTGCAGGCGGCGGTCAACCGCATCCAGCCCTATGAGCTGACCCGCGCGCTGATCGACGCCGCACGCGAGATCGGCTTCGATTCGATCAACATCGATCTGATCTACGGGCTGCCCAAGCAGAATGCGCAGCGCTTCGAGCACACGCTGGAACGCGTCGTGCAGGCACGGCCCGACCGCCTGGCGCTGTATCACTACGCGCACCTGCCGACGCTGTTCAAGCCGCAGCGGCGCATCATCGCCGCCGACCTGCCCGATTCGGCCGAAAAGGGCCGCATGTTCGCAATGGCGGTGACGGCATTCGAGGCAGCCGGCTACCGGCACCTCGGGCTGGATCATTTCGCGCTCGACAGCGACGAACTGTCGGTGGCGCAGCGCGAAGGCCGGCTGCATCGCAACTTCCAGGGCTACGTGTCGCACGCCTCGGGCGACCTGATCGCGTTCGGCGTGTCGGCGATTTCCTGCGTCGGCGACGTCTATGCGCAAAACGACAAGGGTCTCGACAACTACTACGCGGCGATGGCCGAAGGGCGCCTGCCGATCGTGCGCGGGCTGCTGATGGATCGCGACGACAAGATCCGGCGCAGCGCGATCCAGACGCTGATGTGCGACTTCCGGCTGCGCTGGGCGGCGCTGGATGCCGAATACGGCATCGACAGCCGGTACTGGCTGGCCGACGCGATGCCGGCGCTCGAACCACTGGCCGAGGCCGGTGCGATCACGATCAGTCCCGAGGGCATCGACATCACGCCGGCCGGCCGGCTGCTGGTGCGCGCGGTGGCGATGGCTTTCGACAGTTATCTGAACGACGGCAGCTCGGGCGCGTCGTATTCGCGGATTGCCTGATGCAGGCGGGCCGGGGGGCGCGGGGCGGACAAGATGGGCAAGGTGGGGCCAATGATGCCGCGGCGCGATCCGCCGGCGTTGCAGCCGGCATCGTGCGCGCCGGTGGATCGCATGGCGCCAGCCGCGCAGTATGCTAGCGGGCCTCGAACCCAAGGAGACCCATCAGATGCCCCGCGTGCCCTACGTTCCCGCCGATCTTTCCGAACCGCAAGACATCGTCGCTGCCGTCCGCGCCCGGCGCGGCGGCACCCTGCTCAATCTCGACCGCATGCTGCTGCACAGCCCCGCGCTGGCGCAGGGCTGGAACACCTATCTGGGCGCGGTGCGCAACCAGCTGCAGTTGTCGCCGCGGCTGCGCGAACTGGCGATGTGCGTGGTGGCGATCCTGAACGGCGCCGACTACGAATTCCATCATCACGCCCCCGAGTTCCTGAAAGCCGGCGGCAACCAGGCGCAACTCGATGCCATGCGCACGCCTGAAACGGCGCGCCACGCCACCGGCCTGTTCAATGACGTCGAGCGCGCGGCGCTGGGCGTGGCGATCGAGATGACGCGCTCGGTCAAGGTTTCCGATGACACGTTCGCGGCGCTGGCCGCCGGGCTGCCGGAACGCGAAGTGGTCGAATTCGTGGGCACGGTGGCCACTTACAACATGGTTTCGCGGTTCCTGGTCGCTTTGGGTGTCGAGCCTGAATGATGCTTGCCTGCCCGATCATCGCCCGCTTGGCAGCCAAAACCCTGCTGCGAACAGGCGAGACCTCACTCGGCGGCAACGAGGCGACTAGAGTCCCGTCTTGCAGGAGGAACCCTCGATCGTGAGTCAGTCGTCGTCTTGCCCCGATGCCGCGGGGCGCCCCGTGCAACATCGGCTCGAACTGAGCCTGAGCCCGGAAATGAGCGAATACGTCGTGCGCGAAGCGCATCGGCGCGGCATCGAGGCGTGCGACTTCGCGCATCGACTGCTGGCGCGCGGCCTGTGCGAGCAGCGGCTCGAAGAAGTGCTCGGTGACATCCAGCAGCGGCTGGCCGACAAGCGCTGCACGCTGTCGCCCGAAGCAAAGATGGTCGCCGACGTCGAAGTCAAGGCGCTGCTGTGCGCGCTCAGTTCGCTGCAGCACTCGGCGCCGGCCGCGGCGGCACCGGCCGACATCGAAGCCTGCGCGCGTGCGCTGATCGAGCGCCTGCGCGCTTAGACATCATGGTCGCCCATGAAGTGCGGGAGGCCGATCTCCCGGCATCGTAGGTTGCGTGGCGAGCCGCGCCGAGCTACATGCTGAGGAAACGGGTTCCGCAGCAAACAAAGGGAGATCGGCCATGGACAAGGGTATCAAGGTTTAC
>JAFKGG010000510.1 GCA_017307915.1 Burkholderiales bacterium | reverse complement strand
GCTGCGGCCGGTGCTCGACGAACTGGTCGTGCAGGTCGAGCCGATGCTGCCTGGGCGCGCATCGGGGCCGTTGCGCGACGCGCTGCCGGCGCCGGCTCCCGGGCCGTTGCCGGCGCCGCGGCCCGAGGCAGTGCCGGGCCGCGACGGTACAAGCTCCTCGGCCATCAGGATCTGACGGCCGTCTGAACATCGATCGGAAACAAGGCGAGGCTCATCATGTGCGGAATTCTCGGGGTCGTGTCGCGTGGGCCGGTCAACCAGATGCTGTATGACGGCCTGCTGCTGCTGCAGCACCGCGGCCAGGATGCGGCCGGCATCGCCACGGCGATGGGCAAGACCTTCAACATGCACAAGGGCAACGGCCTGGTGCGCGACGTGTTCCGCACGCGCAACATGCGTTCGCTGCCCGGCCACACCGGCATCGCGCACGTGCGCTATCCGACTGCCGGTTCGGCCAACAATTCGGAAGAAGCGCAGCCGTTCTACGTCAATGCGCCGTTCGGCATCACGCTGGCGCACAACGGCAACCTGACCAATTCCGAGCAGCTCAAGGACGAGATGTTCCGCCGCGACCGGCGCCACATCAACACCGAATCCGATTCGGAAGTGCTGCTGAACGTGCTGGCCAACGAGCTGCAATCGGCGGCGCCCGGCGTCACGCTCGATCCCGAGTCGATCTTCGACGCGGTGGCCAACGTGCATCGGCGCGTGCGCGGCGCCTATGCCTGTGTCGCCGAGATCGCCGGCTACGGCATCCTGGCGTTTCGCGATCCGTTCGGCATCCGGCCGCTCTGTTACGGCGTGGCCGAGACCGATCACGGCACCGAGTATCTGGTCAGCTCCGAATCGGTGGCGCTCGAAGGCCTGGGTTTTCGCATGGTGCGCGACGTAGCGCCCGGCGAGGCGATCTTCATCGACCTCGACGGCAATTTCTTCTCGCGCCAGTGCGCCGATGCGCCGACGCTGAACCCGTGCATCTTCGAGTACGTGTATTTCGCGCGGCCCGATTCGCTGATCGACGGCGCGTCGGTGTATTCGGCGCGCTTGCGCATGGGCGAATACCTGGCCGAGCAACTGGCGCGTGAAGTCTGGCGCGGCGACATCGACGTGGTGATGCCGATTCCCGATACCTCGCGGCCAGCCGCGATGCAGCTGGCGATGAAGCTGGGGCTGAATTACCGCGAAGGCTTCCTGAAGAACCGCTACGTCGGCCGCACCTTCATCATGCCGGGCCAGTCGGTGCGCCGCAAATCGGTGCGCCAGAAGCTGAACGCGATGAGCGTCGAGTTCAAGGGCAAGAACGTGCTGCTGGTCGACGATTCGATCGTGCGCGGTACCACCTCGCGCGAGATCGTGCAGATGGCGCGCGATTCCGGCGCCAACAAGGTGTTCTTCGCATCGGCCGCGCCGCCGGTGCGCTACCCGAACGTCTACGGTATCGACATGCCGACGCGCGGCGAACTGATCGCATACAACCGCACCGACGAAGAGATCCGGCTGGCGATCGGCGCCGACGCGCTGATCTACCAGACGATTGACGCCGTCAAGCAATCGGTGCGCGACGTCAACCCGGCCTTGGGCAACTTCGAGGCCTCGTGCTTCGACGGTATCTACGTCACCGGCGACATCACGCCCGAGTATCTCGACCGGATCGAGCGAATGCGATTGGAAGACTCCGCCACGCAATTCGACGAAGACCGGCCGAAGAACCAGATGAATCTGCAGTTCCAGGTCGAAGCCGACTGATCACGGGATCGACGCCACCATGAACCAAGATTTCGACCAAGACGACCAAGCTCCCTATCATCTCGACACGTTGGCGGTGCGCGCCGGTATCGACCGCACCAACTTCGGCGAGCATTCCGAACCGATATTCCTGACCTCGAGCTTCGTGCACGACAGTGCCGCGCATGCTGCCGCCAAGTTCGCCGGCCAGGCCGACGGTTTCATCTATTCGCGCTTCGGCAATCCCACGGTGCGCACCTTCGAGGAGCGGCTGGCCGCGCTCGAAGGCGCCGAAGATGCGCGGGCCACCGCCTCGGGCATGTCGGCGATCATGTCGGTGCTGATCAGCCTGACCAAGGCCGGCGATCACGTGGTCTGCTCGCAGGGCGTGTTCGGCACGACGATCCAGTTGTTCACGCTGTTTGGGCGCTACGGCGTCGAGACGAGCTACGTGCCCTTGGCCGACCCGGCCGCCTGGGAGGCGGCGATCCGCCCGAACACGCGGATGCTGTTCCTGGAAACGCCGTCGAATCCGCTCACCGAGGTGGGTGATCTGAAGGCGCTGGCGGCGATCGCCAAGCGGCACGGCATCATGCTGGTGGTCGACAATTGCTTCTGCACGCCGGCGCTGCAGCGGCCGCTGGCGCTGGGCGCCGACATCGTGGTGCACTCGGCGACCAAATACCTGGACGGGCAGGGCCGCGTGATCGGCGGCGCCGTGCTCGGTTCGGCCAAATACGTGCAGGAAATGCTGCAGCCGGTGGTCCGCTATTGCGGGCCGACCATGTCGGCGTTCAACGCCTGGGTGCTGAGCAAGGGCCTGGAAACGCTGTCGGTGCGCATGCAGCGCCACTCCGAGAACGCGCTGCGCGTGGCGCGTTGGCTCGAAGCGCAGCCGGGCGTGGTGCGCGTGCTGTATCCGGCGCTGGAATCGCATCCGCAATATGCGCTGGCGCGCGCGCAGCAGCGCGGCGGCGGCGCCGTACTGGCGTTCGAACTCGACGGCGCCGACGACGCACAGCGCAAGGAAAACGCCTGGCGCGTGATCGACGGCTGCAAGCTGCTGTCGATCACGGCCAACCTGGGCGACGTGAAATCGACGATCACGCACCCGGCCAGCACCACGCACGGCCGCATGCCGATCGAGGTGCGGCGTGAAGCCGGCATCGGCGAAGGGCTGCTGCGCGTGGCGGTGGGCCTGGAAGATCCCGACGACATCTGCACCGATCTGGCGCGGGGCTTGCCGCGCTGATCGGCGCTTGCGGCGCTGGTCAGTTCGGCTTGATGCCGGCCTTCTTGATCACCGTCGCATAGCGTGCCGCCTCGTCGCGCAGGAACGCGGCGAACGACTCGGGCGTGCCCGGCATTGGCGCGATGCCGCTCTTGACGAAGGATTCGCGCATCGCGGGCTGCGCCAGCACGGCGTTCACGTCGGTATTGATGCGCGTGACGATCTGGTTGGGCGTGCCGGCCGGCGCCAGCAGGCCCGACCATGAGCTGGACAGCAGATCTGGCAGCCCTTGCTCGGCCAGCGTCGCGATGTCGGGCGCCAGCGACGAGCGCTCGGCGGCGGCCAGCCCGAGCGCCTTGACGCGGCCGGCGCGGATCTGCGGCAGCACTTCGGGCAGATTGGCGAAGATCGCGTGCACCTGGCCGCCCATCACGTCGGCCAGCGCCGGGGCCTGGCCCTTGTAGGGGACGTGCACCAGGTCGATGCCGGCCAGCATGTTCAGCGTCTCGCCGGCCAGGTGCGCCGAGGTGCCGTTGCCGAACGAGGCGAACGAATACTTGCCCGGGTTGGCCTTGACCAGCGCGATGAACTGCTTCAGATCGGCCGCCGACACCGACGGATTGACGACCAGCACGTGATCGGACTTGGCCAGCATCGCCACGGCACGCAGATCGCGCTGCGAATCGTAGGGCAGCTTGGCAACCAGCGATTGGTTGACCGTGAAGCTGCCGGTGACCGTGACCAGAGAATGACCGTCGGGCGCCGCCTTGGCGACGTTGTCGACGCCGATGATCGTGCCGCCGCCGGGCTTGTTCTCGACCACCACGCTCTGGTTCCACAGTTTGGCCAGCTCCTGGCCGACCAGGCGGCTGACGTGGTCGGTGGTTCCGCCGGGCGCGGACGGCACGACGATGCGCACCGGGCGGCTCGGGTAAGTCTGCTGGGCGAAGGCCGGGGGCAGCGCGGCGGCAGTGGCCAGCGCGATCAGGGCTTGACGTCGACGCATGGGGTTTGCTCCTGAATTTTAGGTGTTCAGATAGTTAACATGTTCAGTAATTTTGCCATAAACCAGACGCATGCCGGCTTGTCGTGCATCAATGAAAATCGCGGCTGCGCACGTCGATCCTGCCCAGCAGCAGGCTATGGTCGAAGATGCGCCGCGCCACCAGGTGGCGCACTTCGCCGCTCGTTTCGTCGCGCTGCCAGGTGCCGAACACCGTCATCAATTGCGCGCCGAGCACTTCGCGCCGATAGCGCTCGAATACCTTGGGCCAGACGATGATGTTGATCGCGCCGGTTTCGTCTTCGAGCGTCACGAAGATGGTGCCCTTGGCCGTTTCCGGCCGCTGCCGGTGCGTCACCAGGCCGCTGGCGCGCGCGCTGCGATTGTTGGGCAGCCCGTGCAGTGCCTGCGCCGTGGCGATGTCATGGCGCGCCAGCCGCGGTCGCAGCAGCGCCAATGGATGCCGGCCCATCGGCAGGCCCAGGCTGCGGTAATCGGCGGTGATCTCCTGGCCCTCGGTGGGCGGCGCCAGTTCGAGCTGCGCCTCGTTGAAGCGCGCTTCGGCCAGCAGCGCCGGCAGCCGCACCACGCCGGCTGCCTGCCAGTGCGCCTGCCGGCGATGGCCGGCCAGCGAGCGCAGCGCATTGGCCTGCGCCAGGCATTGCAGGTCGTGGGCTTCGAGGCTGGCCGATCGGGCCAGGTCTTCGACGTCGTCGAACAGCGGTGCGCTGCCGCGTTCACTGCGGCGCTGTTCGCGTGCTGCCACGAGGCGCTCGATGGCAGCCGGCGACAGGCCGCGCACCTGGCGCAGGCCGAGCCGGACGGCCGGCTGCGCTCGCAGGTCGATCGGCTGCGGGCGATGGCCTGGCGTGCGGGGAAGGGGACCGGACGATGGTGACTGGCGATTATCGGGCTCCGTTTCGGCCGGCGGCCTGTAAGGCCCGATGTCCGGCTGTTCCTCGATCGTGCTATCGGCATCGCTGATCAGTACGTCGACGCCGCGCACCTCGACGCCGTGCTCGCGTGCATCGCGCACCAGTTGTGCCGGCGCATAGAAACCCATCGGCTGGCTGTTCAGCAGCGCGGCCAGGAACACCGCCGGCTCGTGGCATTTGATCCAGCTCGACACGTAGACCAGCAGGGCGAAGCTGGCAGCATGGCTTTCCGGAAAGCCGTATTCGCCGAAGCCTTCGATCTGCCGGAAGATCGCTTCGGCGAACTCGCGCGGGTAATCGCGTTTCACCATGCGCTCGACCAAGCGATCGCGGAACCGTTCGAGCCCGCCCTTGCGTCGCCAGGCCGCCATCGAGCGGCGCAGTTCATCGGCTTCGCCAGGCGTGAACTTGGCGGCGATCATGGCGATCTGCATCACTTGTTCCTGGAAGATCGGAATGCCGAGCGTGCGTTCCAGCGCCGGCTTGAGCTCATCGTTCGCATACGTGATGGCATCACGCGATAACTGCCGCCGCTGCAAATACGGATGCACCATGCCGCCCTGGATCGGCCCGGGCCGCACGATCGCCACCTCGACCACCAGATCGTAGTAATCCTTTGGCCGCAGCCGCGGCAGCATGCTCATCTGCGCGCGCGATTCGATCTGGAACACGCCGATCGTGTCGGCACGCGAGATCATCCGGTAGGTATCGTCGTCGCCTTCGGGGATGTCCTGCATGCGGAATTCATGGCCGCGGCGCCGGCCGATCATCTCCAGCGCGCGGCGAATCGCGCTCAGCATGCCCAGCGCCAGCACGTCGACCTTCAGCAGCCCGAGTGCGTCGAGATCGTCTTTGTCCCACTGGATCACGCTGCGCTGTTCCATCGTGGCGTTTTCCACCGGCACCAGCCGCGTGAGCAGGCCGCGCGCCAGCACGAAGCCGCCGGTATGCTGCGACAGATGGCGCGGAAAATTGCGCAGTGTCGCGGCCAGCGACAGCCATTGGCGCGACAGCGTCGAATCGGGGTCGAAGCCGGCGTCGCGCAGCGCGGCGCCTTGCAAGCCATCCCACCATTGATGCGACGACGCGACCTGGTCGATGCGCTGCATGTCGATGCCCAGCGCACGGCCCACGTCGCGCAGTGCCGAGCGCGAGCGATAGCTGATCACGGTGGCGGTCAGTGCGGCGCGCTCGCGGCCGTAAGTCTTGTACAGATACTGAATGACTTCTTCGCGGCGCTGATGCTCGAAATCGACGTCGATGTCGGGGGGCTCGCCACGCTCGCGGCTGATGAAGCGTTCGAACAGCAGGCTGGTGCGCTCGGGGTCGACCTCGGTGATGCCCAGGCAATAGCAGACGGTGGAGTTGGCCGCCGAGCCGCGGCCCTGGCACAGGATGTTCTGCTTGCGCGCGAACTCGACGATGTCGGCCACGGTGAGGAAATAGGGTTCGAACTTCAGATCGGCGATCAGCTTCAGTTCGTGCTCGACCTGCTCCCTGATCTTGTCCGGCACGCCTTTCGGATAGCGCCGCAGCAGGCCCCGCTCGGTGAGTTCGCGCAGCCAGGTGGCCGTCGTATGCCCTTTGGGCACAATTTCATCCGGATATTCATAGCGCAGCGTATCGAGCGAGAACTGGCAGCGCTCGGCTATCTGCAGTGTTTCATCGAGCATTTCACGCGGATACAGCCTGGCCAGACGCGCGCGGCTGCGCAGATGCTGCTCGGCGTTCGAGCTCAGCGCAAAGCCCAGCTCGCGCACCGGCGTGCGCAGCCGGATCGCGGCCATCGTGTCTTGCAGCGTCTTGCGCGAACGCACGTGGTAGTGCACGTCGCCGCAGGCCACACGCGGCAGTCCGCTCAGTTGGGCGACATGGGCGCTGCGTTCGAGCAGTGCGGCATCATGGCCGCGCCGCAGCAGCGGTATGCCGAGCCAGCAGCGGCCATCGAAGCGCTCGCGAAAGAAGCGCGCCTGTTGCAGCAGGCGTTCGGTTGGTGTGGCGTCGTGTGGCGAAGAGGCAAGGCTGCATGCGTCGTCATTGCGCAGCCGAACGCCGTGGGTGTCGGCATCATGCATATCGTTGCTCGGCGCATCGACCGCGATTGCCGGCCCTGGTATCAGCAGCGCCAGACAGTCGCCGACGCCGTCGGCCAGATCTTCGCGCAGCAAGCGGTAGGTGCCCTTGGCGGCGCGCATGCGCGCCCGGCTGATCAGTTCCGACAGATTGCCGTAGCCTTCGCGGCTGGTGGCCAGCAGCACCAGCCGGCTCTGGTCGTCGCCGAACGCGTCGCGCAGCGAGAACTCGGCGCCGATGATCAGCGGCAATTTGCTGATCAGGGCCTGCTGGTGCGCACGCACGACGCCGGCCAGCGAGCATTCGTCGGTGACGGCAAGTGCCGTGTAGCCGAGCTCGTGCGCACGTTCGACCAGTTCGGCAGGATGCGATGCGCCGCGCAGGAACGAGAAGTTGCTGACGCAGTGCAGTTCGGCGTAGTCGGGTAGAAATGAAGTGGCCACGGCGTGCTGAAAATGTCGGGCCCGGTGGGAATTTTGAAGACTGTTTAAATATACAGTATTTCGAATGAAGCCAGTAGTACAAGCAAGGGCATTCGCGGGCATGACCGCTTGCAAGCGGTGCCGCCCGGCGGCTCTGACCTCATGACATCGAGGCGTAGCCGCGCTGCCGCTATGATGTGCCGGCCGCCCTGGCCGCCGCGCGATGGCAGCCAGGGCCTTCAGGAGCTCTGCCGCGATGATCAGCGTTTCCTTCGACGATTGGCCGTATCCGACGCACATCGCGCACCGCGGCGCCGGCAAGCTGGCGCCCGAGAATACGCTGGCGGCGATCCGGCTCGGCGCTTCGCATGCTTATTCGATGTTCGAGTTCGATGTGAAGCTGTCCGGCGACGGCGTGTTGCTGCTGATGCACGATGCAACGCTGGAACGCACCACCGATGGCTGCGGCCGTGTGGCCGGCCATTCGTTTGCCCAGATCGCGCAGCTCGATGCCGGCAGCTGGCATTCGGCTGCGTATGCCGGCGAGTCTGTGCCGACGCTGGCGCAGGTGGCGCGCTGGCTGATCGCCAATCGCGCGCTGGCCAACATCGAGATCAAGCCGTGCCCGGGCCGCGAGGCCGAGACCGGCGCGGCGGTGGCGCTCGAGGCCTTGCATTGCTGGCGCGAGGCAAGCGTGCCGCCGCTGCTGTCGTCGTTTTCCGAGCCGGCTTTGCGGGCGGCGCGCCAGGCCGCGCCCGACTTGCCGCGTGCCTTGCTGCTCGCCGAACTGCACGACGACTGGCTGGCACGCTGCCGGGCGCTGGATTGCGTGGCGCTCGATGCCAGCGCGCGCGTGCTGAACGAAGCCGTGATCGACGCGGCGCATCGCGCCGGCCTGCGCGTGCTGACCTATACCGTCAATGACGCACGGCAGGCACGGCGCTTGTTCGGCTGGGGGCTGGATGGCCTGATCACCGACGCGGTGGATGCGATTCGCCCTGCTTGAGCCGCGTATCGAGTCGCGTCTTCGGCGATGCCGACCGGCCGGCCCACGTCGGCGTTGATCGCTGTCAAGCCCTTCGGCGCGGCGGCCTTTTACGATGCAGGCAATGCATCGGAGGGGGGCATGACCTTGTCGCAAGCACAAATCGTCGAATTGAGCGAATGCATCGCCCGTCGTTTGGCTTCGCTCGAAGACGAGATTGCGTGCCGACTGGGTGAAAAGGGTGCGCCGCTGCCGCGGCTGGGCGAGATGACGGGCCATGGCGCTGCTGCTGGCCAGACCTTGCTGGGTGATGTCGATCTGACCGAGGCCTTGCGCGGCATCGATGAATGGCGCGAGCTGCGCGCCGCGCAGCGCCGCCTTGAAGAAGGCGAGTATGGCCGCTGCATCGATTGCGGCGTCGAGCTGCCGTTCGAGTTCTTGCGCGATCGGCCGCTGGCGCAGCGTTGCGTCGATTGCCAGTGGTCGCCGCGGCGTAGTCGTCCGGCGGGTTGAGCCAGCCGTCGCCCTGCCAAGCTTGCGCGTGGCAAGCCGGCGCGCGGCTTGCTGATTCCAGCCCTCAACCAAAACAGCCGTGCAGGAACCAGCCGCGCTCGCCATCAGGCCGGGCGAAGCGTTCGCGATAGATCCATAGCAGCGCGTGCTCGCGATTTTCGGCCACGAAATAATCGCGCTGCACCAGCGCTTCATCCCACCAGCCGCCCTCGATGCGTTCAGGGCCGGCCAGCAGCGTCAGCGGCGATTGCCAGTAGGGGCGCTGATTGCGTTCGGCCAGGGCGATCGGTTCATCGAGCAGCCATAGCGGCCGCGGCAGGCCGGGGCCGGGCTGGTGCGCCGGTGTTTCCGATGGCCTGCCGGGGAGTGTGTCGATCGCTTCGATCCGATAGGCCGCCTCGGGTCGATGATCGGCCGCCAGTTGCAGCCGCTGCACGTGTTCGCTGCCCAGCCGCGCTTGCAGCCGTTCGATCACCCGGCCCAGTTGCTCTTGTGCGCGTGCTGCGCCCGGAAACAGTTCGCCGCTGGGCAATGCCTGTGTTACCGGCTGGCGGCAGCACAGGCGCAGCGCCTGCGCCGCGGCCGGCAGGCGCAGGCGGCCGAGTTGTTCGCGCAACAGCAGTTCCAGGCGTGCCGCATCGTGGCTGGGCTCGGCCAGCCGGACCGGCAGCACGGTATCGGCGCAGCCGTCGTGCTCGATCGCCAGTTCGACTTCGCGGGCGGCCTGCTGCCGCGCCATCAGCCAGCCGGCCAGTAGCTGCAGCAGCCGGCGTGCGCCGAACAGTAGCGCTGGCGCATGCTCGACCGAGGCCATCAGCTCGATGCGCTGCTCGAACTGGGCTGGCGCCTCGAACCAGCGGCGCGGCCGCACGCGATGGCCGAGCGCGAAATCGAGTTCGTCGAGCAGCGTGCGCCCGAAGCGTCGCACCAGGCCGGCACGCGGCAACTGTTGCAGATCGTGCACGCGTGGCAGGCCGATGGCGGCCAGCATCTGTTTCTGCGCCCGTTCGGTGGCCAGCAGCGTGGCCGGCAGGGCGCCGATGGCGCGTGCCAGGCCGGCTTCATCGACGCGCAGCCCGTCGCGGTGGCGGGCCAGCAGCCAGGCAGCGTCGGCGTTGGGTGCCACGGCGAGCCGGGCCGAGAAGCCGAGCCCGGGCAATTGCCGCTGCAAGCGCGCCAGCAGCCTGGCCAGGCCGCCGAAATAGCGCAGGCTGGCACCCACGTCGAGCAGCAGGCCGGCCGGCGCCACGACGTCGTCATCGATGCCGAACAGCGGCGCCGACTGCAGGCTGACCGCTGGCGTGAACTGCTGCGCCCAGCCGGCCAAGGCCGCCAGGGCGCCGGTTTCGAGGGCGGCATCGCGCTCGCGCAACAGCAGCTGCGGCGCCAGCGCCAAGGCGGCCGCCCGTTTCAGGCCAGGGGTGATGCCGGCTGCCCGTGCCGGGTCGTTGGCGGCCAACACCCGCAGCGGATCGGCGATGGCTAGCGCCGGACCGCCCGCGGCGGCCCCGCATGGGGAATCAGCAGCGGTATCAGCGCTGGCGTCGACCCACCCCCGTTCGATCGCCTGCAACGACAGGCGTTCGAAGAACAAGGCAATCCAGACCATGGTTTGCACTCACGGCTGGCCCGACGAGCGCGATGCCGGTCGTGGGCGCGATCGGCCGAAGGCAGGGCAGGGCATGGCCAGCGGCTGTTCACGCAAGCGCGCGCGTAGCGTGCGCACGCCTAGTTCAGCAGCAGCGAGCGCTGCGTGCCGCGCATGCCCGATGCCATTGCCGCCTGCCCAACTGTGCCGTGCACCGTTGCCGGTTCGGTGCTGCGCCGCAGACGGATCGTGGCGGGGGGCTGTGGCAGGTCGATCAACAGTGGATCTTGCGCGACGGGGCCGCGCCGCTTCAGGATCTGCACCGACAGCCGCTGCTCGGGCTTGGGCAGCAGCAGCAGGCGCAGCGGCGCGGGTGAAGGCTCGAACTGGGCTGCCAGCGGGCGGAACAGGAACGCCGGGCCACCGGCCGTCTGCGCGGCCAATTGCAGCCGGCGCAGATGCTCGGGCCGGGTGCGCTCGTGCGGAAGCCAGGCCAGCAGCGCGCCGAAGGCAGCGCTTTTCAGGCTTTGTTCAACGGCCCACAGCCGGTCGGCGGCGTTGGGGGCCTGCACGATCAGCAGATAGTCGAGATCGACGCCATGGCTGGCCAAGGCCGGCGCGTAGGGCAGGTGCGGGGGCGCCAGCAGCACGCTGAACTTGCGTTCGCGGCTCAGTTGCCGCAGCAGCGGGATCAGCAGCCGCAGCTCGCCGATGCCGGATTCACGGCCGATCAGCTCGGTGAGCATGCCGATCGGCCAGCCGGCGCCGGGCAGCTCGGCATCGAGCGTGGGGAAGCCGCTGGAAACGGCGGGCAAAGCGGTACGGCCGAGCTGGCTCGCACGCCAGACTTCGGCGGGCAGCGATGACGACATGATGACGACTTCCGAGGGTGAAACGCCGGCGCGCGCTAGGGCGGATCGAGGCGCCTTAGACCTTGCCGGTGCGCAGCAGACCGACGGCGATGCCCTCGAGCGCCAGCGGCTCGCTGCGGGTATCGACGACGATCGGCGTGAAATCGGGGTTTTCGGGCAGCAGCTCGACGATGGCCCCCTTGCGCCGCCAGCGCTTGACGGTGACGTCGTCGCCAACGCGGGCCACGACGATCTGGCCGTTGCGCGCCTCGTCGGTGCGCTTGACGGCAAGCAGGTCGCCGTCGAGGATGCCGGCATCGCGCATACTCATGCCACGCACCTTCAGCAGAAAATCGGGTGGCGCGGCAAACAGCGTCGGGTCGAGCGCGTAATGCGCATCGATGTGCTGTTGCGCCAGGATCGGACTACCCGCTGCCACGCGACCGACCAGCGGCAGGCTCAGCGTAATCTGAACCGGCTGGGGGTCGTCGTGGTTCTCGTCGGGCATCAGCTTCAGGCGGATGCCGCGCGAAGCGCCGGAGGTGAGCTCGAGAACCCCCTTGCGTGCCAGGGCTTTCAGGTGATCTTCGGCGGCGTTCGGCGAGCGGAAGCCGAGTCGGGCGGCGATCTCGGCTCGGGTCGGCGGAAAGCCGGTTTCGGCGATATGCTGCCGGATCAAGGTCAGGATTTCCTGTTGCCGGGCGGTCAGTTCGCGCATCGGGCTTACTCCGAAAAAGCGGTGCAGACTGTATTTTTATACAGTTCAAGCTCCGGCATCAAGCGATTTCGTTGCTGCCCTCGTGCTGCACCGATCAGGCCCGACCGTTGTGCGTGCAGCATGTCCCATCGCGGTGCACCATCGCGCTCGCTCCGGCATTCACGCCACACGGCGTGGTTAGCATCCGACCATCGGGGTTGACACCCCTGGGATTTTCTTGGCGTTTGTGGCAAAGTCAGATGCGAGTCGGTGTTTCGTGCGGCTCACGGAGTTGCATTTCTCGGGTTGCTGGTTCCGGTGTTCCTCGAAATGCAATGAATCCAACGGTTCGAGGAATGAGCTTTAGATGGGAACCAAGATCTACGTGGGCAATCTGCCGTGGCGAGCGACTGATGCGCAGTTGTCGCAATTGTTCGGCAATCACGGCGAAGTCACCGACGCCAAGATCGTGACCGATCGCGAAACCGGCCGTTCACGCGGCTTCGGCTTCGTCACGATGGCATCCGACGAGGCCGCGCAAGCAGCGATCCGCGCTCTGAACGGCTATTCTCTGGAAGGCCGCAGCCTGGTCGTCAATGAGGC
>JAFKGG010000354.1 GCA_017307915.1 Burkholderiales bacterium | reverse complement strand
GCCGCCGGATTGACCCGCTCGACGCGCTGCGCCCACATGCCCGCGACGGCCCGCAGAGCGCCGTAGCTGTCGCCCTGGCTCAGGGCCGTGACGCCGGTGCGCATGGCCTGCGGGCGCTCGATGACCGCCGTCAGATGCTCACACGCCAGCCCGTGCCGATCGGACCACGAGCGCAGCAGCTCGCCGGTCTCGCGCACGTCAACCTCGCGCGTCACGACGCCGGTGGTGCCGTTGCTGCACACCGGGACGCCGGCGACTTCGAGCACGCCGCGCCGGGCGCAGACAAGCGCCAGAGCGCCGGTGACGCCTGGATCGATGCCCAGGTACAGACTCATTTCGCCGAAACCTCCTCCCAGCAAAGCCACGCGACGAGCGCGACCACGCCCACCACCACGCCGCCGACGAATGCGATTGCGATCTCGATCACCGCCCCTCCCCCTGCGGCACCCGCCGCACCTGCTGCACACCGAACCACGCCTGTCGGCTGCGCCAGTTCACCGGCAGCCGATCGAGTTCGAGCAGCACCGAGTCGTCGGCCACCTCGATGCAGGTCGCCAGCTCGCCGTGCCACGGCTGGCCCGGATCGTGGATGCGGTACCGGGTTTCCCATGATTTATTGGTCGACATAAATTCGTTGACTCGGGGTATTTTCTGGTCTACATTAATGCTCATGGACGGCGCATCGCCGAACAACAACCGGAGACGCAAAAGTGAAGATCGCCCAACAACTCGTCGCCCTGGGCTCCGCTGCTGACGCGATGGAACAGGCCGAAGCCCGCGCAATCGGCGCCGACCAGCGCTGGGATCTGGAAATGACGAAATGGACGTTCGACGACAACTCGGTGCTCGCGATCCGGGCCGGTGACATGCTCGCGATCGACGCCGATGATGCGGCCAGCATCCGGGCGTACGGAGAGTGGATCGGTGACGACGCGGACGAACAGGCCGAGGTCGAGCGGCTGCTTGAAGCGCTTGAATCCTGATGACCCCGAGAAACGCCATGCTCACAGTCACAATCACCCGCCTGTACGGCGATCGCGATGAGTCGTCCAGCAATCACCGCACCGACGACCCGCGAGAGGCCATTGATCGAGCCGTTGCTAAAAAGTTCGGCCGCGCGGCCCGGTTTTTCCCCGAGTCCGAGATTGGCACGCCGACGACGCAATACGGCCAGGTCGGGCGCTACATTGAGCCGCGCTGCGCGACGATGGACACGGGGCGTCTGGTGATCCGAGTGCAGAGAATGCAATGACCGCTCAACCGAAACGCCCTCGCGGCCGCCCCGCGGTCCCACCAGACCAGCGCGCAGTGCATGACGTGCATCTGCGCCTGACCGCCGATCTGCACGCGAAGCTGCAGCGCCTGGGCGGCGCAACGTGGCTGCGCGAGCGCATCGCGCAGGCCCGTGAGCGGCCGCAGCAGCCGGAGTGAGCTGATCGCCCGGCATCACCGAATGCCCCGGTACATGACCGCCGGCTGATCGCAGCACGGGCACACAGCCGGCTCGATGCGCTCGGCGAAACCGTCGTCGATGAGGCGCTGCAATTCGCGCTCGACCGTCGAGCCCTCGAACCCGATGCGCCGGCGCAGTTGTGTGAGCGTCACATCACGCCGGCCAGCGCACAGCGCGTCGTAGAGCCGGGCGCGGTGGCTGCCGGAAGGCAGGCTCGGGCGCGTGACGGCCCGGGCTAGGGCTTCGAAGGGGTTGATGGCGATGGTCAAATCAGCGTCTCCTGCCGCTGCTGGCGCAGCGATGTCGTGATCTCGGCCCAGCGCTCGGGTGGCACGCCGTGGTGGTGCCGGCAAAACCATGGGCCGCCGCCCTTCAGGCTGTCGCTGATCGCGCCGGCGAGCGGGCAGCCGTAGGCGTGGCACTGCCGGCTATCGGCCTGGCCGGCGCTTCCGCCGACCGACGCGCTGGCT
>JAFKGG010000509.1 GCA_017307915.1 Burkholderiales bacterium | reverse complement strand
CCTGTTCCTGCTCAGCTACCCGCCGACCGACTTCACCGTCATGACGGTCGACGGCCCGCGCAGCTTCCACATCGGGCTGAACGTCTACACCTTCACCGCGCTGATGTTCGTGCTGGGCATTGCCTGGGCGTTCGGCAAGGCCAGCGTCTTCAAGTACATCAGCGACGACTATCCAGCCAACATCGGCACCATCAGCGGCATCGTCGGCCTGGCCGGCGGCCTGGGCGGCTTCGTGCTGCCGATCATGTTCGGTGCGCTGCTCGACTTCACCGGCATTCGCTCCAGCGCCTTCATGCTGATGTACGGCGTGGTCTGGGTGTCGTTGATCTGGATGTACTGGACCGAAGTGCGCAAGACCGAGGTGCTCGGCGAACACGCACCGGCTTCGCCGTTCTCGCACGGCACTGCTCGCTGATTTCGCAGGACGACCATCATGAGTGCTCAATCCTCGCGGATGCGGCCAGGCCGCACGCTCGAAATCTGGACTCCCGAAGACAAGGCCTTCTGGGAGCGTGAAGGCGAGGCCATCGCCAAGCTGAACCTGTGGATCTCGGTGCCGGCCTTGTTCCTGGCGTTCGCGGTCTGGCAGGTGTGGAGCGTGGTGGCGGTGAGCCTGCCGGCGCTGGGTTTTCGCTACAGCACCAACCAGTTGTTCTGGCTGGCGGCCGCGCCGGCGCTGTCCGGTGCCACGCTGCGCATTTTCTACTCGTTCATGGTGCCCTTGGTGGGGGGGCGCCGCTGGACGGCGATCTCGACCGCGTCGCTGCTGATCCCGGCGCTGGGCATCGGCTTCGCCGTGCAGGACAACACCACCAGCTATCCGACCATGCTGATCCTGGCGCTGCTGTGCGGGTTCGGCGGCGGCAACTTCAGTTCCAGCATGTCCAACATCAGCTTCTTCTTTCCGAAGGAGCGCAAAGGTTCGGCGTTGGGCGTCAACGCCGGCCTGGGCAATCTCGGGGTGTCGGTAGTGCAGTTCCTGAGCCCCTTGGTGGTCACCGCCGGCATCTTCGGCATCTTCGGCGGCGATGCGCAGACGATCGTCAAGAACGGCCAGCAGTTGCAGGTCTGGACGCAGAACGCCGCCTTCATCTGGGTGCCGTGGATCGCGCTGACCGCGCTGGCTGCGTGGTTCGGCATGAACGATCTGGCTGAAGCAAAAGCTTCATTCGCCGATCAGGCGATGATCTTCCGCCGCAAGCACAACTGGCTGATGTGCATTCTGTACCTGGGCACTTTCGGCTCATTCATCGGCTATGCCGCGGGCTTTCCGTTGCTGATCAAGAGCCAGTTCCCCGATATCAATCCGCTGGCTTATGCCTGGCTGGGACCGATGGTCGGCGCGGTGGTGCGGCCGTTCGGCGGCTGGCTGTCCGACAAGCTGGGCGGGGCGCGCGTCACGTTCTGGAACTTCATCGTGATGGCCTGCGCGGTGCTGGGCGTGCTGCTGTTCCTGCCCAAGGGCGCGGCCTCGGGCCTGGCCTTGCCGTGGGGACCGGTCGAAGGCAGTTTTGCCGGCTTCTTCATCAGCTTCCTGGTGCTGTTCCTGACCACCGGCATCGGCAACGGTTCCACGTTCCGCATGATCCCGGTGATCTTCCTGACGCAGAAGCTGCGCGGCGTGGACCCGGCCGACCGCGAAGGCGTGCAGCGCGCTACCCGCGAGGGCAACACCGAGGCGGCCGCTACGCTCGGCTTCACCGCGGCCATCGGCGCCTATGGCGGCTTCTTCATCCCGAAGAGCTACGGCAGCTCGATCTCGCTGACCGGCGGCGCCGAAGCTGCTTTGTACGTGTTCATCGTCTTCTATCTGCTGTGCATCGCGGTGACCTGGTGGTACTACGCCCGCCGCAATGCGCCGATGCCTTGCTGAACGGAACCTGTCATGAGCCATTTTCTCGATCGACTGACTCATTTTTCGCTGCCCCGCGAACGCTTTGCGCAGGGCCACGGCATCACCACCGGCGAAGACCGCACCTGGGAAGACGCCTACCGCAACCGCTGGGCGCACGACAAGATCGTGCGCAGCACGCACGGCGTGAACTGCACCGGTTCGTGTTCGTGGAAGATCTACGTCAAGGGCGGCATCGTCACCTGGGAAACGCAGCAGACCGACTACCCGCGTACCCGTTGGGACATGCCCAACCATGAACCACGCGGCTGTGCGCGTGGCGCCAGCTATTCGTGGTATCTGTACAGCGCCAACCGCGTCAAGTACCCGATGGTGCGCGCGCGGCTGCTCGAACGCTGGCGTGCCGCGTTGAAGAAAGCGGCTACGCCGGTCGATGCCTGGGCCAGCATCGTCGAGGACGACGACGCGCGCCGCGACTACCAGCGCGTGCGCGGCATGGGCGGCTTCGTGCGCAGCAGCTGGGAAGAGGTCAACCAGCTGATTGCTGCAGCCAACGTCTACACGATCAAGACGCACGGTCCCGACCGCGTCATCGGCTTTTCGCCGATCCCGGCGATGAGCATGGTCAGCTATGCCGCCGGCAGCCGCTATCTGAGCCTGATCGGGGGCGTCTGCATGAGCTTTTACGACTGGTACTGCGACCTGCCGCCGGCCAGCCCGCAGGTCTGGGGCGAACAGACCGATGTACCCGAATCGGCCGACTGGTACAACAGCACCTACATCATCGCCTGGGGCTCGAACGTGCCGCAGACGCGCACGCCCGATGCGCACTTCTTCACCGAGGTGCGCTACAAAGGCGCCAAGACGGTGGCGGTGACGCCCGACTATTCGGAAGTGGCCAAGCTGGCTGACCTGTGGCTGCACCCGAAGCAGGGCACCGATGCGGCGCTGGCGATGGCGATGGGCCACGTCGCGTTCAAGGAGTTCTATTTCGATCGCCGCAGCCCGTACTTCGACGATTACGCGCGCCGCTACACCGATCTGCCGATGCTGCTGATGCTGCGCGAGCACGTGCTGCCCGACGGCAGCACCGTGCAGGTCCCTGATCGTTACCTGCGCGCCAGCGATTTCAACGGCAAGCTGGGGCAGGACAACAACCCCGAGTGGAAGACGCTGGCCTTCGACGCCGACGGCCGCGCCGTGCTGCCGCATGGTTCGATCGGTTTTCGCTGGGGGCCGGCCGGTCGCGACGATGCGGGCAAATGGAACCTGGAGCCCAAAGAGGCGCGCCACGGCGAAGAGGTGAAGCTCAAGCTCTCCGTGCTCGAAGGCGAGCAGGCGCACGAGCTGGTCGACGTCGGCCTGCCTTATTTCGGCGGCATCGCCACGCCGCATTTCCCGGCCAACCCGCAGCAGGGCGCGGTCAACCGCGTCAAGGTGCCGGCCGCGCGGCTGCCCCTGGTGATCGATGGTGAGCAGCGTGAGGCGCTGGTAGCCACCGTCTTCGACCTGCAGGCGGCGCAATACGGCATCGACCGCGGCCTGGGCAGCGGCGCCGCCAGCTACGACGACAATGCGCCTTACACGCCGGCCTGGGCCGAGGCGATCACCGGCGTGCCGCGCGCGCAGATCATCACCGTCGGCCGAGAATTCGCCGCCAATGCCGAGAAGACGCAGGGCAAGTCGATGATCATCATCGGCGCGGCGATGAACCACTGGTATCACGCCGACATGAACTACCGCGGCGTGATCAATCTGCTGATGCTGTGCGGCTGCATCGGCAAGAGCGGCGGCGGCTGGGCGCATTACGTCGGCCAGGAAAAGCTGCGCCCGCAGACCGGCTGGACCGCGCTGGCCTTTGCGCTCGACTGGATCCGGCCGCCGCGCCAGCAGAACAGCACCAGCTTCTTCTATGCGCACACCGACCAGTGGCGCTACGAGAAACTGGGCCTGGAAGAGATCGTCTCGCCGCTGGCCGACAAGCAGGCCTTCGGTGGCAGCATGATCGACTACAACGTGCGTGCCGAACGCATGGGCTGGCTGCCGAGCGCGCCGCAGCTCAAGACCAATCCGCTGCGCGTGGCCAGGGAGGCCGCCGCGGCCGGCCTCGACGCCAAGGATTACGTGGTGCGCGCGCTGAAAGACGGCACGCTGCAGATGAGTTGCGAAGACCCCGACGCGCCGCAGAACTGGCCGCGCAATCTGTTCGTCTGGCGCAGCAACCTGCTGGGCAGCAGCGGCAAGGGGCACGAGTATTTCTGCAAACACCTGCTGGGCACCGAAAACGGCGTGCAGGGCAAGGATCTGGGCCCGCAGGATGCCAAGCCGCAAGAAGTGAAGTGGCACGACGAAGCCCCGCAAGGCAAGCTCGACCTGCTGGTGACGCTCGATTTCCGCATGAGCACTACCTGCCTGTACAGCGACGTCGTGCTGCCCACCGCCAGCTGGTACGAGAAAAACGATCTGAACACCAGCGACATGCATCCGTTCATCCACCCGCTCAGTGCCGCGGTGGATCCGGTCTGGCAGGCGCGTTCCGACTGGGAGATCTACAAAGGCTTTGCCAAGGCGTTCAGCGAAGTCTGCGTCGGTCACCTGGGCGTCGAAAAAGACGTGGTGCTCACGCCGCTGATGCACGATACACCGGCCGAGCTGGCGCAGCCGCTGGCAGTGCTGGAATGGAAGAAAGGGCAGTGCGAGCTGGTGCCGGGCAAGACGGCGCCGCAGATCGCCGTGGTCGAGCGCGATTATCCAAACGTCTACAAGCGCTTCACGGCGCTGGGCCCGTTGATGACCACCATCGGCAACGGCGGCAAGGGCATCGCCTGGCCGACCGAGACCGAGGTGAAGCAGCTCGGCGATCTGAACGGCACGACCGCCGAACCCGGCGTCACGCAGGGCATGCCGCGCATCGTCAGCGACATCGACGCCTGCGAAGTGATCCTGCAGCTGGCGCCCGAAACCAACGGCCACGTTGCCGTGAAGGCCTGGCATGCGTTGGGCAAGCAGACCGGCCGCGAGCACGAGCATCTGGCGCTGTACCGCGAAGACGAGAAGATCCGCTACCGCGACATCCAGGCGCAGCCGCGCAAGATCATCTCGTCGCCGACCTGGAGCGGCATCGAGAGCGAAACGGTCAGCTACAACGCGGGCTACACCAACGTGCACGAGCTGATCCCGTGGCGCACGCTGACCGGCCGCCAGCAGTTCTATCAGGATCACCCATGGATGATCGCTTTCGGCGAAGGTTTTTCCAGCTATCGCCCGCCGGTCGACCTGAAGGCGACCAGCGACATCCACAACATCAAACCCAACGGCAACAAGGAAATCCTGCTGAACTTCATCACGCCGCACCAGAAGTGGGGCATCCACAGCACGTACAGCGACAACCTGCTGATGCTGACGCTCAATCGCGGCGGGCCGGTGGTCTGGTTGAGCGAAGACGACGCGCGCAACGCCGGCATCGAAGACAACGACTGGGTGGAGTTGTTCAACATCAACGGCGCGATCGCGGCGCGCGCGGTGGTCAGTCAGCGCGTCAAACCCGGCATGGTCATGATGTATCACGCGCAGGAAAAGATCATCAACACGCCAGGATCGGAAATCACCGGCGTGCGCGGCGGCATCCACAACTCGGTGACGCGCATCGTGCTCAAACCCACGCACATGATCGGCGGCTATGCCCAGTTGTCGTACGGCTTCAACTACTACGGCACGATCGGCACCAACCGCGACGAGTTCGTGGTGGTGCGCAAGATGAGCAAGGTCGACTGGCTCGATACGCCGCGCGATGACCATCTGGCGCGCGCTTACCAGGCGCAGGGCGAGAACCCGTAACGGCACCGATTGCAGGAACACCAAGATGAAAGTACGCGCACAAATCGGCATGGTCCTGAACCTGGACAAATGCATTGGCTGCCACACTTGCAGCGTCACCTGCAAGAACGTCTGGACCAGCCGTCCCGGCGTCGAATACGCCTGGTTCAACAACGTCGAGACCAAGCCCGGTATCGGTTATCCCAAGGAATGGGAGAACCAGGACAAGTGGAACGGCGGCTGGGTTCGCACCGCCGGCGGCTCGATCGTGCCGCGGCAGGGCGGGCGCTGGAAGCTGCTGATGAAGATCTTCGCCAACCCGAACCTGCCGCAGATCGACGACTACTACGAACCGTTCACCTTCGACTACGAGCACCTGCATTCGGCGCCCGAGATGAAGGCGGCGCCCACCGCGCGCCCGCGCAGCCTGATCACCGGGCAGCGGATGGAGAAGATCGAGTGGGGTCCGAACTGGGAAGAGATTCTCGGCGGCGAGTTCAGCAAGCGCAGCAAGGACCGCAACTTCGACGACGTCCAGAAGGACATCTACGGGCAGTTCGAGAACACCTTCATGATGTATCTGCCCAGGCTGTGCGAGCACTGCCTGAACCCGGCGTGCGTGGCGAGTTGCCCCAGCGGCAGCATCTACAAGCGCGAGGAAGACGGCATCGTGCTGATCGACCAGGACAAATGCCGCGGCTGGCGCATGTGCGTCAGCGGCTGTCCGTACAAGAAAATCTATTACAACTGGAAGAGTGGCAAGGCCGAGAAGTGCATCTTCTGCTATCCGCGCATCGAAGCCGGCCAGCCCACCGTGTGCAGCGAGACCTGCGTCGGCCGGATCCGCTACCTGGGCGTGCTGCTGTATGACGCCGATCGCATCGAGGCGGCGGCCAGCGTCGAGCACGACAAGGATCTGTACCAGGCCCAGCTCGACGTGTTTCTCGACCCGCACGATCCGCAGGTGATCGAGGCGGCGCGCCGCGAAGGCATCGCCGAGAACTGGCTGGATGCCGCGCGCGCCAGCCCGGTCTACAAGATGGCGGTCGACTGGCAGGTGGCGCTGCCGCTGCACCCCGAATACCGCACGCTGCCGATGGTGTGGTACGTGCCGCCGCTGTCGCCGATCACCGCCGCCGCCAACGCCGGGCAAATGGGCATCAACGGCGAAATCCCCGACGTCAACCAGTTGCGCATTCCGGTCAAGTACCTGGCCAACCTGCTGACGGCCGGCGATACCGTGCCGGTGGTGCGCGCGCTGGAACGGATGCTGGCGATGCGCGCCTACCAGCGCGGCCTGCACGTCGATGGCATGGAAAACACGGCCGCGTTGCAGCAGGTCGGCCTGAGCGCGGCGCAGGTCGATGAGATGTACCGCGTGATGGCGATCGCCAATTACGAAGACCGCTTCGTCATTCCCAGCTCGCATCGCGAATACGCCGAGAACGCGTTCAACGTGCGCGGCGGCTGCGGTTTCAGCTTCGGCAACGGTTGCAGCGAGGGCGTCACCGAAACCAGCCTGTTCGGCAGCGAGAAGAAGCGCACCATCCCGATCAAGGCGGAGATCTGACCATGGCCTTGCTGCACAAATCACCGCCGCCGATGACGCTGACGCTGCGCGTGCTGGCGCATCTGCTGTCGTACCCGGGTGCCGAGCTGCGCCAGCACCTGCCCGAGTTGGCCGAAGCGCTGGACCGAGAAGCGGCGTTGCCGCCGGCGCGCCGCATCGAGCTGCATGGGTTGATCGCGCAACTGGGCGCCAAGCGACCGTTCGAGGTCGAGGCCGACTACGTCGAGCTGTTCGATCGCGGCCGCGCCACCGCGCTGCATCTGTTCGAGCACGTGCACGGCGATTCGCGCGACCGCGGCCCGGCGATGGTCGACCTGATCGGCACTTTCGAGCAGGCCGGCCTGTACCTGGCGCCGGGTGAGCTGCCCGACCACCTGTGCGTGCTGCTCGAATACGCATCGACGCAGCCGCCGGCGCAGGCGCGCGCCTTTCTGGGCGAGATCGCGCACATCGTGCGCGGCATCTTCAGCGCGCTGGCCAAACGCGACAGTCGCTACGCCAGCGTGCTGGCCGCGGTGCTCGAGCTGGCCGGCGAATCGGCGCAGGCGATCGAGCTGCCCGAGGAACCCGCGTTGGACGAAAGCTGGCAGGAACCACCGGTGTTCGGCGGCTGCTCCACGCAGGGCCAGGCGCGGCCCGATCAGGCCTTGCCCGGCCAACCTCAGCCCATTCATTTGGTCCGGCGCGGCGCCGCGCAAGGAATTCAAGAATCGACTCCGGGAGCACGAGCATGAGCCGCGCCATCCACGACTTCCTGTTCACCGTTTATCCGTACGTCTGCCTGGCCGTATTCCTGATGGGCAGCCTGGCGCGCTTCGACCGCGATCAATACACGTGGAAGAGCGATTCGTCGCAACTGCTGCGCGCGCGCCAGTTGCGATGGGGCAGCAACCTGTTTCACATCGGCATCCTGTTTCTGTTCTTCGGGCATGCGATAGGGCTGCTCACGCCGCATTTCTTCTACGAATCGTTCATGAGCGCCAGCACCAAGCAGATGATGGCCATCGTGAGCGGCGGCGTCGCCGGACTGGTGTGTTTCGTCGGTTTGACGATGCTGCTGCATCGGCGCATCTTCGATCCGCGCATCCGCTTCACCAGCCACCGCACCGACCTGGCGATTCTGATCATCCTGTGGGTGCAACTGTGCCTGGGGCTGATCACCTTGCCGTTCTCGTTCGCGCACCGCGTCGACGCGCACGCAATGCTGGTGCTGGCCGACTGGGCACAGCGCATCTTCACCTTCCGGCCCGACGCGTCGGCACTGGTCGGCCTTGATTGGCCGTTCAAGGTGCACCTGGTGCTGGGCATGACGATCTTCCTGCTGTTTCCGTTCAGCCGGCTGGTGCACGTGTGGAGCGGTTTCGCATCGGTGGTCTATCTGTTCCGGCCGTATCAGGTGGTGCGTTCGCGGCGCTTGAACGTGCCGGCCGGCCATAACGTGCCGGCGGCGCGTCGCGGGCAGCCCGGCGGCGCGGGCTGAGCGCGCTCACTGGCCGCACCTGGTCATGCTGCAACGCAGGCAATCCGTTTCGGAGCTCACGATGAACGACATCACCCCCGTGCCCCTGGTCAACGGCGTCGCACTTGCCGTCGACGGCGAGATCTGCGCCGCTGACGAACTGCGCCAGCGCGCTTGTACCGAGCTGCTGCGGCAGGCGGCTATCGACGCCGGGCTGCTCGCCGCGGACGATCCGGCGCCGGCCGCCGGCGTGATCAGCCAGGCGGCCAGCGATGCGATCGACCTGCTGCTCGACCGGCAGCTCGTCTGCCCCGAACCCGCCGATGAAGCGTGCCGGCGTCACTACGAAGCGCATCGCGCCCGCTATGCGGTGGGCGAGCGCGTGCAGGCGCGTCACGTGCTGTTCGCGGTCACCCCCGGGGTCGACGTAGCGGCGCTGCGCCAGCGTGCCGAGGCTTGCCTGCTCGACCTGCGCTGCCAGGGCCCGGGCGAAGACCGTTTCGCGCAGGTGGCCGCCGAGGTCTCGAACTGCCCCAGCGGCCAGCAGGGCGGTGAACTGGGCTGGCTCAGCCAGGAAGATTGCGCGCCGGAATTCGGCCGTGAACTGTTCGGCCACAGCGAGGTCGGCGTGCTGCCCAGGCTGGTGCACAGCCGCTTCGGCCTGCACGTGGTGGAAGTGCGTGCGCGCGAGCCGGGCCGGGTGCCCGAGTTTGCCGTCGTGCGCGCGGCGGTGGCGCAATCGCTGCGGCAGATGCATTTCGCTACCGCGCTGCGCCAGTACCTGCAGTTGCTGGCCGGCCAGGCGGCTGTCGTCGGCGTCGATCTCGACGCGTCTGCCACGCCGCTGGTGCAGTAGCGGCGCGCCGGCCCGATCGCCGACCATGCCTGACGAACTGCTGCAGCGACTGCGTCGCTTCCACGACGACGCGTTTCCGCGCTACCGTGACACGTTCCACCGTCTGGTCGAAGCGGGCCAGCAGCCGACCACGCTGTTCATCGGTTGCTCCGATTCGCGGCTGGTGCCGTACCTGCTGATCGGCACCGGCCCCGGCGAGCTGTTCCTGGTGCGCAACGTGGGCGCGTTCGTGCCGCCTTACGACGGCTCGTACGGCTACCATGGCACGGCCGCGGCGATCGAGTTCGCCGTGCTGAACCTGCCGGTGACGCGTATCATCGTCTGCGGGCACAGCCATTGCGGTGGTATCCGCGCGCTGTACGGCGAGGTGCCGGTGGCCGCGCAGAATCTGCGGCAATGGCTCGAGCTGGGCCGCGAAGCGGTGCTGCCGGTGGCCCAGCCCGGCGCCGAGGTGCTGCGGCGCACCGAGCAGCGCGCCGTGGTGCTGCAGCTTGAACGCTTGATGGACTATCCGATGGTGCGCGAACGCGTCGAAGCCCGCCAGCTCAGCCTGCACGGCTGGCACTACGTGATCGAAGACGGCGAGGTGCACGTGTTCGACGTGCTGCGCGGCGCCTTCGTGGCGGCCTCGCGCGCGGAACACGCCGGTACCGGCCCTTATCATGATTACGATGAACCGCTTGCGCCGCCGTCATGAACGCTGCCGCCGGCACCGCGCCGGCGGTAGCAAGGCCTTGATCGGGCGCAAGCCGCCCGGCGCCGCGACTGTGTAGAGTCGCGCTGAATGCGCCGCTCGTGGACTCTCGCCGCCAAGATGGGCGTCATGGGCAGCATCCTGCTGCTGATGGCGATGCTGTCGATCGGCCTGACGCTGTGGATCACCTGGCAACTTGAAGGCGGCGCCGCGGCCGTCAATGAAGCCGGCCGCATGCGGATGCAAACCTGGCGGCTGGCGCAGACGCTGGCCGGTCACGATACGCAACGGCTGCAGGGGCAGCTCACGCTGTTCGACCAGAGCGTCGAGGTGCTGCGCCGCGGCGACCCGGCGCGCCCGCTCACCGTGCCGCGCGACGCGCGCTCGCAGGCTGCCTTTGCCGACGTGCAGCGCGGCTGGGAAACGCTGCGCGTTGCCTGGTCGGCGGTGCCGGCGCCGGCCACCGCGCAGGTCACCGAACAGGCCGAGGCCTTCGTCGGCCGCATCGACAACTTCGTGTCGGCGATCGAGCAGCAATTGGCGCGGCTCACTGCCATTCTCAACGCCTTCCAGTTCCTGATGATGGCGCTGACCATCGGCAGCGCGGTGGCGCTGCTGTATTCAGCCTATCTGTTCGTGTTCAATCCGCTGGCGCGGCTCAAGGCCGGCCTGGCCCGGGTCGGCGCCGGCGACCTGTCGGCCCGCGTCGAGAAACTGTCCGACGACGAATTCGGCGCGCTGGCCGACGGCTTCAACCGGATGGCGCAGACGCTGCAGGGGCTCTACCAGAACCTCGAAGCCAAGGTGCGCGAAAAGACATTGCGGCTGCAGGCGCAGCACGCCCAGCTGACTACGCTGTACGAGGCGGCTGCCTTCGTCGCGCATGCCGGTACGCTAGACGAACTGGCGCGCGGCTTTGCGCGCCAGGTGCGGCAGGTGGCGCGTGCTGACGCATCGGCGCTGCGCTGGTCGGACGAATCGAACCAGCGCTATCTGATGCTGGCAGCCGACGGCTTGCCGCAGACGGTGGTCGACGAGGAACAGTGCGTGCCGACCGGTGCCTGTTTTTGCGGCCAGCAGCAGACCGGCGCCGGCACCAAGGTGATCCCGATCCACAGTGCGGGCGAGGCCGGCCTGCTGGGTCACTGCGGGCGCGCCGGCTATCGTGCGGTGGTCAGCGTGCCGGTACGTCAGCAGGAACGCATGGTCGGTGAGATCGACCTGTTCTACCGTCATGACCCCGATCTGAGCGACGACGATCGTGCGCTGCTCGAAACGCTGGCCAGCCATCTGGCAGGCGCCATGGAAGGCCTGCGCGTCGATGCCCTGCAGCGCGAAGCCGCGGTGGCTGAGGAACGCGGCCTGCTGGCGCGCGAGCTGCACGACAGCATTGCGCAGAGTCTGGCCTTCCTCAAGATCCAGGTGGGCCTGCTGCGCGCCGCCATCAAGCGGCAGGATGCCGCGCAGATCGAGCGCGCGCTCGATGAGCTCGACACCGGCGTACACGAAAGTCTGGGTGACGTGCGCGAGCTGCTGGTGCACTTCCGCACTCGCACCAATGCCGAGGACATCACGCCGGCGCTGCAGACCACGCTGCACAAGTTCGAACTGCAGACCGGGCTGAAGACGCACCTGACGATCACCGGCGACGGCCTGCCGCTGGCGCCCGACGTGCAGGTGCAGGTGCTGCACGTGGTGCAGGAAGCGCTGTCGAACGTGCGCAAGCACGCCGACGCGCATGAGGTGCACGTCGACGTGCAGCAGCGATGGCCATGGCGCGTAGCGGTGCGCGACGACGGCTGCGGTTTCGTCGCCGGCCAGCAGGCCGTCGATGAAACGCACGTCGGCCTGGGCATCATGCAGGAACGGGCCCAGCTCATCGGCGGCAGCATCGAAATCAACTCGCAACCCGGCGTCGGCACCGAAGTCGTATTGACGCTGCCCGACCGGGATCGGCAACTGACGCACGCATGACGCTCGCGACACCTATTCGCATCATGGTGGTCGATGACCACACGCTGTTTCGCCGCGGCTTGGTCGCGCTGTTGGCTGGCGACGATCGCTTCACCGTGGTGGCCGAGGCACAGGATGCCGGCGAAGCCTATCGCCGCGCCGCGGCTAAGCAGCCCGACGTGATCCTGCTCGACAACCGCCTGCCGGGCGTCAGCGGCGTCGATGCCGTGCCGGGGCTGCGTCAGGCCGCCCCGCAGGCCTGCGTGCTGATGTTGACGATGAGCGATGATCAGCGCGACCTGGCCGCTGCGCTGCGCGCCGGCGCACGCGGCTACCTGCTGAAAACCGTCGACAGCCAGGCGCTGGCTCAGGCGATCATCGATGCGATGGCCGGTGCGTCGGTGGTCAGCCCCGAAATGACCGGCAAGCTGGTCAGCGCCTTCCAGGCCCTGCACGGCGAGGCGGCGGCTGCATCGCCGGTGCCGCCGCCCGTGCCGCCCGTGCACGATCCGATCGACTTTCTGTCGCCGCGCGAGCAGCACATCCTGGCGCAGATC
>JAFKGG010000353.1 GCA_017307915.1 Burkholderiales bacterium | reverse complement strand
GCCGTAGTGCATCGTCATCAGCGACAGCGCGCCATCGACGATGGCGCTATCGACCACCTGTCCATGCCCCGAGCGCCGCGCCTCGTGCAAGGCGGCCAGCATGCCCATGGCCAGATACAGCGAGCCGCCGCCAAAATCTCCGACCAGGTTCAACGCCGGCGTGGGCGGTTGGCCTGGCCGCCCCACCGCGTCCAAGGCACCAGTCAGCGCAATGTAGTTCAGATCGTGGCCTGCTGCGCCCGCCAACGGCCCTGATTGCCCGAAGCCCGTCATGCGCCCATAGATCAACCGCTGATTACGCGCCAGGCAAACATCGGGGCCCAGACCGAGTCGCTCCATCACCCCTGGCCGGAAACCCTCGATCAGCATATCGGCATCGGCGACGATCTCGAGCGCCAGCGCCGCTGCACGCGGATTCTTCAGATCGAGCGCAATATCGTCGCGGCTGCGGTTGAGCAGGTTCAGCGCGAGCGGGCGCTTCATGCCCAGCTCGACCTCAGCGGTGCGATCGATGCGCAGCACGCGCGCGCCCAGGTCGGCCAGCAGCATGGCGCACATCGGCGCCGGGCCGAGCCCGGCAAACTCCACGATCTTCAAATCGGCCAAAGGTCCCATATCCATTCCTCGTCAGCCGCGCCGACGGCAATCGGCGCCGGTCCGGCAACGCTTGCGCTCGACGCGATTCTGGAATCGCTGCCGACGCCAGTCCAATATCGCTTTCGTCGCTAGCGATACGCCCGCCGATTGGAGCGCCCGCGCCGATACCAACGGCGTATCGCATCCGCGCCAAACGGTATTAGACGCGGGCACGGGGCGTCGATAGATTCGGACCGGTAATCGCCCGGCCTGCCTCGCCGGTTGCGAAAAGCGTCAGACACGGAGACATCATGGATACGCCCGGCCAGGAAGAAGCGACGATGACGCGGCCGATGGAGGGCGTCACGGTGCTTGATTTCACCTTCATGATGGCCGGCCCCTACTGCACGCGCATGATGGCCGACCTGGGCGCGCGGGTCATCAAGGTGGAGCCCTTGGAGGGCGACCACATGCGCACCGGCGTGCCCCGCAGAGACGGCCACAGCGCTTACTTCGCGCATCTGAACGCGGGCAAGCAGAGCATCCTGCTCGATCTCAAGCAGCCGCAGGGCCGCGATACGGCGCTGGCGCTCGCAGCCAAGGCCGACGTCGTGATCGAGAATTTCCGGCCGGGCGTCATGGATCGGCTGGGGTTGAGCTATGCCGCGGTGGCTGCGCGCAGCCCCGGCATCATCTACTGCTCGATCTCCGGCTACGGACAGGAAGGCGCCTATGCGCAGCGGCCTTCGTTCGCGCCGGTGGTCCACGCCGCCAGCGGCATGGACCTGGCCGTCATGCAGCATCAGCAATCCGACCTGCCGCCGACCACCAGCATCTTCACCGCCGACGTGCTGGCGGGAATGTACTCGCTGATCGCAATCCAGTCCGCACTGGCCGTCCGCGCGCGCACCGGCCGCGGGCAACGACTGGACGTCACCCTGTTCGAGAGCATGTTCAACCTGATGCCGTTCGAAGTGCAAGAGGCGCAGTTCCCGCTGTCTTCGACACGCGCCATGTACAAACCGATCCGCGCACGCGACGGCTTCCTGATGGTGGTGATCATCACGCCAGGCAATTTCGAGAGCTTGTGCGAGGTCTTGCAGCGGCCTGATCTGCGAAGCGATCCGCGCTTCGCGCAGAGCCCGTCACGGGCCATCCACCGCGCCGAGTTGATGCAGGAGGTCGAGCGTTGGACACTGCAGCGCTCGGCCGAAGAGTGCGAGGAGCTGCTGTCGCGCGCCGGCGTGCCCTGCACTCGCTATCGAACCGTCCGAGAAAACCTTTCCCATCCGGTGCTGACGTCGCGCGAGAGTTTCGCCGACGTCGAAGACGGCGCCGGCATCGTGCGTGTTCCCAACCTGCCCTAC
>JAFKGG010000352.1 GCA_017307915.1 Burkholderiales bacterium | reverse complement strand
GCTGCGGCAGGCCGACGTCGGCAATCTTGGTATGCACCACCGGCAGGCGCAGCCCGTAGGAGAACTTGTTGACCAGGATGAGGTCGCCGACCACCAGCGTCGGCAGCATCGATTCGGACGGAATCTTGAACGGCTCGGCCACGAATGAGCGCAGGAAGAACACCACGGCAATCACCGGAAACAGCCCGGCCGTGTATTCGAGCCAGACCGGCTGGCGCGCGCGCGTGGCGCGGATCGACTCCAGCTCGGCGCGCACCGCGCCGTCGCCGCCGCTGGCCTGCAGCGCACTCAAGGCAGCGGCGTTGTCGCGCTGGTAAGTATTGACCGCCAAGTCGGCCTCGCGCGCGCGGCGGCCGCGCAGCACCAGCAGGTCGAGCAGCCATGCGGCAAAGGTCAGCACCAGCAGCAGGAACAGGATCAGCGCGAAATTCATGGGTCAGGGTTCCCTATCGACGGGCGGCAGGCAGGACGAACGACGGGCAGCACATCAGCGATCTTCGACCTGCAACACGGCCAGGAAGGCTTCCTGCGGGATTTCCACGCTGCCCACCTGCTTCATCCGCTTCTTGCCGGCCTTCTGCTTTTCGAGCAGTTTCTTCTTGCGCGTGATGTCGCCGCCATAGCACTTGGCCAGCACGTTCTTGCGCAGCGCCTTGACGTTCTCGCGCGCGATGATGTTGCTGCCGACCGCCGCCTGAATCGCCACGTCGTACATCTGCCGCGGGATCAGCTCGCGCATCTTGGCGGCCACCTCGCGGCCGCGGCTTTGCGCCACGCTGCGATGGACGATCAGCGACAGCGCATCGACCTTCTCGCTGTTGACCAGGATGTCCATCTTGACGACGTCGGAGGCGCGGTATTCGAGGAACTCGTAATCCATCGACGCATAGCCGCGCGACACCGATTTCAGCTTGTCGAAGAAATCGAGCACGATCTCGTTCATCGGCAGTTCGTAGGTCAGGTGCACCTGGCGGCCGTGATAGGCCAGGTTCTTCTGCACGCCGCGCTTGTTGGTGCACAGCGTGATCACCGGGCCGACGTATTCCTGCGGCACGAAGACGGTGACCTCGACGATCGGCTCGCGGATTTCTTCCATCTTCGCGGGATCGGGCATCTTCGACGGGTTTTCCACGCGCAGCACGGTGCCGTCACGCATCAGGATCTCGTAGACCACGGTGGGCGCCGTGGTGATCAGATCCATGTCGAATTCGCGTTCCAGCCGCTCCTGCACGATGTCCATGTGCAGCAGGCCGAGGAAGCCGCAGCGGAAACCGAAGCCCAGCGCCTGCGACACCTCGGGCTCGAATTGCAGCGAGGCGTCGTTCAACTGCAGCTTTTCGAGCGCCTCGCGCATCGCCTCGTACTGGTTGGCCTCGACCGGATACAGGCCGGCGAACACCGACGGCTTGATCTCGCGAAAGCCGGGCAGCGGCTGGGCGGCCGCAGGATTGACCAGCGTGATCGTATCGCCGACCTTGGCCGCCTTCAGCTCCTTGATGCCGGCAATGACGAAGCCCACCGAGCCGGTCGGCAGCGACTCGCGCGCCGACGACTTGGGCGTGAACACACCGACCTGCTCGCAAGTGTGCGTCGAACCGGTAGCCATCAGCTTGATGCGGTCGCGCGGGCGCAGCGAGCCGTTGAACACGCGCACCAGCATCACCACGCCGACGTAGTTGTCGAACCACGAATCGATGATCAGCGCCTGCAAGGGCGCGCTCGGGTCGCCCTTGGGCGGCGGGATGCGCGCGACGATCGCTTCCAGGATCTCGTCGATGCCCATGCCGGTCTTGGCGCTGGCACGGATCGCATCGGTGGCGTCGATGCCGATCACGTCTTCGACCTCGGCGGCCGCGGAATCCGGATCGGCCTGCGGCAGATCCATCTTGTTCAGCACCGGCACCACCTCGACGCCCAGATCGATCGCCGTGTAGCAGTTGGCCACCGTCTGCGCC
>JAFKGG010000351.1 GCA_017307915.1 Burkholderiales bacterium | reverse complement strand
GATCGAAGCGATGGCCAAGAGCGCGGCGCGTTCGATGGGTTCCACGCTGGGCCGGCAGATCATCCGTGGCGTGCTCGGTACGCTGCTGGGCAGCGGGCGCAAGAAATGAGTGACGTTCATTCTTAACAGGGCATATTCGGCATGGATCTGGGCATTGCAGGCAAATGGGCGCTGGTTTGCGGCGCGAGCAAGGGGCTGGGCTACGCATGCGCACGTTCGCTGGCCGGCGAGGGTGTGAATCTGGTCATCAATGCGCGCACCGCGCAGCCGCTGGCTGAAGCGGCGCAGCGCATCGGCGACGAAACCGGCGTGACGGTGGTGGCGGTGGCCTGCGACGTCACAACCCCGCAGGGCCGCGCCGAGGCGCTGGCGGCGGCACCGCAGGTCGACATTCTGGTCAACAATGCCGGCGGGCCGCCGGCAGGCGATTTCCGCGAGTTTTCACGCGACGACTGGATCCGCGCCATCGACGCGAACATGCTGACGCCGATCGAGCTGATCCGGGCCACGGTCGACGCGATGATCGCGCGCCGCTTCGGGCGCATCGTCAACATCACCTCGGCTGCGGTGAAAGCGCCGATCGACGCGCTGGCGCTGTCCAACGGCGCACGCTCGGGGCTCACCGGCTTCGTCGCCGGCCTGGCGCGCAAGACGGTGGCGCACAACGTGACCATCAACAACCTGCTGCCCGGCATGTTCGATACCGAGCGGCAGCGCCAGTTCACCGCGGTGGTGGCAGGCAGGATGAACGTGGCGCCCGAAGTGGAACGCCAGCGGCGCATCGCGTCGATCCCGGCCGGGCGCTTGGGTGATCCGCACGAGTTCGGGCAGGCCTGTGCCTATCTGTGCAGCGCGCAGGCGAGTTTCGTCACCGGGCAGAATTTCCTGATCGACGGCGGCACGTATCCGGGTACGTTCTGAGCTCGCATCCCTACTCAATCCATTGGAATCAGCATGTCCAAGGTCATTCGTATCGAACGCCACGGCGGCCCGGAAGTGATGCAATGCGTCGACGTCGAGGTCGGCCCGCCGCAGGCCGGTGAAGTGCAGGTGCGCAACCACGCGATCGGCGTGAACTACATCGACGTGTATTACCGAACCGGGCTGTATCCGCAGTCGCTGCCGGGGGGGCTGGGGCTGGAGGGGGCCGGTGTGGTCACCGCCGTCGGCGAGGGCGTGACGCAGCTCAAGGCCGGCGACCGCGTGGCCTATTGCAGCGGCGGGCTGGGCGCCTATGCCGAGCTGCGCAACGTGAGCGCCGCCGGGCTGGTCAAGCTGCCGCGCGGCATCGATTTCGAGACCGGCGCGGCGATGATGCTCAAGGGCCTCACCGTGCAGTATCTGTTTCGCCGCACTTACAAGCTGCAGAAAGGGCAGACGATTCTGTTCCATGCCGCGGCCGGCGGTGTCGGGCTGATCGCGATGCAATGGGCCAAGGCGCTGGGCGTGACGGTGATCGGCACCGTGGGCTCGCCGCAGAAGGCCGAGCTGGCGCGCCGCTTCGGCTGCGAGCACACCATCCTGTACAAGGAAGAGAACGTGGCCGAGCGCGTGCGCGAGATCACCGGCGGCGCGATGGGGCGGGTGGTCTACGACTCGGTCGGCAAGGACACCTTTCAGGCGTCGATCGACAGCCTGCAGCCGTTCGGGCTGCTGGTCAGCTTCGGCAATGCGTCGGGGCCGGTGCCGCCGGTGCCGCTGACCGCGCTGAAGGGCTCGCTGTACGTCACGCGGCCGTCATTGTTCGCGCATACCGCCAATCGGGCCAATCTGGATGAGATGGCCACCGATCTGTTCCGCATGGTCGGCAGCGGCAAGGTGCACATCGAGATCGATCAGCGCTACAAGCTCGAAGAGGCGGTGCAGGCGCATCGCGACCTGGAGGCGCGCAAGACCACCGGCTCGTCGGTGCTGCTGCCTTGAAGGGGGAAGGTCCGTCGTGCGCGCGCGACAGGGAT
>JAFKGG010000508.1 GCA_017307915.1 Burkholderiales bacterium | reverse complement strand
TGTTCAGTTCGAGCGTGGACAGTTGCAGCAGCCGGATCGACTGCTGCAACTGCGGCGTCAGCGCGAGCTGCTGAGATAACTTGAGCTGTAACGAGGGTTTCATCGCATGTCGGCCGTGCCCGGCACGGCCTTCGGCCGCCCTGGCATCGCTCGCAGCCGCCTACATCGAGAAATGTTCGCCGAGATAGTAGCGGCGTACATCCTCGTTCTGAACAACCTCGTCCGGGCGGCCTGAAGCAAGAACAGTACCAGCCCGAATGATATACGCCCGATCGCAGATTCCAAGGGTTTCGCGCACGTTGTGGTCGGTGATCAGCACGCCAATGCGCCGATCCTTGAGAAAACGCACGATTCGCTGGATTTCGATGACCGCGATCGGGTCGACGCCGGCGAAGGGTTCATCCAGCAGGATGAAGCGCGGCGAGCCGGCCAGCGCGCGCGCGATCTCGACGCGGCGGCGTTCGCCGCCCGACAGCGAGAGCGTCGAATTGGACCGGATGTGCTCGATCTGCAGCTCGGCCAGCAGCGCGTCGAGCCGGCGGTTCAGTTCGCGGCGCGCCAGCGGCCGACCGGCTTCGTCGGTCTGCAGCTCGAGCACCGCCATGATGTTTTCCTCGACGCTCAGCTTGCGGAACACCGAGGCTTCCTGCGGCAGATACGACAGGCCGAGCCGTGCGCGGCGGTGGATCGGCAGCCGCACGATCGATACGCCGTCGAGTTCGATCGTGCCGCCGTCGGTGGGCACCAGGCCGACGATCATGTAGAAGCAGGTGGTCTTGCCGGCGCCGTTGGGGCCGAGCAGGCCCACCACTTCGCCGCTGGCGACGTCCAGCGATACGTCTTGCACCACCTTGCGGCCGTGATAGGCCTTCAGCAGGTGGCGCACCGTCAGGCGGCTGTCGTGATGCGCGGCCGGCAGGCCGGTCGTGTCGCCGTCGCCCGCGGGAGGAAGCCCGGTCATCAGCGCGACCTGGGCTGCGGCGTGGACAGGCGGTCGGCCGGCTTCAGGTTGGCCGGGGCGTCGGGCGGGCGCGGCGGCGCGTTCGGGTCTTCGCGCGGCTGGATGACCACGCGCACGCGGCCCGACGGATTGCCCGGCGTGGCCGCCTGGCCGGTGCTGCTGTCGACGGTGAAGAATTCGCTGCGGCTCTCGTACAGGATGTCGCTGCCATGCACTTCGTCGATCACGCGGCTGCCTTCGGTGCGCTGCATCATCGCCTGCTGTTGCAGCCGGAAGGTTTCCAGCTTGCCGTCGTAGTCGATCTGCCGCGCGCGGCCCGAGATGTACTGGTCGACGCCTTCGCGCTTCTGTTTGAAGCTGGCCAGCGAACCGGTGGCGGTGCCGTATTGATACCCCTCGGGGTCTTGCCGGATCACCAGCCGTTCGGCGCGGATCTGGATCGTGCCCTTGGTCAGCACGACGTTGCCGGTGAAGACGTTGATCTGCTTCAGATCGTCGTACTGCATCCGGTCGGCTTCGACGTTGATCGGCTTGTTGCGGTCGGCGCGTTCGGCCAAGGCCGGCGCCGGCGCGGCGAGCGCGACCAGCAGCGCGAGCGCTGCACTGGCGGAAAAAAGACGGGCGGGAAAGCGTGGGCCGTGTAACGCGCGCATGATCAACGGGACTGTGGCGGCGGCTGCCAGGTGATGCGAACCTGGGAATCGACCCTCAACGAGCGGGCCGCATTATTGAATTCCATGCCGACCCCCGTCAAGACCGAGGGGCCCTGCACGATGCGCACCGGCCGGTCGGTGACGGCGATTTCGGTGTCGGCATACAGCACCAGGCGGTCGGTGGTGGCGACCATCGCTGCCTCGCTGGCGGTAGCCGCGCGCTGCATCACCACGTTGCCGTGCAGGTGGGTTTCGTTGCCGTCGGGGCTGGAAGTGCCTTCCTCGGCGCGCAGCGTGAGCTGCGGCTTGGTCGGGTCCAGGCTGATCGCCACCGGCTTGGTATAGGCCGTGGTCTCGTCGTCGGCATAGTGCAGCATGCGGTCGGCCGAGATGCGGAACACCGGCTGGCCGCGCTGGTTGATGCGCGTGAACACCACGCCTTCGACGAAATAGTCGGGCTCGTGGCCGAGCGGGCGCTCGATGAACGGGCCGGCCCGCTGCAAGGCGATCGTCGCCAGGTAGAAGGTGGCGCCGGCCAGCGCCAGCAGCAGCAGCAGCGAGATGCCGGCGGCGAGCCGGTCGTGCAGGCGTGGCGTCATGGGGCTGGGTCGGGCCGGTGGGTGGTATAGCGTGCCAGCGCCGCGTCGAAGCCGCCGCGCGCGCGCAGCAGGAATTCGGCGAACTCGCGCACCGCGCCGCGGCCGGCCGGGGCCTGCGAGACCCAGTGGGCGCGCTCGCGCACTTCGGGGGCCGCGCCGGCGACGCTGGCCGGCAGTCCGGCGATCGCCATTGCGCTCAGGTCGGCCCAGTCGTCGCCGACGAAGGCGGTCTGCGCCAGCGGGATCCCGAAGCGCTGGCACAGCCCGGCCAGCGCCGCACCCTTGTCCTTGGCGCCTTGTACCACGGCGTCGAGCTTCAGTTCGGCGGCGCGCAGCTCGACGATGGACGACTGCCGCGCGGTGATGATCGCCAGCTTCACGCCGGCTTCGCGCAGCAGCGTCAGGCCGAAGCCGTCGTGCACCGAAAAGGCCTTCATCGCTTCGCCGGCCGGGCCGATGAAGATGCGGCCATCAGTCAGCGTGCCGTCGACGTCGAGCGCGACCAGTGCGATCGCGGCGGCGCGGCGCAGCAGGGTGTCGGGGGCGGCGGGCGGCATGCTCATCGCTCAGACGATCTTTGCCGTCAGCAGGTCGTGGATGTGCAGCGCGCCTTCGAGCCGGCCGTCGCCGTCGGCCACCAGCAGCTGGCTGATGCGCCGTTCCTCCATGATCCGCACCGCTTCGGCGGCCAGCGCCTGGGCGTCGATGGTGGCCGGCGCGCGCGTCATGACCTCGTCGATGGCCAGGCCGCGCAGGTCGCGGCCGGCTTCGAGCAGCCGCCGCAGGTCGCCGTCGGTGAAGATGCCGGCCAGCCGGCCGTCGGCGCCGAGCACCGCGGTCATGCCCATGCGCTTGCGCGTGATTTCCAGCACTGCGTCGACCAGCCGCGCGCCGGCGGCCACCGTCGGCAGTGCCGTGCCGGAGCGCATCACGTCGGCCACCCGCGTCAGCAGCCGGCGGCCCAGCGCGCCGCCCGGATGCGAGCGCGCGAAATCGTCGGGACCGAAGCCGCGCGCATCGAGCAGCGCCACGGCCAGCGCGTCGCCCAGCGCCAGCGCCGCGGTGGTGCTGGCGGTGGGCGCCAGGTTCAGCGGGCAGGCTTCGCGGTCGACGCCTGCGTCCAGGTGCACGTCGGCCAGCTTGGCCAGCGGCGAGGCCGGCGAACCGGTGATCGCGATCAGCCGCGCGCCCTGGCGCTTGACCACCGGCACGATGGTCAGCAGCTCGGCGGTGCTGCCCGAGTACGACAGTGCGATGAACACGTCGTCGTGCTGCACCATGCCGAGGTCGCCGTGGATGGCCTCGGCCGGATGCACGAAGAACGCCGGCGTGCCGGTGGAAGCCAGCGTGGCGGCGATCTTGCGCGCCACGTGACCCGATTTGCCGATGCCGCTGACCACCACTCGGCCCGCGCAGGCCAGGATAAGCCGGCAGGCGGCGGCGAACGATGAATCGATGCGGTCGGCCAGCCGCGCGACGGCATCGGCCTCGATCCGCAATACCTCGCGCGCCTGCGCGATCAGCCGTTCGGAACCGGCGGGGGACGATGCGCTCATAGCTCCCGAGTATATGACGAGCGGCCGCCCCGGACGGGACGCCGATCCGCGGCCCGGGCCTGCCGCTGGCAGGGCTACGACAGGCTTGCCAGAAACCACGGTTTAGAATCCCGGGTTGCCTCCAAATTCACCCCTTGGGCCCGTCTTTTGCTCGCCGGATCCGCTGTGACCCCAGATTTCCTCGTGCTCGACCAGATCCGGTTCGGATACCGGGAGCGCGTCATCCTGCGCGACATCTCGCTGCGCATCGCGCGCGGCTCGGTGGTGGCGCTGATTGGCGGCTCGGGTTCCGGCAAGACGACCATCCTGCGGCTGATCGGCGGCCAATTGCGTCCGCAGGCCGGCCGCGTCGTGTTCGAAGGCCATGACGTGCACAGCCTGCAGCGCGACGCGCTGTATGCACTGCGCCGGCGCATGGGCATGATGTACCAGTTTGGTGCGCTGTTCACCGACCTGACCGCCTTCGGCAACGTCGCGTTTCCGCTGCGCGAGAACACCAGGCTGCCTGAAGCGATGATCCGCGACCTGGTGCTGATGAAGCTCAACGCCGTCGGGCTGCGCGGCGCCGCCGACCTGCAGACGCGGCAGCTGTCGGGCGGCATGGCGCGGCGCGTGGCGTTGGCGCGCGCCATCGCCCTCGATCCGCCGCTGATCATGTACGACGAGCCCTTCACCGGGCTCGATCCGGTGTCGCTGGCCACCATCGCGCAACTGGTGCGGCGCCTGAACGACGCGCTGGGATCGTCGTCGATCATCGTGTCGCACGACATCGCGCAGACTTTCGCGATCGCCGACTATGTCTATTTCCTGGCCAACGGCAGCATCGCCGCCGAAGGCACGCCCGAGCAGATGCGCAATTCCGACGATCCGCTGCTGCGCCAGTTCCTCGACGGCGCCGTCGAGGGGCCGGCGGGTTTTCACTACCCGGCCGCGCCGCTGGCCGAAGACCTGGGATTGCGCCGATGATCCGAATGCTGATGCAGCCGTGGCGCATGCTGGTCGATTTCGTCGTCGCCGTGGGCGAGGGCGCGCGTTTCTTCCTGCGCCTGTGCCTGCTCGGCCTGGCGGCGTTCCGGCGGCCGCGGCTGGTCATCGACCAGATCCATTTCATCGGCAACTATTCGCTGTCGATCATCCTGGTGTCGGGCCTGCTGGTCGGGTTCGTGCTCGGCCTGCAGGGGTATTACACGCTGCGCAGCTTCGGTTCCGAAGAAGCGCTCGGCCAACTGGTCACGCTGTCGCTGGTGCGCGAACTCGGCCCAGTGGTTGCCGCGCTGCTGTTTGCCGGCCGCGCCGGCACCTCGCTCACCGCCGAAATCGGGCTGATGAAGGCCGGCGAGCAGATCGACGCGATGGAGATGATGGCCGTCGACCCGGTGGCGCGCGTGCTGGCGCCGCGCTTCGCCGCCGCCGTCATCTGCCTGCCCTTGCTGACCGCGCTGTTCTCGACCTTCGGCGTATTGGGCGGTTATCTGGTCGGCGTCGAATTGATCGGCGTCGATGCGGGCTCGTTCTGGTCGCAGATGCAAAGCGGCGTCGATTGGGCCGACGACGTCGGCAACGGCGTGATCAAGAGTGTGGCGTTCGGCTTCACGGCGGCGTTCATCGCCTTGTTCGTCGGCTACCGCTCGCAGCCGACGCCGGAAGGGGTGGCGCACGCCACCACCAGCACCGTCGTGGCGTCGTCGCTGGCTGTGCTGGCGCTGGATTTCGTGCTGACGGCGCTGATGTTCAACACGAACTGATGCAACATCGGCACGCATCGGGAGATTGGGAATGAATCGCAGAGGAGTCGACCTGCTGGTCGGGTTGTTCGTGCTGCTGGGTTTCGCGGCGATCGTGTTTCTGGCCGTGCGCGCCGGCAACATGACCGGCGCGTTCAGCCTGGGGCCTACCTATGAGGCGGTGGCGCGCTTCGACAACATCGGCGGCCTGAAACCGCGTGCCGCCGTGCGCAGCGCGGGCGTGGTGGTTGGCCGCGTCACCAGCATCCGTTTCAACGACGAGCTCTATCAGGCCGAGGTGATGCTGGCGCTGGATCGCAACTACAAGTTTCCGAAGGACACGTCGGCCAAGATTCTCACCTCGGGCTTGCTGGGCGATCAGTACATCGGACTGGAACCGGGCGGCGACACCGAGATGCTCGGCCCCGGCGACCGCATCACGATGACCCAATCGGCCGTAGTGTTGGAAAATCTGATCGGTCAATTCCTGTACGGCAAGGCAGCCGAAGGAGGAGGCGGAAAATGAACGCCTCGCAGGCAGCGGCGCATTCGTCTTTCGATGGGGCTCGGGCTCGCTCCCGGCTCGGCCTGGGGCGCCTGGGCCGTCATGCGGCGGCGGCCGCGGCGGCCGTGCTGCTGCTCGGCGGCTGCGCGACGGCGGGCGGCCCGACGCGTGCGGCCTCGCCCAGCGACCCGTTCGAGCCGATGAACCGCGCCATCTATTCGTTCAACGATGCCTTCGATCGTGCCGTGGCCAAGCCGGTGGCGCAGGCCTACGATGACGTGATGCCGCAGACCTTTCGCCACATCATCGGCAGCGTATTCAGCAACGCCGCCGATGCCTGGACGGCGGTCAATCAGCTATTGCAGGGCAAGCCGACCTATGCGCTGTCGGATCTGACGCGCGTGGTCATCAATTCCACCGTCGGGCTGGCCGGCATGGCCGATATCGCCAGCGAGATCGGACTGGAAAAGCACCAGGAAGATTTCGGCCAGACGCTGGGCCGCTGGGGCGTGCCCGCCGGTCCGTACCTGGTGTTGCCCTTCCTGGGGCCGTCGAGCCTGCGCGACGCGCCGGCGTGGGGCGTCGATGCCTGGTTCGATCCGCTGAACACGATCAATGCCGCCAGCCAGCGCAACGCCGCCTGGGGGCTGCGCCTGGTCGAAACCCGGGCGGGCCTGCTGCGTGCTGAGGGCGTGATGGACGGCGCCGCGCTCGATCGCTACAGCTTTTTGCGCGACGGCTACTTGCAGCGCCGCTACAACCAGGTGCACGACGGCGCGCCGCCGCCGCCGTCGTACGATGACGAAGATGACGACGAGGCTGATGCACCGGCGCCGGCCGGCAAATGAGCGTCGCCTGCCCACAAGGAGTATTTGCGTGATGAAGAAGTGCCTGCCCGCCGGTTTGTTTTCGCTGCTGCTGGCCCTGGTCGCCGTCGTGTCGCTGATGCCGCAGCTTGCCGCGGCCGCCGAGGCGCCTGATGCGCTGGTCAAGCGCCTGTCCGACGAGGTGCTGGCCGAGATCAAATCCGACAAGGATCTGCAGAATGGCAGCGTCCAGCGTCTCAACGCACTGGTCGACCGCAAGGTCATGCCGTACGTCAATTTCGAGCGGATGACCGCGCTGGCGGTGGGCCGCAACTGGCGCAACGCCTCGCCCGAGCAGCGCCAGCAGCTGATGGCTGAGTTCCGCACGCTGCTGGTACGCACCTATGCCGGCGCGCTGTCGGCGGTCAGTGACCAGGCGGTGCGGATGAAACCGTTCCGTGCCAGCCCGCAGGACACCGACGTGGTGGTGCGCAGCGAAGTCGTGCAGCCGCGCGGCGAGCCGGTGCAGCTCGATTACCGGCTGCAGAAGGTCAACAGCGACTGGAAGATCTACGACGTCAACGTGCTCGGCGTGTGGCTGGTCGAAACCTATCGCAACCAGTTCGCGCAGGAAGTGGGCAACGGCGGCATCGACGGGCTGATCCGCAGCCTGAACGAGAAAAACCACCAGTTCGAGGCGCCCAAGCCCGAGCAGCAGACCAAGTCGTAAGGCGCGGCCGGCATGTTCCGCTTTCCCGACAGCGTCACTTTCGACACCGCGCCGGCCGCGCTGGAGCAGGCCGCGCAGGCGCTGGCGCAGCCGCAGCCGATGTTCGACCTGGGCGGCTGCCGGCAGTTCGATTCATCGCTGCTGGCCGTGCTGCTGGAGCTGTCGCGCCGGGCCGCGGCGCGCGGCCTGCGCTGCGCGTTCCAGCAGCCGGCGCCGAATCTGCGTAAACTCGCGCATCTCTACGGCGTCGACGCGATGCTGTTCGACGTGTCGGCCGATACGGCGGCCTGACGCGATCGCCGCCTGGCGCCGGCGCTGCTGCTCAGGTGCTGGGCGCTCACCACGCTGTTCGCCCCGGCGTGCCGCAGAGTCCGATAGTTCCGCGCGCCGCGCCTTGTCGCGGCGTTTCTCGTTCGCGTGCCGCTGCCGAGCCGATGACCGCTGCCATCCAGATCCGTTCCGTCGTCAAGCGCTATGGCTCCTTCGAAGCCCTGCGCGGCGTGTCGCTCACCGTCGAGCAGGGTGAGTTTTTCGCCTTGCTGGGCCCCAACGGCGCCGGCAAGACCACGCTGATCTCGATCATCGCCGGCCTGAGCCGCGCCGATGCCGGCGAAGTGTCGGTGATGGGGCACAACGTGGTCGGCGACTTCCGCGCCGCGCGCCGCGCGCTCGGTGTGGTGCCGCAGGAACTGGTGTTCGATCCGTTCTTCACCGTGCGCGAGACGCTGCGCATCACCTCCGGCTACTACGGCATCCGCCGCAACGACGACTGGATCGACGAGATCCTGGCCAACCTCGATCTGTCGGACAAGGCCGACGCCAACATGCGCGCGCTGTCGGGCGGCATGAAGCGGCGCGTACTGGTGGCGCAGGCACTGGTGCACCGGCCGCCCGTGATCGTGCTGGATGAGCCCACCGCCGGCGTCGACGTCGAGCTGCGCCAGACGCTGTGGCAGTTCGTCCGCCGGCTGAACCGTGACGGCCACACGATCGTGCTGACCACGCACTACCTGGAAGAAGCGCAGGAGCTGTGCAGCCGCATCGCGATGCTCAAGCAGGGCGGCGTGGTGGCGCTGGAGCGTACCAGCACGCTGCTGCGGCGCTTCGCCGCCGGCCGGCTGCGGCTGCAGATCAGCGGCGCGCCGCTGCCCACCGTGCTCGCCGAACGGACCGTCGCCGACGCGGCCTGGCAGTCCGAGGGGCCGCAGGACGGCGCCGAGCGCGTCACGCTGCGCGTCGACGACTACACCGCGCTGGAACCGGTGCTGGCCGCGCTGCGCGAAGGCGGCTGTCACATCGAAGAGATGGAGCTGTTGCGCACCGACCTGGAAGACGTGTTCGTGCAGATCATGAAGGAGAGCCGCTGAATGCTGGCCGATCGCCCCGCCTCGCAGCGCCGCTTTGCCACGCAAGGCTTCGCCACGCTGTTTCACAAGGAGCTGCTGCGCTTCACCAAGGTCAGCGCACAGACGATCGCGGCCCCGGTACTGACGTCGCTGCTGTACCTGCTGATCTTCTCGCACGTGCTGGGTTCGCGCACGCAAGTGTTTGAAGGCGTCGGCTACACCTCGTTCCTGTTGCCCGGCTTGGTCATGATGTCGGTGCTGCAGAACGCGTTCGCCAACACCTCGTCGTCGCTGATCCAGAGCAAGATCACCGGCAACATCGTGTTCGTGCTGCTGCCGCCGCTGTCGCACGTCGAAATGTTCTGTGCCTACGTGCTGGCCGCGATGGCGCGCGGCATGGCGGTCGGACTGGGCGTGTTCATCGTCACCGCCTGGTTCGCGCACCTGACGATCCATGCATTCGGTTGGATTCTGATCTTCGCGCTGTTGGGCAGCGCCATCCTGGGCACGATGGGCTTGATCGCCGGCATCTGGGCTGAAAAATTCGACCAGATCGCGCTGTTCCAGAACTTCGTGATCATGCCGCTGACTTTCCTGGCCGGGGTTTTCTATTCGGTGAAGTCGCTGCCCGGCTTCTGGCAGGGGCTGTCGCACTTGAATCCGTTCTTCTACATGGTCGATGGGTTCCGCTATGGCTTCTTCGGCCAGTCCGACGTGCCGCCGCTGGGCAGCCTGCTCATCGTGACGGCCACGCTGGTGCTGTTTTCGGCCTTGGCGCTGCGGATGCTGGCTACCGGCTACAAGCTCAGGCACTGACGCGCACGCCGTCGCGGTGCGGCGGCCCGCCCAGCCGTTATCATTCTGCCTGCCGCTATCATTTCCAATTTGCCTCTGAATCGCCCGAATTCCGCCATGGTGACTCCCGACAATGTGCGCAGCTACATCGCTGCCGGCCTGCCTTGCGAAGTGCTCGAAGTCAGCGGTGATGGCCATCACTTCGAGGCGGTGATCGTATCCGCGGCTTTCGAGGGCAAGCGTCCGGTGCAACGGCATCAGATCGTCTATGCGGCGCTCGGCGACCGCATGCGCGAAGAGATCCATGCGCTGTCGATGAAGACGCTCACGCCCGCCGAATACGCGGAACAAAGCCGCTAGGTCTGTCGGGCTTCATCAACGGCCATGCAAGGGCGGCTCGCGCGCCGTCCCGAAGGCAAAGGATATGGACAAATTGAGAATCGAAGGCGGACGCCCGCTGCGCGGCGAAATCGCCGTCAGCGGTGCCAAGAACGCGGCCTTGCCGATCCTGTGTGCGGCGCTGCTGACGGCCGATGACATCGAATTGAACAACGTGCCGCAGCTGCAGGACGTCGGCACCACGCTGAAGCTGCTCGCCCGCCTGGGCATGCGCACGCAGCGCGAAGGCTCGCGGGTGCTGCTCGGCGCCGGCCAGGTGGCGTCGGTGGAAGCGCCCTACGATCTGGTCAAGACGATGCGCGCCTCGATCCTGGTGCTGGGCCCGCTGCTGGCGCGCTTCGGCGAGGCGCGCGTGTCCTTGCCCGGCGGCTGCGCGATCGGCCAGCGGCCGGTCGATCAGCACATCAAGGGCTTGCAGGCAATGGGCGCGCACATCGCGATCGAGCACGGCTACGTGGTGGCACGCGCCAGCCGGCTGCGCGGCGCGCGCATCGTCACCGACATGGTCACCGTCACCGGCACCGAAAATCTGATGATGGCCGCCACGCTGGCCGATGGCCAGACGATCATCGAGAACGCCGCGCGCGAACCCGAAGTGGTCGACCTGGCGCGCGCGCTGATCGCGATGGGCGCACGCATCGAAGGCGCCGGCACCGACCGCATCGTCATCGACGGCGTGCCGGCTCTGCACGGCGCCCAGCACCGCGTGATGGCCGACCGCATCGAGGCCGGCACCTTCCTGTGCGCCACCGCTGCTGCCGGCGGTGAGCTGACGCTGACGCAGGCTGAGCCCGACACGATGGAAGCCACGCTCGAAAAACTGCGCGAAGCCGGTGCCCAGATCGATACCGGCGCCGACTGGATCCGCCTGTCGATGAAGCAGCGCCCGCGCGCCGTCGACCTGCGCACGGCGCCGTATCCGGCGTTTGCCACCGACATGCAGGCCCAGTTCATGGCGCTCAATTGCGTCGCCGACGGCTGTGGCGTGATCACCGAAACGATCTTCGAAAACCGCTTCATGCACGTGCTCGAGCTGCAGCGGCTGGGCGCCGACATCACGATCGAGGGCAACACGGCGGTGGTACGCGGCGTGCCGCAGCTATCGGGCGCCACCGTGATGGCCACCGACCTGCGCGCCTCGGCCGGACTGGTCATCGCCGGCCTGGTGGCTGACGGCGAAACCGTGGTCGATCGCATCTATCATCTGGATCGCGGCTACGAGCGCATGGAAAACAAGCTTGCCTCGCTCGGCGCGCGCGTCAGCCGCGTCCAATAGGAACCGAGATGATCACGCTCGCGCTGTCGAAGGGCCGCATCTTCGATGACACCGTACCGATGCTGGCCGCCGCCGGCATCACCGTCGACCCGGCCGTCGTCAATTCGCGCAAACTGATCCTGCCCACCGGCGATCCCGGCCTGCGGCTGATCATCGTGCGCGCCAGCGACGTGCCCACCTATGTGCAGTACGGCGCCGCCGACCTCGGCGTAGCCGGAAAAGACGTCTTGATCGAACACGGCGGCGAGGGTCTGTACCAGCCGATCGACCTGGGTATCGCGCGCTGCCGGCTGTGCGTGGCCACGTCGGCCGGGTTCGACTATCAGAACGCCGTGCGTCGCGGCGCGCGGCTGCGCGTGGCCACCAAGTACGTGACCGCGGCGCGCCGGCATTTCGCCGAGAAGGGCGTGCACGTCGATCTGATCAAGCTGTACGGCTCGATGGAGCTGGCGCCGCTGGTCGGACTGGCCGATGCCATCGTCGACCTGGTCAGCACCGGCAGCACCCTGCGTGCCAACAACCTGGTCGAGGTCGAAGAGATCATGCAGGTGTCGGCGCGGCTGATCGTCAACCAGGCGTCGCTGAAGACGCGCTCCGAACGGCTCGAACCGCTGCTGGCGGCGATGCGCGCGGCCAGCCGGGCCAAGGAAACGGCATGAGCCAGGCAGCGCGCCCCGTCATCAGCCGGCTCGACAGCCGCGCCGCGGATTTCCGCCAGCGGCTGGCCGCGCTGATCGCTTACGAACCGTCGCAAGACGAAGCCATCGAGCGCGTCGTCGCCGACATCCTGCGCGACGTGCGCAGCCGCGGCGACGCCGCCGTGCTCGACTACACGCGCCGCTTCGACCGGCTCGACGTGCAAGACATGGCGCAGCTCGACCTGCCGCGCAGCGAACTGCAGGCCGCGCTCGATTCGCTGCCCGCCGCGCAGCGCGACGCGCTGGTTGCCGCCGCCGAGCGCGTGCGCCGTTATCACGAGCACCAGCGTGCCGAGTCCTGGGCCTATACCGAGGCCGACGGCACGCGGCTCGGCCAGAAGATCTCGCCGCTCGACCGCGTCGGCCTGTACGTGCCCGGCGGCAAGGCCGCCTACCCGTCGTCGGTGCTGATGAATGCGCTGCCGGCCAAGGTGGCCGGCGTGCCCGAGCTGATCATGGTCGTGCCCACGCCCGACGGCGTGCGCAATGCGATGGTGCTGGCGGCGGCCTGCATCGCCGGCGTCGACCGCGTGTTCACGATCGGTGGCGCGCAGGCGGTGGCGGCGCTGGCCTACGGCACGGCCAGCGTGCCGGCGGTGGACAAGATCGTCGGCCCCGGCAACGCCTACGTGGCCGAGGCCAAGCGGCGCGTGTTCGGCACCGTCGGCATCGACATGATCGCCGGCCCGTCGGAAATCCTCGTGCTGTGCGACGGCAGCACCGATCCCGACTGGATCGCGATGGACCTGTTCTCGCAGGCCGAGCACGACGAGATGGCGCAGTCGATTCTGCTGACGCCCGACGCCGCCTTCGCCGATCGCGTCGCTGCCTCGATCGACAAGCTGCTGCC
>JAFKGG010000350.1 GCA_017307915.1 Burkholderiales bacterium | reverse complement strand
AGCGTGACGGCGATCGCCTCTTGCGCCAGCCGTGCATCGAGTTCGGCGCGCGCCAGCGACGCTTCGCGCTCACGCACCGCGGCTTCGACCGCCTGCTTGGCCAGGTTCAGTTCGCGGCCGACGCGCGAGCGCTCATCGGGCGACAGCGCACCGAGCTTTTTCATCTCGGCGGTGAGCGCGCCCTCTTTGCCGAGCGCGCGCGCCTTTGCGTTGGCCAGTTCCGGCGCGCTCGCGGCAGCGCCAATGTCGGCCGTCAGACGCGCGACCATGTCGGTGAAGCTGGGGAAATTCGACATCGCTGGATTCGCCAATGGAGACGGAAAACTGCAAGTAAAAACGGGGCCTCGCGGCCCCGTCTTCCCGGTCGGCGCCGCCTGGGCGGCACCGACGCCTGCGGCTTGCGCCGCCGTATTTGCGCAGACTTACGCCGCGCCGAGCGAGGCCTTCACCTGGGCGACGATCGAGGCGAACGCCGGCTTGTCGGTGACGGCCAGGTCGGCCAGCACTTTACGGTCGAGCCCGATCGAAGCCTTGTTCAGGCCGTTGATGAAGGTGCTGTAGGTGATGCCGTGCTCGCGCACCGCGGCGTTGATCCGCGCGATCCACAGCGAGCGGAACACGCGTTTCTTGGTGCGGCGATCGCGATACGCATACTGGCCGGCACGCATGACGGCCTGCGTGGCAACGCGAAACACATTGCCGCGGCGGCCGCGATAACCCTTGGCACGGGCCAGGACCTTCTTGTGGCGCGCGCGCGCCGTGACTCCACGTTTGACTCGGGGCATTTCGCGCTCTCCTTATGCGTACGGCAGCATGGCCTTGACGGACACGATGTTCGTGTCGTGCACGTTCAAGGTACCGCGCAGCTGGCGCTTGTTCTTCGTGGTTTTCTTGGTGAGGATGTGGCGCTTGAACGCCTGGCCGCGCTTGACGCTGCCGGAGGCGCGCACACGAAAGCGCTTGGCAGCGCTTTTCTTCGTCTTCATCTTGGGCATGACAGAACCCGCTTCTCTCTTTTAATGCCTCATCGGGTGTCCGGCGGCCTTGCCGGCACTTGATCGACCCGTTCGGCTTGTTGCGCGCCACCGGGCACTTGCCGCGGCAGCGCGATTCCGGGAAGCGGCTGGCGCAATGCCGCCGCTTCCGAAAACTTCACTTCTTCTTCTTCGGCGCCACGACCATGATCATCTGGCGGCCTTCGAGCTTGGGCATCTGCTCGACCATCGCCACTTCTTCTAGGTCGGTTCGCACCCGATCGAGCAGGCGCACGCCGAACTCCTGGTGGGCCATTTCACGGCCCCGAAAACGCAAGGTGACTTTCGCCTTGTCGCCCTCTTCCAGAAAACGCCGCAGGTTTCGCAGCTTGACCTGATAGTCGCCATCATCGGTGCCAGGCCGGAACTTGACTTCCTTGACCTGGATGACCTTCTGTTTCTGGCGTGCCTCGTGCGCCCGTTTCTGTTCCTGATACTTGAACTTACCGTAGTCCATCAGGCGACAGACCGGCGGGCGGGCCTGCGGCGCGATCTCGACTAGATCGACTTCCGCTTCTTCGGCCATTCGCATGGCGTCTCTCAGGCCGACGATCCCGATCGGTTCGTTGTCGATCCCGACCAGCCGCACCTCGGTGACGTTGATCTCACCATTGATGCGATGCGCGCGTTCAGTAGCGATGCTGCGTTCTCCTTGCGTTCAACAAAAGCAACAGCCGTGCAACACGCCGATCGCGAAGGCGCGGCGGATCCGTGCAGACCCGCCGGGCAGTTCGCTGATCACTGCGGCTGGGAGCGCCGGCCCACCACCTCATCGGACAAGCGCTGGGCGAATGTCTCGATGTCGAGCGGACCGAGGTCGATCCCGCCGCGCGCGCGCACGGCCACTTTACCAGCCTGACGTTCCTTCTCGCCGACGACGAGCAGGTAGGGAACCTTCTGCAGGCTGTTTTCCCGGATTTTATAGTT
>JAFKGG010000507.1 GCA_017307915.1 Burkholderiales bacterium | reverse complement strand
GCCGAGGGCGCGGTCGGCGTGTGCGGGCGCTTCGGCATCGGGGCCGAGCACGCGGCCGATGCCCACGTAGCCGATGAAGCGGCCATTGGCGTCATAGCGTGGATTACCCGATTCGATCGTGCGCACGCGGCGCCCGTCGCCGCCGGTGCGCCACAGCGCCAGCTTGCGGAACGGCCGGCGCTGCGCGATCGCCTCGCGCGCTTCGGCCAGCGCCGATTCATCCAGTGCTTGCGCATCGTCGAATGCGCCCCGTTTGGTCAGCGCCGGCCGTTGGCCGTGCGGCAGCGGCGCGTCATATTCGACGCGGGTGAAACGGCCGTCGGCGTTTTGTTCCCAATAGAACTGTTCCCCCAGCGATTGCAGCGTCGACAACTGCCGGTCGCGTTCATCGAGCAGGGCTTCGGCTGCTTCGACCAGGCCGGCCAGCCGGTTCAGCGCGGCGGCGGTCGGTTCCAGCGCCGTCTGTTCATGACCGAGGCTGCGGTGGCCGCGTTCGCCGAGCGCCACGCGCGTGGCATCGGCATTGAGCCGTTCGAGCTGGCGCCCGAGCCGGTGCCAGCCGCGATAGGCCAGGAAGGCGCACCAGCCGGCCAGCACGGCCGCACCGGCCGGGATGGCGGCAGCCCAGAACGGCACCGTGGCGGATGGATCACCGTCCGTGCCCGGGGCTGCGACCGTTAGTCGCCCGGCTATCAGGATTGCCAGCAAGGCGGTCGAAAAGAGCACCACGAGCGCCAACGGAACAGCCGTGTTGGCACGGATGGCGGGATGGGCAGGTTGTGGAGAGTTCACCGAGTCATCATGAATCGAGTAGCGGGCCTCAATCTACCGAATGCCATGCCGAAAACAAGAGATAAGGCAGACCAGGCCGGTTATTCGGCGGTCTTTCGCCGTTGGTCGGCATCAAAAATGCGACAAAATGCCGATCTGGCGGACTTTCCGGCGCCCGATGTCCTCATTCATGAGGGCCGAGTCTTCGCCACCCTTCGATGCTCCCGCAGCGAGGGCTCGGTTCGGGGAACGTCAGCAGTGCGCATGCCGGCGCATCGACGGGAGTGGCCATGAGTATTGGAGTAGGTGAGGTGGCAGTGGAGTCGGCCGCAGCGCATCTTGCGCGCGCGGCGCTGCGTTACCTGGCCGAGCGTCGGTTGCCGCCGACGCCCGATCAATATCGGCTGGCCTGGCGCGCCGTCGGCGGTTCGGTACCGCTGCGCGACGCCGAAGAGCCGCCGCCGATGATCGCGGCCGCCCAGGACGACGCCGGCACGCTGCTGGCCGAGGTACTGCACCAGCTCGATCTGCCGCACCGCAACTGGACCGTGGCGCGCAAGAAAGAAGCGCTCAACCGCGTGCTGGCCAGCTCGCGCTCGCAGCCGACCAAGTTGTTCGAACGCCTGAAGCGGTTGGTCGATAGCTGGCGCCTTGGCGAACCCGATTCCACGGTCGCGGTGCCCGAGTTGGCCGCGCCGCCCGCCGCCGAGGCGCAGAGCGCGGCCCTGCCGGCAATCGCCGACAAGCAGGCCGTTGCCGCCAATACGCTCTCCTCGCCGGCTGCCGCCGGGCAGACTGCGGCAGCCGTTTTGTTGGAATCAAAAACATCATCTGGCCCTGGGCAGGCCGCCGCCGGCGTTGCCGTCGCCAGCGGCGCCGATTGCGCCGAGACGCCCGCCGCCGAACCCAGCGACGAGCGGGCGCTGGCCCGGCGCAGCGCCGACCGGCGCGCCGGTGGCAGTGCCTATGGCTGGGTCAACCAGCGTCGCACCGAGCGCCTGCTGGGCGACATGACCGAGTTGCTGGTGGCCGTCTGCGATACGGTGCCGACGATGGTCGAGGAAGAGGGCTGGGTACGCCGGCAGTTCGATGCCATCCGCGAGATCATCGATGCCGGCGGCAAAGCGCCCGATCCGCGCGATCTGGCGCAGGCCAGGCTGCTGCTGCGCCGCACGGCTGACGAGCACCAGCGGCTGCTGAAGCTGCGCCGTGATTCGGTGCAGATGCTGAAGACGATGATCGCGCAGTGCGTCGAATGGCTGCGTTCGCTGACCGAATCCAGTGACCGCTTCGGTTCGAAGCTGGGCTCCTACATGGATGAAATCCAGAACTCGGCCGACCTGCCGACGCTGGCTGGCACGGTGCGCGCGATGCTGGAAGACACGCGCGTGCTGTATGGCGAACTGGATCTGTCCAAGCAGGGCTTCGTCGATGCCAGCGAGCGGGCGCGGCGCCTGGAAGAAGAAGTCTCGCGGCTGGCGCAGGAACTGCGCAAGACCAGCGAGCAGGTGATGACCGACCACCTGACCAATCTGCTGAATCGGCGCGGCCTGGAGCGCGCGTTCGAAGATCTGGCGCAGCGCTGCCATACCGAAGAACGGCGGCTGTCGCTGGCGGTGCTCGACGTCGACGACTTCAAGAAGCTCAACGATGCGCTCGGCCATCAGGCCGGCGACGATGCCTTGCGACATCTGGCCGACCTGCTGCGCAACAAGCTGCGGCCCGCCGATCTGAGCGCGCGTTACGGCGGCGAAGAATTCGTGATCCTGCTACCCGACGTGGCTGGCGACAGTGCCGCCGACATCGTGCGGCGCTTGCAGCGCGCGCTCACCGCCGAGGTGTTCCTGCACCGCGCCGACCAGGTGTTCATCACCTTCTCGGCCGGCGTTACCGACGTGCGGTCTGGTGAATCGCTGACCGACGCGGTGGGCCGCGCCGACGATGCGATGTACGAGGCCAAGCGCAGCGGCAAGAACCGCGTTTGCGTTGCCGAGGCCGAAACTGCCGCCTGATCGCTATTCGATCAGTCTGTGGCGCAGCGCGTACGAGGCCAGTTCGGCGTTGCTGGCCACGCCCAGCTTTTCGAGCACGCGTGAGCGATAGACGCTGACCGTCTTGGGCGACAGCGTCAGCGCATCGGCGATTTCCGATAGCCGCTTGCCCGAGGCGATCAGCAGCAGCGTTTGCAGTTCGCGATCCGACAACTGCTCGTGCGGCGCGCCGTCGCCCTTGCCGGTGACGGTGTCGAGCAGCAGATGGGCGATTTCGGGGGTCAGGTATTTGCGCCCGCCGGCTACCGTGCGCACCGCCTCCAGGATGCGCGCCGGATCGGCCGATTTGTTCAGATAGGCCATCGCGCCGTTGCGCAAGGCGCGGATGCCGTATTGATCTTCGGGGTACTGCGACAACACCACGACGCGCACCTGGCTGTCTTCATCGGCCAGCGTCTTCAGCACGTCGATGCCGCTGCGGCCGGGCAGGTTCAGGTCGAGCAGCATCACGTCGCAGCGGCGTTCGCGCATCAGGCTGCGCAGTTCGGCATAGTCACCGGCTTCGCCGACCACCTCGATGTCGCCGGCTTCGGTCAGGGTTTCGCGCAGGCCGCGCCGGATCAGCGCGTGATCGTCGACGAGCATGACGCGGATCATGCAGAGCTCCCGGGGGCTGGGCCGGCATCGCCAGCGGCGGTATCGGTATTGCCGGCAGCCGTGGCCGCGTCGGCGATCGGTATCGACAGCAGCACGCAGGTGCCGCGCTCGCCGGGCGAGACGTCGAGCCAGCCACCGATGCGCTCGGCGCGCTCGGCCAGGCCGCGCAGCCCGAACGAGGTCGGTTTGTCGAGGTCGCCGGCGACCATGCCGCGACCGTCGTCGCTGATTTCCAACGACAACTGGCCGGCGCTGGCGATCAGATCGACCCGCACCGAGCCGGCCTGGGCGTGCTTGGCCACGTTGATCAATGATTCCTGCAGCGTGCGATAGACGGTCATCGCGGGGTCGGCAGCCAGCTCCAGCGTTTCGACGTTGCTCGAAAAGCTGGCCGCGATGCCGGTGCGGCGCTTGAACTCCTCGAGCTGCCAGTCGAGCGCCGGCAGCAGGCCGGCATCGAGCACCGGCGGGCGCAAGTTGCGCTGGATGCGCTGCGCCGTCTGCATCACCTGGGCCAGCGTACTCATCGCGTGCCGTGCGCGTTCGGCGCTGCGGGCGTCGCCGTTGCGTTCGATCCATGACAGATCGAAGCGCAGCGCGGTGAGCATGCCGCCGACGTCGTCGTGCACTTCGCGTGCGATGGCGGCGCGTTCCTCGTCGACCACGGTTTCCATGTGCGCCAACAGCCGGCGCAGCCGCTGTTCGGATTCTTCGAGGGCGGTGATTGCGCGCTGCCGCTCACGACGCGCCTGGGCGGCTGACAAGGCATTGAGCAGCGCGGGTACCAACCGGGCCAGCCGGCCCTTGACCAGATAGTCGTCGGCACCGCTTTTCATCGCCGCCACGGCGGTCTCTTCGCCGATCATGCCGGAAACAATGATGAACGGCAGGATCCGGCCGCTGGCCTGCACCACTTGTAAGGCTTCGATACTGGAAAATACGGGGAGATGATGGTCAGAGATGACGGCGTCCCATTCGCCGTCGGCCATCGCCTGCGTCATTTGCTCGCGGGTTTCGACTCGGGTCGCTGAAACGGCCAGGCCGTCACGCGCGAGCGTGGCCAGCAGCAGCTCGAAGTCGAGTTCGGAATCCTCGACGACGAGCAGCTTCAGCGGCGCCCGGCTCGGGCGGGAATCGGCTGCGCTCAATGGTGCGTGTCGATAGCGGTGGTGATGGTGACGAATTGTACGGGCTTTGGGTGACTGTTCGGTGCTTCATGGCCAGACGGGAGCGAGAGAATCAAAGCAACAAGGACGATGATGGAAAACGCCCGCATTCCCTCTGCGCCGCCTATTTTGCCGGCCTTTGCATTACCGCCGCGGGTGGCGGCCGAGCTGCAGGACCAGTTGCTGTCTGCGGCCACCGATCTGGAGCGGCTGAATGGCCTGCTCGAACACGCCGTCGAGCAACTGCTGGACGCATTCAACTCGGTCAATGGCCTGCTCGAAGATGCGCAGGCCGTCTCGACGCTGCGCGAGGCCGGCGGCCCGGCGCTGGCGACGCGGCTCGACCAGATCAAGGCGGGCGTGGTCAACGCCATCACCGCGATGCAGTTCCAGGACATGGCTGCACAGCTGGTCGGCCACTCGACTCAAAGAATCCGTGCCGTTGCCGATTATCTGGCGAGCGACGGTGACGATGAGATGGCCGCTCCGGTCGAGCTGGTCCAGCGCAATTGCCCTGTTGCACAACATGAAATGGATGCAGGCTCGATCGAGCTGTTCTGAACAGTTCGGTTCCTGCGTACGGAGTTAGAAGAATGGCTGCGATTCTCGCTGTGGACGATTCGGCGTCGATACGCCAGATGGTTGCGTTTACCCTGCGCAGCGCCGGCTACGATGTCGTCGAGGCGGTCGACGGCGGCGATGCGATCGACAAGCTCAGGGAACGCGACGTCGATCTGGTGCTGACCGACCAGAACATGCCGAACGTGGACGGCCTGACGCTGGTGCGCCATCTGCGCGCCACGCCGCGCTACGGCAAGACGCCGATCCTGATCCTGACCACTGAATCGAGCGATGAAATGAAGCAGGCCGGGCGTGCCGCGGGCGCCACCGGCTGGTTGGTCAAACCGTTCGACCCGAAGCGGCTGATCGACGTCATTCGCAAGGTACTCGGCTGAAGCGGGCACCGGCGAGCGGTCATTGCAGATTGCGTAGCGGAATACACAAAACATGAATCCGAGCACATCCCAGTCATCGAGCGGCGCCGATTTCGACCTGAGCCAGTTCTATCAGGTCTTTTTCGAAGAGGCCAACGAAAATCTCGGCAGCATGGAAAGCCTGCTGCTGGAGCTGGACACGTCGGCGCCTGACGACGAGCAGATGAATGCGATCTTCCGTTGCGCGCATTCGATCAAGGGCGGCGCGGCCACCTTCGGTTTTCAGGACGTGGCCGATCTGACGCACGTGATGGAAACGCTGCTCGACCGGCTGCGTCGGCACGAGCTGGCGCTGCAACCGGGCATGGTCGACGTGCTGCTCGAATCGGGCGATGCGCTGCGCGGCCTGCTGGCGCGCCATCAGGGCGTGTCGCAGGAAGTGATCGACGCTTCAGAGTTGGTGGCGCGGATCAGCGCGCATGCCAATGGCCAGGCGGCCGCGGCGCCGGCGCGGCCGGCAGCGGCTGCACCCCATGCGGCACCGGTCGCGGCCGGCGCAGCCAGCGTCGGCGCGCAGGCGCCGCAAGCGGCGCAGGCGGCTGCCCCGGCGGCGCCTGCCGGCTCGCGCTTGCTCGAAATCTCGATCGGTGCGCCGGCCGACCCGATGGCGGCCGCCGAGCTGATCGAGCTGTTCAATGAAATTCCCGGGCTGGGCACGCTCGAGCCGATGACGGCCGACGACCGGGCCGCCGGCCGTTTTCGCGTGCGCAGCGTCAGCAGCGATGAAGAATTGCTGGATCTGTTCACCTTTCACGTGGCGCGCGAGGCGGTGACGATCCGTGATTGCGCCCAGGCTGCGGAAGACGCCGACGCTGGCTTTGGCTTCTTCGAGCCGCTGCCGCAGCGGCCCGCCGTCGCTCAGGCGCCGGCCGAAGCCGCGCCGGCATCCGGCGTCGACGTTCACGGCGACGCGTACGCCGCCGGGCAGGCCGCGCCGCACGAGGCAGCCGATGCCGCCGCGGCGGCGTCGCCGGTCGTTGCCAGCGAGGCGCGCAGCGCCGCACGCCCGCGTACCGAAAAAACCAACGTCGATGCCTCGACGCTGCGCGTATCGGTCGACAAGGTCGATCAACTGATCAACCTGGTCGGTGAGCTGGTGATCACGCAGGCGATGCTGGCGCAGACCGGCCGCGACCTGGACCCGATCGCGCATCAACAGTTGATGAGCTGCCTGGTCGATCTGGAGCGCAACACGCGTTCCTTGCAGGAATCGGTGATGGCGATCCGGATGATTCCGATGGCCATTGTGTTCAACCGCTTTCCGCGCATGCTGCGCGACCTGGCCAGCCGGCTGGGCAAGAACGTCGAGCTGCACACGGTCGGCGAGGCTACCGAGCTGGACAAGGGCATGATCGAGAAGATCACCGATCCGCTGACGCACCTGGTGCGCAACGCGGTCGACCATGGCATCGAGCCGCCGCAGGACCGGCTGGCTGCCGGCAAGCCGGCGCACGGCTCGGTGACGCTGTCGGCACAGCATCGCGGCGGCTCGATCATCATCGAAGTGCGCGACGACGGCCGCGGCCTGAAGCGCGACAAGATCATGGCCAAGGCGCGTGAACGCGGTCTGCCGGTGTCGGACGCGATGAGCGACCAGGAAGTCTTCAATCTGATCTTCGAGCCCGGCTTTTCCACTGCCGACGCGGTCACCGACGTGTCGGGCCGCGGTGTCGGCATGGACGTCGTGCGCAAGAACATCCTGGCGCTGGGCGGCAGCGTCGAGCTCGATGCTGCCGAAGGTTACGGCACGCGCGTGTCGGTGCGGCTGCCGCTGACGCTGGCGATCATGGACGGCATGTCGGTGGGTGTCGCGGAAGAGACCTATATCGTGCCGATCGCGTCGGTGGTCGAGTCGATCCAGCTCGACGCCAGGCAGATCCGTTCGGTGGCCGGCTCGAACAAGGTCATCCAGGTACGCGATGAGTATCTGCCGGTGGTGGCGCTGGACGAATTGTTCAACGTGCCGCGCTTCGACGACAAGCATCAGGACAGCGCGATCCTGGTGGTGGTCGAGGCCGAGGGCATGCGCGTGGCGCTGCTGGTCGACCAGCTGCTGGGCCAGCACCAGGTGGTCGTCAAGAACCTGGAAGCGAATTACCGCAAAGTGCCGGGCGTGGCCGGCGCAACCATTCTGGGCGACGGCCGCGTGGCGCTGATCCTGGACATCTCCAACCTCGTGCGGCGCACCCGCAACTGAACGGGCGCGAACACCGCACGGCCGAGTCAGCCAGGCCGCGTTACGTCACCGACATTGAGCGAATCCATCGGAGCCAACATGATGCAGACCATCGAAAAAGCCGCGCCCGCCGCCGCCAGCGACGTCAAGACGCGTGAGTATCTGACCTTCCGGCTCGGCGCCGAGGAATACGGTATCGACATCCTGAAGGTGCAGGAGATCCGCGGCTATGAACAGCCCACGCGAATCGCCAACGCACCTGATTTCATCAAGGGCGTGATCAATCTGCGCGGCGTGATCGTGCCGATCATCGACCTGCGCATCAAGTTCGGCCTGGGCAACCCCGAATACAACAACTTCACCGTCGTCATCATTCTGAACGTGCGCCAGCGTGTCGTCGGTATGGTGGTCGATTCGGTGAGCGACGTGCTCGAACTGTCGTCGCGCGACGTGCGTGAAGCACCCGAGATGAGCGCGATGCTCGATTCCAGCTACATCATCGGGCTGGGCACGGTGGCTGACCGCATGCTGATCCTGGTTGATATCGAACGTCTGGTGACGGCTCCTGAAATGGCGATCGTCGGCTGACCCTGCCGTCTCTACGAGATTCCGAAGCATGCTCGCGCAAGCCGATGTTGCCGCCAACTATGCATTCACCGACGCTGATTTCGAGCGCGTCCGATCGCTGATTCGCAAGCAGGCCGGTATCTCGCTGGCCGACAGCAAGCGGACGATGGTCTACTCGCGGCTGCAACGGCGGCTGCGCGAGACCGGCCACCGTAGTTTCACGGCCTATCTCGACAGCCTGGACAAGGCCGACACGACTGAAAAGCAGCGCTTCGTCAACGCGCTGACGACCAATCTGACGGCGTTCTTTCGCGAGGCCTACCATTTTCCGGTGCTGGCCGATTTTCTGAAGCAGCGCGTGGCCGTGTCGCGACCGGTGCGCATCTGGTGCGCGGCTGCTTCGACCGGCGAGGAACCGTATTCGCTGGCGATGACCGCGGTCGAAGCGCTGGGCGAGCGTCCGCCGGTCGAGATCGTGGCGTCCGACCTCGACACCGACGTGCTGCGTCGCGCCGGCGAGGCGGTCTACCCGCTGGCCGGTGCGCAGGCGGTAGGCAACGAACGGCTGCGCCGCTTCTTCATGAAAGGCGTCGGCCAGCATGCCGGCCACGTCAAGGTCAAGCCGGCGATCACGTCGATGCTGCGTTTCATGCAGGTCAATCTGAATGCACCGAACTGGCCGTTTCGCGATCCGTTCGACGTGATCTTCTGCCGCAACGTGATGATCTACTTCGATCGCGAAACCAAGCAGACGCTGCTGGGCCGCCTGCACGATGTGCTGCGCCCGGGCGGCTTGCTGTTCGTCGGCCATTCGGAGAATTTCAGCGAAGCCCGCGATCTGTTCGAGCTGCAGGGCAAGACCGTCTATCGGCGGGTGGGCTAGGGCGCGTTGACACCACCTGGCACGGATCCGCAATGCTCGACAACGCACGATTGACCCTGCTGAAGACCCGCAAGCGCGGCGAGGGCGAGGCGTCGTTCGTCTTTTACGACCACACTTTCGGTACCGACGCGGTGAAGGTATTGCCGGGCGAGTATTTCGTCTGGCACGAAGACATCGTCATCCAGACCGTGCTGGGTTCGTGCGTGGCTGCCTGCCTGTGCGATCGCGGCGCCGGCATCGGCGGCATGAACCACTTCATGCTGCCCGACGGCAACGATGATTCGGCGCGCTACGGCGGCTATGCGATGGAACTGCTGATCAACGAACTGATGAAGCGCGGCGCGCGCCGCTCTGCGCTGGAGGCCAAGGTGTTCGGCGGCGGCGCCGTCATCAGCGGCATGGCCAGCATCAACATCGGCAAGCAGAACGTCGAATTCGTGCAGCGCTTTTTGTCGACCGAGCACATTCCGATCGTGTCGAAGGACGTGCTGGGGGTTTATCCGCGCCGCGTCGCCTTTTTTCCGGCGAGCGGCAAGGCGATGGTGAAGAAATTGACGACCGGCATGGCCGAGCCCGTGGCGCAGGATGAAGCCGCCTACCGCGGCCGCGTCTCGCAGCGCGGGGCCGCTGCCGGCAGCGTCGAGCTGTTCTAGAAGCGGGTCGAAGGCATGGGCCGACAGCGGAGCGGATGGTGATGAGTAAAAAGATCGAAGTCGTCGTCGTTGATGATTCTGCGCTGGTGCGCAGCCTGATGACGCAGATCATCGATTCGCAGCCTGACATGCGTTGCGTCGGCGCGGCCAGCGACCCCTACGTGGCGCGCGAGATGATCCGCCGGCTCGACCCCGACGTGATCACGCTCGACGTCGAGATGCCGCGCATGGACGGGCTGGATTTCCTCGAAAAGCTGATGCGGCTGCGGCCGATGCCGGTGGTGATGGTGTCGACGCTGACCGAACGTGGCGCCGAAGTGACGTTCCGCGCGCTCGAACTGGGCGCGGTCGATTTCGTCGCCAAACCGAAGATCGGTTTGTCCAAGGGCTTGCAGGATGCCGGCCGCGAGATCATCGAGAAGATCCGCGCGGCAGCGCAGGCGCGCGTGGGGCGCCGCAGTGCCACGGCCGCCGCGGCCGCCGCCGGCGTGCGGGCGCCGGCTTCAGCCGGCACTGGCTTGGGGGCCGGTGCAGGTTCGGCCGGCATGGGGGCCACCGGTGCGCTGGGTGCAACGCCGCCGCGCGCTTCTGACGGCCGCGGCCTGCGCGGCACCGAGCGCCTGGTGGCGATCGGCGCTTCCACCGGCGGTACCGAGGCGATCCGCACCATCCTGGTCGAGCTGCCGGCCGACTTTCCGGCCATCGTCATCACCCAGCACATGCCGCCGGGCTTCACGCGCAGCTTCGCCGAACGGCTCAATTCGCTGTGCCGCATCCGCGTGGCCGAAGCGGCGCACGGCGAGCGCTTGTTGCCGGGGCATGCCTACATCGCGCCGGGCGGCCGCCATCTGGCGGTGGACCGCAGCGGCGCCAACTACGTCAGCGTGCTGTCCGACGGCGAGCCGGTGAACCGGCATCGGCCATCGGTCGAGGTGCTGTTCGATTCGGTGGCGCAGAAGGTCGGCCCCAACGCGATCGGCATCATGCTGACCGGCATGGGCCGCGACGGCGCCGATGCGATGCGTCGCATGCGCGACGCGGGCGCCTACAACATCGGTCAGGACGAAGCCAGTTGCATCGTCTACGGCATGCCGCGCGAGGCCTATCTGGCCGGCGCCCTGAACGAGGTGTGCTCGCTGACGCAGATCGCCGGGCGGCTGGCGGAGCGGGTGCGCGTGGGCGGCGGGGCGGTCAACCGGATCTGATCGGCCGGTGCCGATGCGGGGCCGCGGCCGGCTCGGATCCGGCCCGGGCGCAGGCTGGATTTGACCGGTCTTTGGCACCGTTATTCGCGCCTTGATCGTACCGATGCGGTTCACACTGCATCGGCATGAGCTCATCGATTCAAAGTATTCGCCAGGGCCGGGCGGCTGAGGCCCGCGGCGATTCCGCCGGTGCGCTGCTGCACTACACCGAGGCGCTGGCGGCCGAGCCGCACAACGCCAAGGCCTGGACGCGCGTCGGCATGATCATGGTGCAACTGATGAAGTGGCAGGAAGCCGCTGAACAGTTGCAGCTCGCGCGGCACCTGGATGCGGAAGACGCCGAGGCGGCGCACGGCCTGGCGGTGGCCTTGTTCCACACCGGCCAGACGGCAGGCGCGCTGGAACAGATCGACGATGCGGCGCGGCTGGCGCCCGAGGACTGGCGCATTGCCGGCTCGCAGGCCTACATGCACGCCGCTACCGAGGCCGACCCGGCGCGCACGCTGGCGCTGTACCGGTCCTGGGGTGAGCGCTTCGCCGATCCGCTGGCGGCGCAGGCCAGGCCGTTCGAGAACGACCGCTCGCCTGGGCGGCGCCTGCGCATCGGCTACGTCACCGCCGATTTTCGTGAGCATTCGGTGGCGTTTTTCATGGAGCCGGTGCTGGCGAATCACGATCCGGATGCGGTCGAGGTGTTCGTCTATTCGTCGGGCCGCGCTGATGCGATCACCGAACGGATGCGCGCGCACGTGCCCAACTGGCACGACGTGGCGGCGCTGGGCGACGATGCGCTGTATGAACTGATCCGCTCGCATCGCATCGACGTCCTGATCGACCTGTCGGGCCACACGGTGGGCCAGCGGCTGTTCGTGTTCGCGCGCCGCGCCGCGCCGGTGCAGGTCACCTGGCTGGGCTTCATGCATACGCTGGGCATGCGCGCGATCGATTACCGGATCACCGACGGCGGTGTTGATCCGCCGGGCAACGAGCGCTGGTACGTGGAACGCCTGTTTCGCGTGAGCTGCATGGCCAGCTACAGCCCGCCGCCCGACTCGCCGCTGCGCGCCGAGCCGCCGCTGCTGGAAAACGGCTTCGCCACGCTGATTTCGCTGAATAACGCCAAGAAACTGACCGACCCGATGCTGTCGCTGTGGGGCCGCATCCTGCAGGCGCGGCCCACGGCGCAGCTCGTGCTGATGGTGCAGGAGCGCAATCCGCAGGATGCGCGTGCCCAGATCGAGCCGCGGCTGGCGCGGCTCGGGCTGCCGGTCGAGCGCGTGCTGGTCAGCCCGCAGTTGCCGCTGCGCGAGTTCATGCAGCTGGGCCACATCGCTGACGTGGCGCTGGACACGGCGCCGATCTCGGGCGGCACCACCAGCCTGCATGCGCTGTGGATGGGCCTGCCGATCGTGGCCATGGATGCCGAGGAAGCGGCGCAGGCGGCCACCGCACGCACCTTGCAGGGCCTGGGCTTGGGCCAATGGGTGGCACGCGACGCCGACCAGTATCTGGCGACGGCGCTGGCGCTGATCGATGATCCGGCGCGGCTGCGCGAGCACCGGGCCGGCATTCGCCAGCGCATGCTGGCCAGTGCGCCGATGGACTATCGAGGCCGTGCCGCCGAGCTGGAACGCGCATTGCGGCTGATGTGGGCCAACCATCTGATCGGCGAGCCGCGCTATCTGCATACCGACGTTGACCTCGATCAGGCGCTGCGCGAATGCGCCGCCGTTGGCCAGCCGCGCGCTGCGCCGACGTTGCCGCGACCGGCAATGACGGAATAGACTGCCGGATCATGGCCGCCCCGTTCGTCTCTGTCCCCCTGCTGGTGCCCGATTCTCCGGATCGGGACGAACTGTGGCCGTATCTGTGCCGGATCGACGAAACC
>JAFKGG010000506.1 GCA_017307915.1 Burkholderiales bacterium | reverse complement strand
TCATCGGCGTGAGCGTCAGCGACACCAGCGCCGAAATCAGGATTGCCACCGCCAGCGTGATCGCGAATTCGCGAAACAGCCGCCCCACCACGTCGCCCATGAACAGCAGCGGGATCAGCACCGCGATCAGCGAAAACGTCAGCGACACGATGGTGAAGCCGATCTGCTTGGCGCCCTTCAGCGCCGCTTCCAGCGGCGACTCGCCTTCTTCCAGATAGCGCGAGATGTTCTCGATCATCACGATCGCATCATCGACCACGAAGCCGGTGGCGATGGTCAGCGCCATCAGCGTCAGGTTGTTCAGCGAGAAGCCCGCCAGATACATGACGCCAAAGGTGCCGACCAGCGACAGCGGCACCGCCACGCTGGGAATGATGGTGGCCGACAGGTTGCGCAGGAACACGAAGATCACCATCACCACCAGCGCGATGGCCAGCATCAGCTCGAACTGCACGTCGCGCACCGAGGCGCGGATCGTCACCGTGCGATCGGTGAGCACGTCGAGCCGCACCGCGCCGGGCAGCGATTCGCGCAGCGTCGGCAGCAGTTGCTTGATCCGGTCAACTACCTGGATGACGTTCGAGCCCGGCTGGCGCTGGATGTTCAGCACGATCGCCGGTTCGTCGCCGGCCCAGGCCGCCAGCCGTTCGTTCTCGGCGCCGTCGGCCACCTGCGCCACGTCGGCCAGCCGCAGCGGCGCCCCATTGCGATAGGCGATGATCAGGTCGCGATAACCGGCAGGCGAGCGGATCTGGTCGTTGGCGTCGATGGTGGAGGCACGGCTCGGACCATCGAAGCTGCCCTTGGCCTGGTTCGAATTGGCATTGGTGATCGCGGTGCGCACGTCTTCGATGCTCAGGCTGGCCGAGGCCAGCGCCTTCGGATCCACGCGCACGCGAATCGCCGGCCGCTGGCCGCCGCTGATCGTGACCAGCCCCACGCCCGGCAACTGCGAGATCTTCTGCGCCACGCGCGTTTCGACCATGTCGCGAATGCGCGGCAGCGGCACCGTGCTGGAGGCGATCGCCAGCGTCAGCACCGGCGCGTCGGCCGGGTTCACCTTGCTGTAGATCGGCGGTGCCGGCAGATCGGTCGGCAGCGCCGTCATCGCGGCGTTGATTGCTGCCTGCACCTGCTGCTCGGCCACGTCCAGCGCCAGCGCCAGTTCGAATTGCAGCGTGATCACCGAAGCACCGCCCGAGCTGGACGACGACATCTGCTTCAGGCCCGGCATCTGGCCGAACTGCCGCTCCAGCGGCGCGGTGATCGACGAAGTCATCACGTCGGGGCTGGCGCCCGGGTACAGCGTGATGACCTGGATGGTCGGATAGTCGACCTCGGGCAGCGCCGACAGCGGCAGCAGCCGGTAGGCGACCAGGCCGGCCAGCATGATCGCCACCATCAGCAGCGAGGTGGCCACCGGGCGCAGGATGAACGGGCGCGACAGGTTCATCTGGACGCCTGACTGGCGCGCCGCGACTCGCTGCGGCGCGCACGATGTGGAAGATCGGATTGCATCGTGGGTGTTACGACGAGACGGGCGGCCTCAACGAGGCCCGCCAGGGCCACCGCCACCCGGACCGCCGCCGCCGGGGCCACCGCCGGGGCCGGCGAAACCGCCCCCGCCCTGTCCCCCGGCCCCGCCTTGGCCATTGGCCCCAGCCGCCCGGCCGGCGCCCCCTGCCCCGCCCGGCCCCGCTCCAGGGCCACCCGCGCCACCAGGCCGACGCCGCGCCACACCCGGTTGCGTCGCCGCACGATCGGCGTCGGCCTTGCTGATCGGCTCGACCTGCAAGCCGTCACGCAGATTGTCGATGCCGTCGATCACCACCCGCTCGCCGCTCGCCACCCCGCTTCTGACCACCGTGCGCTCGCCATCGACCGGCCCCAGCTCAACCTTGCGCAGCACCACGCGATTGCCCTCGCCGACCGCATAGACGAACGTGCCCGGCGAGCCGCGCTGCACGGCCGCGCTGGGCACCACAGTGGCGCCTTGCAGCGTGTCGACGCGCAGCCGCACGTTGACGAACTGGTTCGGGAACAAACGACCGTCGGCATTGGTGAATTCGGCCTTCATCTTCAGCGTGCCGGTGGCCACGTCGATCTGATTGTCGAGCGTGGTGAGCCGGCCGCTGGCCAATACCGTGCGCAGATCGCGGTCGAGCACCTGCACCTGCATCGATTCATTGGCGCGATAACGCCGCAGCACCGGTGCCAGATCCTTCTCTGGCAGCGCAAACGTGACGGCGATCGGGCGCAGCTGCGTGATCGTGACCAGCCCGTTGGCATCGCTGGCGCGCACGATGTTGCCGGGATCGACCTGCCGCAGGCCCAGCCGCCCCGAGAACGGCGCCTTGATCTGCGTATAGCTCAATTGCAGGCGCACATTGTCGATCTGGCCCTGGTCGACCCGTACGATACCTTCGTATTGCCGCACCAGCGCGCGCTGCGTGTCGAGCTGCTGCTCGCTGGCGGCTTCCTGCGCTACCAGCGTTTCGTAGCGTTTCAGGTCGAGCCGGGCGTTTTCCAGCAGAGCCTGGTCGCGTGCCAGCTGCCCTTCGACTTGCGCCAGTTGCGCCTGGAACGGCCGCGGATCGATCTCGGCCAGCAGATCGCCGGCATTGACCAGTTGCCCTTCGCGAAACTGCACGCGCAGCAACGGCCCGTCGACCTGCGGCTTCACGATCACCGTGCGCAGCGAGGTGACGGTGCCCAGTGCGTTGAGCACCACCGGCACATCGGCCTGCTCGACCGGCGCCACCGTCACCGGCAAGATGCGGGCGCCGGGACCGCCAGGACCACCAGGACCGCCGGGGCCGCCCGGACCACGCACACCTGGCGGCCCACCCGCCTGGCCTGCTTGTCCCCCCTGCCGCTGCCCCGGTGCCGAACCGGTGCCATCGCCCATGGTGCCGGCATCCGTGGCCGTGGCCACCGGCTGAGGCAGGCCCGGCACCCATCGCAGATACCCGCCCCGCCAGGCATACCAAGCGGCTGCCAGGATGGCGATCAGCAACAGCCAGAACCAGAGGCTGCGAAACACTGAACGGCGCTGCCCGGCCACCGGCGGCGCGGCCGAATCATTTCGTTGTTGTTCGAGGGGGTTCATGGAAAGGCGTGACGGTAGTGCAAGCCGGGCGCAAGGGTCGGCAGGATTCGGGGATTCTCCCAGAAAGTTTCTGCCGCCGCCCTTCGGTTTGCTTTGGCGCGACAGCGCCGCCCCAAGCAAGCGTGACCCGCATCGATTACCCGACGCAAGCGTTGCGGGCTTACGACTCTACAAGCCCGTCGGGCAATCTTTATGGAAGAAATAGGGAATATGGAGGCGGGGGTCGGAATCGAACCGGCGTACACGGCTTTGCAGGCCGCTGCATAACCACTCTGCCACCCCGCCAGGGCGGCACCGAAACCTTGCGTTTCGGTCCTGATTGAAGACCGGCCAGATGGGGAACAACCGATGCGGCTGCCGCTGGGCGATCACCGTTCTCTTTGAACGGGGGCGGAGTATAACACGCACTCGCTGAGCGTTCAGGCGCCGAGGCAGATGCCACCAACCACACCGCCCGCTTCAGCGCTCACCCGCCGCCGGAGCCTGCGCCACATGCGCCGCATGGACTTTCTGCATCGCCCCCAACCAGCGGTCGTAGTCCTGCGCCTTGGCCAGAAAGTACTTGGCCACCTGCGGATGCGGCAGCGCCAGGAAACGCTCATCGCGCATCGCCGCCATCACCTCGTCGGCCACCTGTTCCGGCGACAGCACCCCATCGTGGCCGGCCGAGCCGCCGTCGGTACCGCCCAGCATCGCACTGCGCACCGCCTGCGGACACAGGCACGACACGCGCAGGCCGCGGCGGCCGTAGGCGATGCGCAGCCATTCGGCGAAAGCCAGCGCTGCGTGCTTGGTCACGCCATAGGGGGCCGACTCGACGATGTTCAGCAGGCCGGCGGCCGAAGCGGTCACGAAGAAATAGCCGCCGCCGCGCTCGATCATCTCGGGCACTACGGCGCGTGCCGCCCACACATGTGCCATGCCGTGGATCTGCCACATCTTGTCCCACAGCGCATCGCCCAATTCGAAGCCGCCGACCGGCCCGAGAATGCCGGCGTTTGAAAAATACACGTCGACCGGCCCGAAGCGCTGCCGCGCTGCGGCCACCAGCGCCTGAATGTCGGCTTCGCGGCTGACGTCGCAGCGCACGGCCAGCGCCGCTGCGCCGATCTCACTGGCCACGCGCTGCGCGCCGTCAATGTCGAGATCGGCAATCACCACAGCACGCGCGCCGTCGGCCGCGAAGCGCTGCGCGATGCCGCGGCCGATACCGCTGGCGGCGCCGGTCACGATGGCCACCTTGTCGTGGATATCCATCCATCCTCTCCTTGTCTGCGGGGTTCGCCGGTTGCCCGGCAGCGCCGGTGCGCATCGCGCTTGCCGCTGCGCCGCGGCCGGCCAGGTCGATGCCGATTTTGACAGCGAACGCAGCGCCGGGTGCAATAGACGTCCGTCGTCGTCCACGAACCCGATGAATTTCTCCAAACACTCGCTCGCCCGCCGCCTGAAGCTGCAGCAGATCGCCATCTTCGACAAGGTGGTGTCCTGCGGCTCGCTGCTGGCCGCCTCGCGCGAACTGCACATGACGCAGCCGGCGCTGTCCAAGGCAGTGCAGGAACTGGAAGAGCATTTCGGCCGCGCGCTGTTCGTGCGCACGCGTCGCGGCGTGCAGCCGACCGACTTCGGCCGCATGCTGCATGCGCACTGTCGATCGCTGCTCAGCGATCTGCGCTTGCTGGCCGACGATCTGAACGCATGGAACGCCGGCGTCTCGGGCCAGGTCATCGTCGGCACCCTGATCGCCGCCTCGGCGCAGTTGCTGCCGACGGCCGTGCTGCGCCTGCGCGAGATCGCGCCGAACGTGGTGGTCGAGGTGCGCGTCGGCATCAACGAAACGATGTTCGAAGCACTGGCACGCGGCGAGCTCGACGTAGTGGTCGGCCTGCTGCCGGCGCTCGATAGCGGCGGCACGCTCGAACACGTACCGCTGTACGAAGAAAACCTGTGCGCCGTGGTCGGCCGCCAGCATCCGTTGGCCAGCCGCACCAGCGTCGAGCCCGCGCAGCTCGCAAGCGCCGACTGGATCGTGCCGACGCCGGCCTCGGAAGCGATCCATCCGACCACGCAGTTCTTCGAGGCGCTGGGCATGCAGCGGCCGGCACGCATCGTCGAATCGGTCTCGATGCTGACCAACCTGGGGCTGCTGATGCAATCGCAGATGATCGCGCTGATGCCGTTTTCTGTGGCGCGTGAGTTCGTGCGCCTGGGCCTGCTCAGCGTGCTGCCGCTGGGCTACAGCAGCCCGTTCGGCCGCATCGGCTATACCGTGTACAAAGGGCGCGCGCCGTCGCCGGCCACCGAACGGTTGCTGCTGGCCTTGCGCGAGACGGCGGCCGCCTCGCTCTGATTTGATCCGGGTCAAGTCCGATCAAGTATTCCGGGCCTCTATAGAAAGACCCGGAGATTTCATTACCCGCGCAAAGACCCTGCTTGCTAGAGTCGTTTCGCCAAGGAGGCAAACGACATGGAACTGAGCTATGGATCTCCCCGCAGCCTGCTCGGCTGGGTCGACGCGAATCGCGCGCTGCTCAAGCCCCCGGTCTGCAATGCCGCCGTGTTTCCCGACGGTGACTACATCATCAACATGGTCGGCGGGCCGAACACGCGCACCGACTTCCACGACAATCCCACCGAAGAATTCTTCTATCAGATCCAGGGCAATGCTCATCTGAACGTCTGGGATCGCGGCAAGTTCGATCGCATCGACATCAAGGAAGGCGAAGTGTTCCTGATGCCGCCGCACCTGATCCATTCGCCGCAGCGCCCCGAGCCCGGTCTGTGTCTGCTGATCGAGAGGCCGCGCCCGCAAGGCGCGCACGACGCGCTGCAGTGGTATTGCCCGACCTGTGCCGGCCTGATCTGGCGCGCCACCAAGCAACTCGAAAGCCTGGTCGACGACCTGCCCAAGGTCTACGAAATGTTCTACGCGACCAGCGACGAGGAACGCCGCTGCAAGACCTGCGGCACCGTGCATCCGGGCCGCGACTATGCGGCCTGGCATGCGCTACGCCAGGCCGCTGCCGGCGCCGGGGCAGGCCCCTCCTAGGGGCGTTTGCGCGTCAACCGCAGCACCAAAGACAACGGCCCCGACGAGGGGCCGCTGTTTTCATCTGCACCGCGATTGGAACGTCAGAACGTTTCCCAATCGTCGTCGTTGTGGCTGGCGCGCGGCGCCGGCGTGGATGCCGATGCCAGTGCCGGTGCCGAAGCCGCAAGCGCCGGCTTGCTCAGCGCGGGCCTGGCCGGCGCCTTCGTGCTGGCGCGTAGCTTGGCCATGCTCGAAGACGTGCCGGTCATCGCGGACGACTTCACGATCGAGCTCGAAGCGCTCGACATCAGCGGCTCGACAGCCGCCCCCATGCGCGTGTTGCCATCGTTGCCGAGTTTGAACAGGCTCACCACGTCGGCAAGCTGCGTGGCCTGCTGCTTCAGGCTGTCGGCCGCCGCCGCGCTTTGCTCGACCAGCGCTGCGTTCTGCTGCGTCGACTGATCGAGCTGCGACACGGCATCGCCCACTTGCGCGATACCGCTGGTCTGCTCGATGGTCGCCGAGCTGATTTCCGAAATCAGGTCGGCCACGCGCTGCACCTGCGCCACGATGTCGGCCATCGTCGTGCCGGCTTCGCCAACCAGCCTCGAGCCGATCTCGACCTTTTCGACGCTGGTGCCGATCAGCGATTTGATTTCCTTGGCGGCTTCAGCGCTGCGCTGTGCCAGGCTGCGCACCTCGCCGGCCACCACCGCAAAGCCGCGCCCCTGCTCGCCGGCGCGCGCCGCTTCCACCGCCGCGTTCAGCGCCAGGATGTTGGTCTGGAACGCGATTCCGTCGATCACGCCGATGATGTCGGCAATGGTGCGCGAACTGGCCGTGATGTCGTTCATCGTGCTGACCACTTCGCCGACCACCTGACCGCCCTTCTCCGCCGCCGCACTGGCCGAGGTCGCCAGTTGCGTAGCCTGACGCGCGGCATCGGCGTTGTTCTTCACCGTCGAGGTCATCTGCTCCATCGACGAAGCGGTCTGCTGCAGGTTCGAAGCCTGCTGCTCGGTACGCTGCGACAGATCGGCATTGCCGATCGCGATCTCGGCCGAACCGGTGGCGATCGAATCCGATGCCGCGCGCACCTGACCGACCACCCGCGCCAGGCTCGACTGCATCGCCGACAGCAGCGCCAGTACGCTGCCCTCGGGCGCCTCGCTGGCGCCCGGCACCGGCCGCAGATCGCCATCGGCCACGCGCTTGGCGGCGTCGCCCAGGGCACCGGGTTCAGCGCCGAGCTGGCTCAGAATGCTGCGCGAAATCGACCAGGCCATCGCACCGCCGATCACCAGCGCCACTCCCAGCGCGATCAGCATCACGCGCAGGAAGCTGCCTGATTGCTCGAGCGCCACCTTGTTGCCGGCCTGAATCGAGCGCTCTTCGGCATCGATGATGCGATTGATCGCGCCCAGCCACTGCACGTATTGCGGCTTGGCCTTGTTCCACAGAATCTCGTAGGCCTCGGTCGCCGCGCTGTTGTTGGTGAGCGCGATGATTTCCTTGGTGCTGGCCACCGTCTTCGCTTCGATGTCCTTGACATCGGCATACATCTTGTCGATCTCGGGCGAGCTCGGGCCGCCGGCAAGCACCTTCTCGAGCGCGGTGCCGGCCTCGACGTAGAACGCGGCCAGCGATTCGATCGTCGCCACTTCCTTGCGCCGGTCGGCGGGGGTCGTGCTGAGCACCACGTCGCGAATCGCGATCGCACGATCGTGCGCCGAGCCGCGGAAGTTGATCGCGTAGCGCTGGATCAGCGCATGCCGGTCGTTGTTGGCGCGCAGCGCCGAATCGATCGCCTGCACCTTGGTCATCGCGACCACGGTGACGGCCACCAGGATCGCGAGGATCAGCCCGAACCCGATGTACAGGCGCTTGGCGACCGTCATCCGAGTGAATATCGTCTGCAGCATGATTGATGTGTTTTTTGGGTTGGCCGGGCCGGCATCCGCGCAGCATCGGCTGCGCAAAATGCACGGCGTAATACACGTCGTTCCTATGGCTGGCATTGTCCCTGCGGGCATTGTTGGCGCCAAGGCCGCCCAGCCGCGTGGTCTGCCCGCTCGTCGGCGGATAGGGCAAGCTGCTCCAACAGTTCAATTACCCTATCGGCCGCTTGTTCACCCGGCATCAGGACGAGATCACTGTGGAGTTGCGCGCCGAGTGAGTTCTTTTCGCCTTCGGGCCAGGCGCGGTTTGACAGGGTTCAAAAGTCCGCTATAATTACTGGCTCACGACATGCGGGAGTAGCTCAGTTGGTAGAGCGCAACCTTGCCAAGGTTGAGGTCGCGAGTTCGAGACTCGTCTCCCGCTCCAAATTAGGTTTTACAGACATCCACTGGGGTCTGTAAGTCGTTGAAAAAAGGGCCTTGCGGCCCTTTTTTCATTCCAGCGAAAGCCTCTGAAATCCACCGACAGGCAGCGTTTTTAAGGCCGAAATTGAGGCCAAAGAATGCGGTGGTACCAGTTCCGGGTTGTTGCTGGGTTTGGATCGGGATGATCAGCAGCATCGGGCCTAAGTCCATGACTTGGGAATTCGATGATGTCGCTCTCCGATCTGACCGTGCGGCAAGCCAAGGCCGCAGACAAGACCCGAACACTCCCCGATACGGACGGCCTCTACCTGGTGGTCGCCCCTACCGGCGGCAAGTCGTGGGCTTGGCAAGCAAAAGCGCATCTGCCTGGGCAAATACCCTACGATCGGCCTGCGCCAAGCGCGCACCTTGTGCGACGAGGCCCGGGCGCTCCTGGCCAAAGGGATCAATCCCCATACCGACCGCAAGCAGAGGCAACATGCCCTCAAGCTGGCTTCGGACTACACCAAGGCCGTCTTTGATACCTGGGTCGAGCATCGTGCAAAGGAACTCAAGGAAGGCAGGAATAGCACGCCGTCGCATATCAAGCGAATCTTCCCCAAGGACATCCTACCTGCCCCTCCCGGTGGTCGATTTTCGAGATCACCCAGGCCAACCTGCTTCAGGTGCTGTGCACGCGAGGCACTCATAATTGCCGAGAAGCGCCGCTCGTAGCTAAAGCGACTCTTCCGGTTTGCCATGGTCAGAGTTCCAGGACTAGACAAGGCCTTGGCGCAGAATCTTGTCGTGGCTGCCGTGCCCACAAACCACCGGTAGACCACAACCCCTTCTTGCAGATCGAGGGTCTGTCAGATTTGCTGCCTTTATGGCCTGGAGGCGGAGGGTCTGCTTCAGACTGATCGGAGACATTCGATCCGATGAGATGGCTGACCTCTGCCGACCCGGATCGGGTGTCCAAGTCCGCAAGTGGCTCACCTGGGAGCAGCCGTTCGGCGCTGCCCGGCGACACCTCAACTCCCAACGCATGGCATCCACCGCGTCGAATCGCGTCCGGCGAAGCAGCTCTTCAGCGTTTCGCTCAGTTCGCAATGATTGCTACAGGCGGAACCCTGGAAGTGAAACGCAGGGTAGCAGCTCAAGAAGCGCAAAGTGTAGTAGCTGCCCGAGGCGCGGCCTCCGGAACACACCCATGCGAGCCCGCCCTCGCAGGCAGGGAACGAATCAATCAATTCGAACTTATTGAACGAATCGAACGATTGGAGTAAGATGGCTCGTAGACTTGCACGAGGAGTCCGAGATGCAAACCTTCACTGCCAATGAGGCAAAAACTCGATTCGGTGAACTGATCGACCGGGTGCAACGAGAGCCGATCCAGGTCACGCGGCGCAACCGGGTTGTCGGCGTCATGGTGTCGGCGGAGGACTACCAAGCGATGCGTGAGTTCTATGCAGATCGGCTACGACGCACCTTGAGGCAAAGTGCCGAAGAAGCCGCCGGCAAGGGCTTAACGGACGAGAAGCTGGAACAGCTCCTGGCCGATGAGGATTGAGCGCGCCGTCATCGATACCAACGTCCTGATAAGTGCTGCACTATCGCCTCAGTCTGCGCCTGCGCAGATCGTGGACTGTCTTCTGCAACACGCTACGTTGGTGTTCTCACGGGAAACCTTCGAGGAACTTGAAACCAGGCTCTGGCGGCCAAAATTTGACCGCTATCTGGACATGGATCGCCGACGTCTGCTGTTGCATGACTTCTCTGCGGCGGCTCGATGGGTTGATCTGCCTCCAACGCCCAGGCCGGTGTACAGCCGCGATCCCGATGATGATGCGTTTCTCCACACGGCCTTGCATGGCAAGGCCGAATGGCTAGTCAGCGGCGACAAGGATTTGCTGACGCTTCCTCCAGCTGACTGGGGATTCGAAATCTTGTCACCAGCACAGGCTCTAGAGAAATGGCATAAAAATTGAGCAACCTGGAAAAATGGCCAATCGAACAAATATTGAACCCCTGCATACGGTTACCCAGGCATTCCTTGCTTTGCTAGACCGAGATATCCAAGCAGGCATCAATGTCCGGCCGCTTCCGGAGGATTTGGCTCAGTTCATGGAGGCACAGGCTCAGCTTTGCCCCGATGTTGATCTGGATGAAAAGTTCGAAGGTGATATTGACCTTTGACAGATCAGTTCAGAACTAGAGTCGCCCCCCTTTTGACGGGCAACATCCCCGATTTGGCCCTGCTTGATCCAACCAGGCGCAGGGATGCACCAGGAAAGATGAGCCGGTCGCCAGAATCCTGGCATGCATCTTTGGCCACACGCGGCACGCTGGCACGTCCGAACCAGACGCAGGCTTCAGGGAATGGTTGCAACCGGACTGCGACCAGTTTTGGTGCGCGCAACGCATTGGTTCGCCCCATGTTGTGGAGCCTGATGGCGTCCGATGAGCGCGACCGGCACGAACCGGAGAGGCCTGACTGAGTAACGCAAGCTGGCACGGCATTTGCGCAGTATTGCCTGTTGCATGCCAACCAGGACTTCTGCTCATGTCAGTAGGAATCTCTCGCCGGCCGCCCACCCTGGGTTGGACACTTGCGCAGTGGAAACAGGCTTATCTTGAGCATGGCCGATCGCCGAATGAACTGATCGCCTCGCTGGTCGGGTCGCTTACGCACACTGATCCCGCCTGGATAGCCATCGCCACGCCCGCACAACTGGAGCAGCAGTTTGCCGATCTGCAGACCTTGCTGAAGGGCGTCAACGGAGACCGTGCGAAGTTGCCTCTGTTCGGCGTGCCGTTTGCCGCCAAGGACAACATCAACGCCGCGGGCTGGCAAACCACCGCGGCCTGCCGCGAGTTCGCTTACACCGCCAGCGAAGACGCCTTCGTCATTCGGCAACTGCGACGCGCAGGTGCGATCCTGATTGGCAAGACCAACCTGGATCAGTTCGCCACAGGGCTCGTCGGCACGCGCTCTCCGTTCGGCATCGTTCCCAACAGCTTCGATCCAGCCTACATCAGCGGTGGCTCCAGCTCAGGCTCGGCCAGCGTGGTGGCGCGTGGCCTCGTGCCATTTGCTTTGGGTACGGACACGGCTGGCTCGGGGCGGGTGCCGGCGGCATTCAACAACATCGTCGGCCTGAAGCCGACCAGGGGCTGGGTCAGCAACACGGGCCTGGTGCCTGCCTGCAAGACGCTGGACTGCATCACGGCTTTTGCGCTAACGGTCGAAGACGCGGCGATGGCCGTCAACGCCATGTCGGGCTACGACGCGGCGGATGCGTACAGTCGGATACGGCCCGCCGGTGCGGGGGCGCACTTTCCCACGCAAGCTCGTCTGGCCATTCCCGTCAGTCCGGAGTTTTTCGGCGATGCACTGGCTGCAGAGAACTTCTCCCAGGCCGTGGTGGAACTGCGCCGCCAGGGCGCCACATTGGTAGAAGTGGATTTCGCGCCGTTTGCGGAACTCGCGTTGCTGCTCTACCAAGGCCCCTGGGTGGCAGAGCGCCACGTCGCTATCGAGGGCCTGCTTGAAACCAACCCGGAAGCCGTGCACCCGGTTGTGCGCACGGTGGTGGAACAGGCACGACGCTACTCGGCCTGCGATGCCTTCAAAGCCGAATACCGCCGCGCGGAACTGAGCCGCCGGATTCAGGAGGTGCTTGCGGAGGTGGACGCCCTAGTGGTGCCCTCCACTCCGTCCATCTTCACGATCGAGCAATTGCTTGAGGAGCCGGTGCTGCGCAATTCGGAACTCGGCACCTACACCAACTTCACGAATCTGGCGGATCTGAGCGCACTGGCCCTGCCGGCAGGCCTGCGCCAGGACGGGCTGCCCGCGGGCATCACGCTGATCGCGCCAGCCTGGCACGACTGGGCGCTGGTGGATTTCGGTCTGCGCTGGCAAGCATCGCAGAGCCTTCCGCCAGGAGCGCCGGGTGTCGTCGCTGTTGCGGCGAACAAGCCTGCATCACACCCGGCCAAGCGCAATGACGAGATCGTCGTGGCCGTGGTCGGGGCGCATCTGCGTGGCATGCCGCTGAACCACCAGCTCACGAGTCGCCACGCCCGTTTCCTGGAAGAAACCCGAACGGCTGCCAGCGACTACCGACTCTACGCGCTACCCGGCACGGTCCCTCCCAAGCCGGGACTCAGGCGCACGCCCTCGAAGGGTGCGCCAATCGCCGTCGAACTGTGGGCCCTGACGCCGCACGCTTTTGGCGAGTTCACGGCAGAGGTGCCGCAGCCGCTGGGCATTGGCAACGTGACGCTCGTCGATGGCCGCATCGTCAAGGGCTTCATCTGCGAGCCGGCGGAACTTGAGAATGCAAAGGACATCACCGAATTCGGGGGCTGGCGCGCCTACATGCAAAGCCTGTAGCCGTCCGCGCCTTCGCCTGTTTCCTTCCCCCAATTCCAGAAGAGCATTTCCATGTTCCACACTGTCCTCATCGCCAACCGGGGCGAAATCGCCGGACGGGCTATGCGTACCTTG
>JAFKGG010000505.1 GCA_017307915.1 Burkholderiales bacterium | reverse complement strand
TGTTCACCACGAAGCTGGCTGAACGCTGCCGCGCGCTGGGCGTGCAGTTCGAATTCGGCCGCAGCATCGAAGCGCTGCGTGCCGAAGGCGAACGCATCACCGGCGTCGTCATCGACGGCACGCTGCGACACGCCGACCACTACGTGCTGGCGCTGGGCAGTTATTCACGTGCGCTGGCCAAGCCGATCGGCATCTCGCTGCCAGTGTATCCGCTGAAAGGCTATTCGCTGACCATCCCGATCACCGACGCCAACGCAGCCCCGATTTCCACCGTGATGGACGAAACCTACAAGATCGCCATCACGCGCTTCGAGGAACGCATCCGCGTCGGCGGCATGGCCGAGGTGGCCGGCTTCGACCTGTCGTTGAACCCGCGCCGCCGCGCCACGCTCGAAATGGTCGTCGACAGCCTGTTCCCGGGCGCCGGCGATCTGGCCGCGGCCACTTTCTGGACCGGCCTGCGCCCGATGACGCCCGACGGCACGCCGATCGTCGGCCGCGCCGCGCCGCGCAACTTGTGGCTGAACACCGGCCACGGCACGCTGGGCTGGACCATGGCCTGCGGATCGGGGCAGTTGCTCGCCGACCTGATCGGCGGTCGCGCACCGGCGATCAGCCCGGTCGGTCTGGGGCCCGAGCGTTATGCGCGTACGCCGGCCCCGGCGCACGGCCGCTGGCAGCCGAGGCCAGGTTGACTCAGTCCACCTCGAACAGCGGCAGCCTGCCGATGCGCAGATCCCCATATGCCGCCGACACCCGCTGCCGCGTATTGTCGGTATCAGTGAGAATCGCCACGCCGATCAGCGTGCCCGGCGGCTTGCCGAAAGCCTGGATGTAGTCGGCCACGACGTTGCGCCGGAAGTGCTTCCAGCGCTTCAGGTCTTTCTCGCCGCTGGCCACCACCAGTTTGCGCACGCGATTGGTGTTGGGATTGTGGATCACCGTGCCCACCGGCTGCCGGTTTTCCCAGATGTACATCAGCGTCGCATACGGCATGTCCTGCCCGCTCAACAGCCGCACCTGCTCGAAGAACAGCCGATCGCGCATCGGCAGCGAACGCTTGTCGCCGTCGAAGGCCAGCACGATGCGCACCGGCGCATCCTCGGCATAGCGATCGGTATTGTCGGCCCCCGGAATCAACTGATCGACCTTCCAGCGCCATTCGAGCGTCGGCATCAGAAACGGACTCAGCGACGTGCGCCGCACCAGCCCCGAAGCCGCCGCATCGGCGTTCGCGGCAATGATCACGCCGTCGGCATCGCGTTCGAGCCGATAGCGGGTGCGTGTCTTCGACGGATGCAGCGTCCACGGCTCCCAGCCATCGGGCAGCTCCTTGCCCGGCGTGCCGGCGAACAAGGGCAGGCTGCCGATACGGGGCAGATCACCGGCCTGCAGCGGCCGCGGCAAAACGAGTTTGGCGCTCGGCGCTTGCGGCGCGGCAGCCTTCACGTCGGCCAGGCCGTCATCGTCTTCATCGGCGGCGCCTTGCGCCTGCGTCGCACCTTGGGCCTTCGCCGTGCCATGCGTCTGCGTCGTGCCTTGCGCTCTCGCCGCATCATGCGCTTGCGCCGTGCCGTGAACCTCGCTCCCGCGCCCACCGGAATCCACCGCGCAGCCTGCCACCGACAAGGCCAGTGCCACGCATCCCCCGATCGTCAGCACACCGCGCCATGGCCGCATATCGCTCCGAGCGCCCCTCGACTCATCGATCATCCGCATCATGATGCGCGCCGCCCCTCGTCATGCGCCGCACGCGCCGCAGCGAATGCCACGAACCAATCCACCGAAGCGGGATTGGCCATCGAATCGCGATTGAGCGACTTCTCCACCGGATGGCCAAGCAGGATCTTCTTCACCGGCACCTCCAGCTTCTTGCCCGACATCGTGCGGGGCACCTCGGAAATCGCATATACCTCGTTGGGCACGTGCCGCGCCGACAACTGCGTGCGGATCGCCTCCAGCAGCCGCGCGCGCAGCGCCGGCGGCACCCCGGTTTCGCCGGCCGCCGCGTGTGCCGCATCAGGTGCCATACCGCGCGCCGTGGCCGCCCCCGTACCCGCGCCCGCCACGGCCGCATCGCGCAACACCACGAACAAGGCCAGGAACGATTCGCGCCCCAGATACTCCAGATCGATGACCAGCGAATCGATCACCTCGTCGAACTCCTCGACCACGCGATACAACTCGGCCGTGCCCATGCGAATGCCGTGCCGGTTGATGGTCGAATCCGACCGTCCGAAGATCATCGACGTCACCGACTCGGGGCGTTCGATCAGCTTCAGCCAATCGCCGTGCCGCCAGACGTTGGGCGGCCCCGGAAACGTGTCGAAGTAGCTCTCGAAATAGCGGCGCCCGTCGGCATCGCCCCAGAAATACAGCGGCATCGACGGCAAGGGCTGCGTGCAGACCAGCTCGCCCACCTGCCCGATCATCGGCTGCCCGGCATCGTCATAGGCATGGATCGCCGTGCCCAGCCCGCGGCACTGCATCTCGCCGGCATAGATCGGCAGAATCGGGCACGAGGTGAGAAACGCCGCCCCCGGATCGGTGCCGCCCGAAATCGACGCCAGCATCACGTCGTCATGCACCTCGGCATAGATCCATCGATAGCCTTCTTCGGTCAGCGGCGAACCGGTGCAGCCGATCGAGCGCAGCGCCGACAGATCGAACTCACGGCGCGGCGCAATGCCGCTCTTCATGCACATCGCGATGAATGCCGGGCTGATGCCCATGAACGTCAGCCGCTCGCGCTCGGCCAGCCGCCACAGCGTGCGCAGATCCGGATAGCCCGGATTGCCGTCGAACTGCAGCAACGTCGCGCCGGTCATCAGCGTCGACACCCACAGGTTCCACATGATCCAGTTGGTCGACGAAAACCAGAAGTAGCGATCGTCGGCATCGACGTCCAGATGCAGCAGATTGGCCTTCAGGGTTTCCAGCACGAAGCCGCCGTGGCCATGCACGATCGGCTTGGGCATGCCGGTGGTACCCGACGAATAGACGATCCACAGCGGATGATCGAAAGGCAGCGGCGTGAACTCGCAATCGGCCGGCTCGGCCGTGGCCCGCGCCCAGTCGATCACGATGATGCCCGACGGGTCGTGGCCGGCATCGACCCACTGCGAATGGGCATCCAGATACGGCACGAACACCACCGCCCGCAGGCTCGGCAATTGGCGCATCAGCTCGCGCACCACCTCGCGCCGGTCGAAATCGCGTCCACCGTAGCGATAACCGTCGACCGCGAACAGCACCTTGGGTTCGATCTGCCGAAACCGGTCGAGCACGCTGACCGGCCCCATGTCGGCCGACGAACTCGACCAGATCGCACCGACGCTGGTCGTCGCCAGCATCGCCGTCACCGTCTGCGGAATGTTCGGCATGTACGACACGCAGCGATCGCCGCGACTCACGCCCAGCCGCCGCAGCGTGGCAGTCAGCGCGCCCGCTTCGGCGCGCAGCGCGGCCCAGCTGATCTCGGTGCGTGCCGTCAGTTCGGATTCGAATACCAGCGCCGGCCGCTGCGCCATGCCCGGCCGCAAACCGGGCGCCAGCAGGTGCTCGGCGTAATTCAAGGTCTCGCCTTCGAACCAGCGCGCGCCGGGCATCTTGCGTTCGGCCAGCACCTGCCGGCAAGGCGTATGCGCGATGACGCCGGCCCAGTCGTGGAAAGCTGCCCAGAACGCTTCGAGCTGTTCGACCGACCAGCGCCACAGCGCCTCGTAGCCGTCGAAGGCCAGGCCACGCTCGTCTCGCAGCCAGTTCATGAAGCGGGTGATACCCGCCTGTTCGATCCGCTCAGATGTCGGACGCCATAAGGGCTCGTCGCTCGACATGACTGTCTCTCGGCCTCCTGCACTCATCGGCGGGCAGCCGGCGTCGGCTTGCCCCTCCCCTTGCCTCGACTATACCGAAGAGCACATAAAAAAAGCCCGCGGTAAAATCCGCGGGCTTAATCCACCGAGGAGGTGGAGGAGGAGACACTCGGAGGATGCCGGCTCAAGCGCCGTCATCCGAATTCGGGGCAATCATTGACGCCATTCGGCGCGCGTTCTAGCCATCCGCAGGTCATGCATCAACCGCGGATCGCGCCGCAGCGCCTGCTCGAAAGCGGCATCTTCACGGCGCTGGCGCCACGCGGCCATCAGGCGGGCCAGCAGCGAAGCGACTTTCGTGCCGCCAGCCGCCGCGACCCCGACATGATGCACCGCCGCAGACTGTCGCGCAACAAAGCGCTCAGAGGCGGAATGGGTGCTGACCAGGGTACTCATCGTCGTTTCCTACCAATAATTGCTGCACTGCGATAATTGGATTATCGGGGTTTCCAAGCATATTTCCAATTGATGTTTGAGATGATTACCATTTCAAATTCATATGTTTGAAGCCTATCGGCCTGAAGCCCCATCGCGATGAACTTCCGCACCCTCGACCTGAACCTGCTGCGCGTCTTCGACGAGGTCATGGCCGAGCGCAATCTGACGCGCGCGGCTCGCAACCTGTCAATGACGCAGCCCGCCGTCAGCAATGCGCTGCGCCGCCTGCGCGACAGCCTGGGCGACGAGCTGGTGGTGCGCTCGGGCTATGGCGTGGAGCCGACCAAGACGGCCAGCGCCCTGTGGCCCGCCGTGCGCCAAGCGCTGAACCAGTTGCGCGAAGCGGTATCGCCGCCGCCGCTGTTCGACGCCGCCACCGCCGAGGGCAGCTTCGTGCTGGCGATGGCCGACGCCACCGCTTCACTGCTGATGCCGACGCTGGTCGAGATCGTCGAGCGCGAAGCGCCGGGGCTGAGCTTTCGCGTACTGCCGCTGACTACCCGCGATCCGCGCTCGCTGCTGGAAACGCAGGATCTGGATCTGGCCACGGGCTACTTCCCGGCCGCCATGTCGGCCATCACGCTGCAGGACATGCAAAGCGACGCGCCGTCGGCATTCGGCCACTACCGGCTCTACAGCAGCGAATACGTCTGCGTCATGCGTCATGGCCATCCGCTGGCCAGCCAGCCGCTGACGCTCGACGCCTACTGCGGCGCGCGTCATCTGCTGGTCAGCTTCTCGGGACGGCCATTCGGTTTCGTCGATGAAGCTCTGACTTCACTAGGCCGCTCGCGCCGCATCGTGCTCACGGTCAATCAGTTCTTCACCGCCGGCATGGTCGTCGTCAACTCCAACCTGCTCACCGTGTTGCCGCGCCACTTCGTCGTGTCCACCGGCATGGCCAGCGCAGTCGAGGTGCGCGAGCTGCCGTTTGCCACCGATCGCGTCGACGTCGATTCACTGTGGCTGCGCACGCGCGAAAGCCGTAGCGGACACGCCTGGCTGCGGGAGGCCATCGTGCGCGCGGCCGCTACCGGCGTGCCGTCGTCTTCTTCGTCATAGACCTGGGCGACCCCAGGGGCCGATTCGCCTGAGGGCGGACAACTAGGGCCTGTTCACACAACGATCGTCCCCACGCCGAGGCCTGTGCGGGCGCCAGAGCAAGGCTGCTGAGCGCGGGCTGACGCCGGCGCAGACCGCGACGCTAGCCGCCGCCTTGGCGCTGGGTGACGAAATCCTGGGCAAAGGGCGGCTCGACCCGCAAGACCACGCGCCGTATCAGCAGCTCAACATCGACATTCACAACACCATTCTGGCTGCCAGCAGCAACGCCTGGGTCAGCCGCTTCGCGGCGCAGGCGCACCACATTCCGTACGCATCGGACCGCATCATGCTGTGGGAAAGCCATCAGGTGATCTGGCGCTCTCACGACGACCATCACCGCATCGTGCGTGCACTGCGCAGCCGCGACGGACGCCGGGCCGAAGAGTTGATGCGTGAGCACGTCTACTACGCAGGGGTGATCCTGCGCGACAACTACTCGAAGCTGCTCGAGAAACAAGCTGCGGCGGAGTGACGCTATAGCTGATGCGGGCCTGCCTGGCTACGGCAAGCCAACGTGTGCGCCGCCGGTGAACCTCATCGACCTCGGACACGGCTACTGACGAGCACACCGTCGCCGTATCCGGCGCCGCCTCGAATCCTGACGCGAAGCGCTGATCACGAAGCGCCGTTCGTTGTCCTATAACGTTCAGTGCTAGTTCGATAACGAATCGATCGTTCCGCCGGCGCACCAGCGGAACGCACAATTTTCGCTCTGGCCCCTCCCGCGTCTTGCACCGAAATATGGATAGTCCGACGTCATGAGCGTTTACACGATGGAGCAGGCTCTCTATGACGTTGCGGCGCACCCAAGCCACACCAAGCGATTCAAGGCGAACCCCAGGGCGTTCTTGTCTGCCTACGCGCTGGAACGGGAAGAGGAACTGATGATTCTGGAGATGGACGTCGCCGAAATGATCCGACGTTCGCTGAATCCGATGCTCGCCATGCGGGCGTTCCTCAGCGTAGAGGGGCGCGAACAGCTGCCGGAGTATCTGCGCCGCATCCAAGGAACCTGAACATGGCCAAGATCGTTTGCGGGTTCTGTGTTCCGCACGACCCATTAATCACCGGCAAGCCCGGCGCAGCCTCGGCACAGCAATCCGGAGTCGTTCACGACGCGTTCGAGCAGGTGCGCGGCAGGATGATCGAGCTCGAGGTGGATACCGTCATCGTCATCGGCGATGATCACTATGCGATGTTCTCGCCCGGGTGCCTGCCCAGCATCCTGATCGGCATCGGTGATCTGCAAGGCCCCCTAGAACCTGAGTCCTTTCTGGGTATACCGAACCGAAGAATCGCCAACCACCCCGCGTTGGCAGAGTTCATCATGGAGTACGGCTTCAGTCGCGGCTTTGATTGGGGGGTTGCCAAGTCGTTGACGCTGGATCATTCGACGATGGTGCCCATTCATTTCGCAGTACCGGAAACGGCCAAGACGGTGCCCATCTACATTGCATGCGGCGTCACGCCATTGATCCGCAATCAGCGTTGCAAAGAGCTCGGCAAGATGCTGGGGCAAGCCGTCGCTGCCTGGCCTGGCGACGAACGGATTGCCATTCTTGGAACAGGTGGCATCAGCCACTGGGTGGGCATGGCCGAGTATGGTCGCGTCAACGAAGACTTCGACCGCATGATCCTTGACGTCGTTCAGGCCGGCGAAGTCGACAGGCTTGTCGACCTGAATGACGAAGACGTAGTAAAGCAGGCCGGCAATGGTGCACTCGAGCTCAAGATCTGGATCGTAGCGATGTCCGCCATGCCCACCCTGAAACCGCGTGTCATTGCCTACGAGGCCGTGGAAGCCTGGATCACAGGTTTGGGCTTTGCAGAACTGGCCTAGGGCAAACACAGCATGCACAGCAAACCCATCGTTGCAACCACGATCGGCGATCCTTGCGGGATCGGGCCTGAGGTTCTGGTCAAGGCGCTAGCCGAGAAGGCCGATGACGCGCACCACTTGCTCATCGGCGATGCTCAGGTCTTGGCGGACGCGATCGAATTGACGAACACGCCGCTCGACATACGCGTCGTCAACAGCGTCAACGACGCAACGTTCGATGCCAACTGCCTGACGGTGCTCGATCCGAATTCGCTTGATCGCTCCCACATCACAGTAGGACAAGTGTCTGCCGAATGCGGTCGCGCCACAGTGCAATGGTGGGACATTGCGACTGCCCTTGCGCGCGCCGGTACGGTCCAAGCCATCGTCAAAGGCCCCATCAACAGCGAAGCGATCCGCCTGGCAGGGTTTTCGCCGCAAGGCGCCGTCAATCCGGGGCGCACGTACCTGTTCCTGATTACCGGCCCCTTGCGGGTTGTGCACTTCACCGACCATATCCCGTTGCGTGACGTGTTCAAGCACTTGAGCATCGACGCCCTCGTCGACTTGATCAGGCTGACCCATCGATCACTCAGGAACTGGGGCTACCAGTCGCCTCGCATCGGTGTCGCCGGCATCAACCCGCACGCAGAGGGAGACGAAGAGCGCCAGCAGATTGCGCCCGCCATTGCAGTCGCACAGGCCGATGGCATCGCCGTCGACGGCCCGGTGCCGCCGGACAGCCTGTTCCGCCAGTGCGCGCAAGCACAGTACGACTGCGTCATTGCCCACTACCATGACCAAGGCCACATCGCCGTGAAAACCTGGCGCTTCGAAGGCAACTGCGCCATCATCCTCGGCGAGCCCTACGTCAGGGCATCGGTTGCCCACGGCACGGCATTCGACATCGCGGGGAAAGGCAGTGCAGATCACCGCAGTATGGCGTGTGCGCTCCGAACGGCAGCCTCGCTCGCCGCGAGCCGGGGGTTTCCAGCGGATTGATCTTCGATCAGCCGCAACGAGCCAACATATAATGAAAATCGATGCAATGCCGGCTGATCTCGGCGATTTGCAGCCTGCCGAATCGGGGAGACTAGAAGAGAGAGCAGATGACGCTGACGCAGCTTCGCTATCTAGTTGCCATAGTTGAACATGGGTTCAATATATCGAAGGCAGCGATCGCCGTGCACACCTCACAGCCCGGCGTCAGCAAGCAGATGCAGATGCTCGAGTCGGAGCTGGGCATCAACATCCTGGACAGGAACCTGGGGCGCATCGTCGGGCTGACCGAACACGGCATGCTGGTGGCCGAATCTGCAAAGGCCATCGTCAAGGAAGCAGACAAGCTGAAATCTATGGGAGACGAGGTGCTCCAGCAGGACGCCGGCGAATTGCGCATCGCCGGCCTGCATGCGCACGCAGTATCGCTATTTCCCAAAGCGGTGGTCTCGGTTCAGCAAGCCTTCCCGAGGGTCACGGTGCAAGTCCAGCTAGCCTCTGCTGCGCATTGCTTCGAGTTGTTGCGCGCTGGTGAATTGGACTTTGGCATCACCATCGAACCGCCGCCGGAGCCTCATCAGCTGCTGGCCATTCCCCTTGGAGAAAATCCACGCGTACTGATCGTTCCGGCGAAGCACCCGTTGCTGCAACGGCAGCCGGTGACGCTTGAAGACATCGCTGCTTACGACATGCTGATTTCCCGCGACACAGGGGTCAACTGGGAGGTGCTGCGTACCTTTCAACGTGCGGGATTGAAAGTCAGATCGATCGCGTATTTGACCGACGCAGAAGTCGTGAAGGCATTCGTGCGAGAAGGCGCCGGCATCTCCATCGTATCGAGCCTTTCAATCGATGAACAACCGGATTATTCGCTGGGAACCATCAACGTCAACCACATCTTCGGGCTCGGACAAAGCTTTCTGATCTTTGACCCCTTCCGGTACATGCGGGGTTATGGCTATCACTTCATCGAAAAGCTTGCACCTGAATGGCCGAGGAAAAAGGTCGAGCGCGAGATTCGCAGATGCATCTATCCTTGATCGACTCGATCGACACAGAAGACGCGCAGCGTAGCCCGCGGCCCACCTGACGATAGCCATCGGTCCGCGCCGCTGCATCAGCTTGTCGTTGCGGCCCGATTCATCTTCAGTTGAACCGCCCTGAATAACTTATGGGTATGACGCGATAACTGATGATCCTTTGACCGCAAAATCCATCTACCTATCATGCCTTCCGATAGTCGCCCTTGGGTGACCGCCATAAGACCGCCCATGCAACAGGAGACATGAATCATGAATCACTTGAGAAGGTCACTTGTCCAAGCTAGCGCAAGCGCCGCGATCGCTGGCGCTACGCTGCCGTTTGGTGTTCGGGCACAGGACAAGACGCTCCGGCTAGTGGTCAGCTACCCACCCGGCGGCGCGGCAGACATCGTCACCCGGCTCATCGCCAGGCGCATGTCGAGCTCGTTGGGACACCCTGTCGTCGTCGAGAACAGGGCAGGCGCAACCGGCCGCCTAGGGGCTCAGCTCGTACGGCGTGCTCCGCCCGATGGCTTGACGTTGCTCATGACGAACATTGCCACGATGGTCATCGGCCCGGCAGTCTGGAAGCAGACTGGATTCGATCCGGTGGCCGATTTCATTCCGGTGTCGCATGTCATCGAGTATGAGTTCGCCTTTGCAGTGGCGCCGAACGTGCCGGTGAAGAATCTGCGCGAATACATCGACTGGGTTCGATCGAATCCCAAGAACGCAGTATTCGGCTCTCCTAGTGCCGGCGGCATGGGGCACTTCCTGGGGCTCGAGGTGGGGCGCGCCATCAACGTCGACATGACCCACGTCGGCTACAAAGGTTCGGCACCACTGGTAGCCGACCTAATGGCAAGCCAGATCCCGGCCAGCCTCGACACGCTGGATGCGCAAGTGCGGGCGCAAAACGCACGAATCCTCGCCATCACGGGTACCAAGCGTTCGAGTTATCTGCCGCAAGTTCCCACCTTTGCCGAGTTGGGCTATCCACGGGCACAGGGGGCCGGCTGGTTCGGTTTCTTTGCACCGGCCAATACGCCCGCCGACACGGTTCAGGCGCTCAGCAAAGAGATCGCTGCCGCCGCACGCGACCAGGAGGTCCAGGAACGCCTCAAGGCCATCTCGTACACGTCCACAGGTTCAACGCCGCAGGAGTTTGACCGAATCATCGCGGCAGATCGCGACAAATGGATTCCGTTGATCAAGGCCTCCGGCCTCGTCCTCGAGGAATGATCATGCCGGCAACCCTGGCCCGTTCGGCGCTCGATGTTTCGACCGATGGTATTGCACGGCTGGATCGTTCCATCTATACGGATCCGGCCGTCTTCGAACTCGAGTTGGAGCAGTTGTGGCACCGCAATTGGGTCTATGTCGCGCATGAAAGCCAGCTGCCCAACGCCGGTGACTATGTCACCGCGTTCATCGGTCGGCAACCGGTGATCGTGATACGCGACGACACGGGAGCGCTGCGTGCCTTCATCAATTCATGTACACATCGAGGATCGCTCCTGCTCGGTGACGCATGTGGGACCGTCTCTCGCAACATCGTGTGTCCATATCATGCATGGGGCTTCAACACGCGCGGCGAGTTGCTGGCCATCGCTTCAGAGAAAATCGGTGCCTACCCGCCCTCATACGACAAGCGCGCACTGGATCTGAAGCCGTTGGCTCGGATAGACAGTTACCGCGGCCTGATCTTTGCAGCGCTGGAACCGCCTGGCCTCTCTCTCAAAGAACATCTTGGCGACGCCGCGGTGATGATCGACATCCTGCTCGATCAATCGGCAAATGGCTGGGAAGTGATCAAGGGGCGCTCGACCTACACTTACCGGGGCAACTGGAAACTGCAGGCGGAGAACGCCGTTGACGGGTATCACGCACCCACCGTGCACGGCAATTTCGCAGCAACGATCGAAAACCGTCAGCGATCCGCATCGAAGGCGGGAAGCGTCGCCGCGAAAACGGGAACCGTCACCTCGATGACGGTGCGGCACGACGTCCAGACCATGGCGGGCGGCTACTTCGACTTCGGCCGTGGCCACGTGGTGATCTGGCGTGATTGGGATAACCCGCAAGACCGCTTCAACTACGACCAGAGGGAAAGCTTCGTAGAACGGATGGGGCCGGCGAAGGCAAAGTGGGCGACGGGCCGCATGCGGAATCTGCTCATCTTTCCGAACCTGATGATCATGGATCAGATGAGCACTCAGCTTCGCGTCTTGCGCCCGGTGGCGGTCGACCGAACAGAAGTCACCGGTTTTGCTTTCGCACCAGTGGCCGAGCCACCGATCAACCGGCGCAAACGGCTGCGCTTCTATGAAGACTTTTTCAATGCCAGCGGGATGGCAACGCCAGACGACCTCGAAATATTCAATCGATCGCAGCGTGCGTTTGGCGGCAGCTTGCTGCCGGTGAGCGACATCAGCCGTGGTGCACGGCACCAGATAGCCGGGCCCAATGAGTTTGCCCGGGAACTTGGCATCGAACCCGTGTCCAGCGGCGCATGGATCCATGACGAGGGCATTTACGTCGGCCTGTACCGCGCCTGGGCTCAGTTCATGCAGCTGGAGGCCTGATGGTAGACGCGCAAACCACAGAGATCACCCGGCTGGTGATTCACGAAAGCAAACTCGTCGATGAACGGCGATGGGACGAGTGGTTATCCCTCATGTCGCCGGACGTCGAGTATTGGGTTCCTGCGTGGGAGAAAGACCAGCCGACGATGGATCCTTCCACCGAGCTGTCGCTCATTCACTACGACTCGCGGCAAGGCCTGGAAGACAGGGTGTTCCGACTCAGGCTCGAACGCTCGATTGCATCGGAGTCCCTGCCTCGCACTTGTCACTACGTCACCAACATCAGCTGCACGCCACTACCCGATGGCGCATGCCGTTGTGAGGCGAACTGGCAGGTGCACAGCTGGCGCAATGGTGAAACCACGACCTTTTGGGGGCGCTACGACTACATCCTGATTCGCAGCGACAACGCCCATGGATGGCAAATTCAAAAGAAGAAGATTCTGCTGATGAATGACATCATCCCAACCGTGCTGGATATCTACCTGTTGTAGAGCAGCTTCGCCATTCCCGACGGGACCAGGTCCATTTCATACAAGCCGCGCTCCGCGACCGCGTCGATCGGGTCGGTAACGCATCGCACGCTACTCAGGCTCCAAGCCCAGTAACCCGGCACCCATTGGCGCGCACAAGCCGCCTCCACATCGACCTCGCGCCAGGGTCGAACATCAAGCACGTCAACGATCGCGACGATACGCCCCTCAGGATCTGAATCGCCTGCCTGGGTCAGATACTTGTGATTCTCGACGATCAACAGATCCAGCACCGGCAGATGGTCGGGGCGCCACGACCTGATCTCGAGGGTCTTGCGTCCTTCAGCGATGCGCTGGCCGCCGGGTGCGACGATCGATAGCGCTAGCAATGCAGTGCCCCCTGCGTAAGCGATCGGACATGTTCATTTCGCATGTTCATCTTGCCCAGACGGCTGATCGCCAGGTGCTAGCCTAGGTCATCCAGCGACGGTAGATTTCCTGAAACCGGCGAACCAGTATCTCGCCCGGCAAAAGCGCCCCCCGCATACGCTCGGGACGGGCGGCAAGGCCACGCTGCACCGCTTCGCAAATACTTTTATCTTCCGCGAAGAGCCGCTCGGCATAGTCGATGTGCCAAGGGCGTACGATCTCCAGCATGG
>JAFKGG010000349.1 GCA_017307915.1 Burkholderiales bacterium | reverse complement strand
GCCCACCGAGGCGGTGGCACGCTGCGCGGCGCTGCTGTATGACACAATCGCCGCGGCCGGCTTAGACGCGGCTTGCCTTGGCGCGCCCTTGCCGGGCGCGGTGCCGCGCGGGCCCAGCGCGCGCGGGGCTTCGGGCGCGGGCAAGGCTTCGGCCGGCGGCCGCGCGCCCGGCGCGAAGCGCTGCGGCAGCCATTCAGGCCGCCGCGCGGCAAACGTGAACATCAGCGCCAGCAGTACCGTTACTGCCTGCGCAAACACCAACCAGAGCTTCTTGAGCATGGGAACACGATCGGGAACCGGGCCTGGGCGCCGCAAACACGCGTCGGCCGCAGTGTCGGCCGCCGCATTGTCGGCGTCCTTCGAGGACATCCTCGGGGCGAGCCGCTTCAGCGATTATTGCCCAAACGGGTTGCAGGTGGAAGGCAAGCGCCCGGTGCGGCTACTGGTATCGGGCGTTACCGCCAGCGCCGCGCTGATCCGTGCCGCGCGCGCCGCCGGTGCCGACGCGCTGCTCGTGCATCACGGCTATTTCTGGCGCGGCGAAGATCCGCGCCTGGTCGGCATCAAGGGCGAGCGGCTGCGGCTGCTGATCGAAGCCGGCCTGCATCTGTTCGCCTATCACCTGCCGCTCGACGTGCATCCGCAGCTCGGCAACAACGCGCAGCTTGCTCAGCGCATGGGCTGGCGCGTCGACGGCCTGATCGGTGCTGCGGGCCTGATCGCCGGGCACGAGCTGCCTGCGCCGGTGTCGGCCGACGCGCTGGTGCGCCAACTGGCGCGCCGGCTGCGGCGCCGCCCGCTGGCCGTCGGCGCTCTGCAGCGGCCCTTGCGCCGCATCGCCTGGTGCACCGGCGCCGCGCAGGACATGCTGCAGGAGGCGGTCGACGCCGGCGCCGACGCCTTCATCAGCGGCGAGATCGCCGAGCGCACCACCCATCTGGCGCGCGAAGCCGGCGTCGTCTACATCGCCGCCGGCCACCACGCTACCGAGCGCTTCGGCGTGCAGGCGCTAGGCGCGCACGTGGCGCAGCGCCTGGGCATCGCGCACCGGTTCATCGACGACGACAATCCGGTGTAGCCCGGCCCGCACCGCCAGCCTCAACCCCGCTTGTCCTTGAGCAGGTCGCGGATTTCTTCGAGCACCACCAGATCCGCCGGCGGCGCAGCGGGCGCCTCGGCGGCCGGCTGCTCGCGCCAGCGGTTCATTGCTTTCACCAGCATGAAGATGACGAAAGCCAGCAGGATGAAGTTGATCAGAATGGTGATGAAGTTGCCGTAGGCAAATACCGGCACGCCGGCCTTCTTCAATGCGTCCATGGTTCGTGGCACCCCGTCGGGTATCGAGCCCAGCACCACGAACAGATTGGTGAAATCGAAGCGTCCGCCCAGCAGCGCTGCGATGACCGGCATGATCACGTCGTTGACCAGCGAATCGACGATCTTGCCGAAGGCACCGCCAATGATCACGCCGATGGCGAGATCCATGACGTTGCCCTTCATCGCGAATTCTTTGAATTCGGCCATCATCCCCATGCTGTGTACTCCCTTGTTGCAGTGCATTCGAGTCGGCCGAAGCCGCCTGCCGACACCCGGCCGGGCATCGTGCCCAGAAAGGTGCCATGCGAGCCTTTCCAACACAAGGCAAGTGGCGCGGCCACACCACGTTGGCTTGAATGCCATGGGTGTTGTAGGTTGAAACAACTTTTTTCCGAAAAAACGGAAAGAAATGCGGAAAAGTGACGCAAACCGGCACAGGCAAGCGGTCGCAACGCCAGAATTGCCTGTTGGGGGGCTGGATTCAGGGCTGAAATGCCCCTGAAATGGCGCCGATCCGGCACTTCCCCTGCCAATCGGGCCTTGTACCCCCGCCAAAAGCCGGTCAAGCGAATCTAAACGAACCTAAAAATGCGCCTCGGCTCACCCGCCGGCACCCTCGGGTTCGCCGCTGCATGGCCGTTGCGGCCATCCAAAACCGGCTCCG
>JAFKGG010000504.1 GCA_017307915.1 Burkholderiales bacterium | reverse complement strand
GGGCGAACATGCCGATCGCGTGATCTGCCGCGCTGACGCGCTCCCTGATCGCGCCCGCTCCTCAATACAGCGGATGCTGCGCCACGCCGGCCGGATCGTCAACGACGCCGCCGTCGTCGGCAAAGCGCATCGTCGCCCGCCGGCCCGCCACGGCTGCGTAGCCGGGCCAGCCGGGCTTGCCGTCGCGAATGAAAGCCAGCCACGCGTCCTGCACGGCGCGCGAACGGCGCGCAAATTGCGCGTCATCGATGTCTTGCATCATCGGTGCGTCGCGCCAGGCCGGCAGGTTGCCGAACACGAACGGCAACTCGAAGCAATGGCAGGCGCCAAACGACGACGATGCCCAATCGAACTGGTAGACGAAGACGGTATCGCCGCGCGCCTGCCGCGCCTGCGCGAACCGCAATGCCCCATGGCGAAACACCAGATCACCATACAGATCGCTCAACGTGGCAGTGCCGAGCGGCCCCGGCCGCAGGCTGCGATAGTGATCGAGCGCGTCGGCAGCGCGTTCGCCCAAGGCGGCGGCAAACGATTGCCGTACCTGCTCTTCGCTGACCCGCGACAGCGCGGGGTTGCCGGCGTAGAAGGCCCGCATTTCATCCGCATTGCTGCCGATGAGGATGTCCAGCGGCGGGGGGTTCGCCGCGCCGCCGGTTTCGGTGCCAGCGCCAGCGCCAGCGTCCGCATCCGCATCCGCATCCGCATCCGCATCCGCATCCGCATCCGCACCAGCACCAGCACCAGCGCTGGAGCCTGGCATCGACGCGCCCCCTCCCCGATCCACCGCTACCGGCAACACCGGCATGAACGGCAACGCCGTACCTCCCAGCGGCGGCCGAAAACTCCCGGCCAGCGCCCCTTGCGCCCGCAACAGCACGTCCACCGGAGCATGCCGCAGATCGTCGCGCCAGCGTTCATCGACCAGACTGCGATAACGTTCGCCGATCGCCGAGGCCTCGTTACGATCCTGCCGCGGCCGCCCCAACGGCGCGCTCTGCACGATGGCGCGCTGGAACAGGCGACGCGCCGGCGGCGTGTCGATCAGCGCATCGATCATCGAGCCGCCCGATGATTGGCCCATCAACGTGATGCGCCCAGGATCGCCGCCGAACGCAGCAACGTTGGCCACGACCCAGCGCAACGCCGCCAGCGCATCGAGCAATCCCATGTTGCCTTCGGCCACGCCCGGCAGACACAGGAAGCCCAGCGCGCCAAGGCGAAAATTCGGCGATACGAACACGACGTCGCCGCGACGCGCCAGCGCTTCGCCCGAATACCAGGGCAAGGATCCCGCGCCGCTCGAAAAGGCGCCGCCATGCAGCCACACGACCACCGGCTTCAGACTACCGGCGCGCGTGGCGGGCGTGCACAGATCCAGCGTCAGACAATCCTCGCTTTGCGGCGCATCGATGTCGCCCATCACGCTGGCCAGCCGCGAGGGTGATTGCGGTGCGATCGGACCGGGACGGCACGCATCATGCACGCCCTGCCACGGCTCCACCGGCTCGGGCGGCTGGAAACGCAGCGCGCCGACCGGCGCGCGCGCATAGGCAATGCTGCGGAATGTGCGCAGGCCGTCGCTCTCTCGGCCGGCCACGGCGCCGCAGGCGGTTTGCACGATGCAGGTGTAATCAGTCATAGCGGGCAATCGTTCATTCAGCCGTGATCCCCGCCGCCCGGATGATCTTCGCGTACTTCTCCAGATCGCGGCTCATCAACTGCTGCATCGCCTGCGGCGTATGGGTCATCGGCTCATACGCCTGCGGCGCGAGCTTGTCGCGCACGAACTGCGGATCGCGCACGATGGCGTTGATCTCGCGGTTCAGCCGCTCGACGATCGGCGCCGGCGTGCCCTGCGGCGCGACGATGCCCAGCCAACTGATCATCGACAGGCCGGGCAAGCCCAGCGCTTCGCTCATCGTCGGCACGTCGGGCAGCACGGCCAGGCGCTCGTCGGTGAGCGCGGCCAAGGCGCGCAGCCGGCCGGTGCGGATGTGCTGCAGGTTGGGCCCGACCGGCGCGAAAGCCGACATCACCTGCCCGCCGAGCAGGTCGGTGGCCAGGGGCCCCGAGCCTTTGTAGGCCACGTGCAGCATGTCGACGCCCAGCGCCGACTTGAACTGCTCGCCGCCGATGTGAAACGGCGAACCGACGCCCGAGCTGCCGAAGGTGACGGCGCCGGGCTTGCGGCGCGCCAGCTCGACGTAGTCTCGTGCGGTCTTCACGTCGGGCAGCGCCGGGCCGACCAGCAACACGAACGGCGCGTGCGCCACCAGCGCAACCGGCTGGAAATCCTTCAGGATGTCGTAGGGAATGTTCTTGAACAGGCTGGGGTGGGTGACGTTGGTCACCGAGATGATGCCGATGTTGTAGCCGTCGGCCGGCTGCCGCGCCAGATGGGCGATGCCGATGCGGCCGTCGGCGCCGGCGCGGTTTTCCACCACCACGGGCTGGCCGATCTGCTTCGACAGCGGCTCGCCCAGGGCGCGCGCCAGATAGTCGTAACTGCCGCCTGGTGGCAGCGGCACGACGAAGCGCAGCGGGCGATCGGGCCATTGCTGGGCGCGCGCGGTCCAGGGCGATAGCCCGGCCAGCGTGGCGCCGACGATCAGTCGGCGGCGCGAATTCATCGTCATCGATTGTCTCCTCGTTCTTCAGGCGAGCGCAGTGCCCGCCACGATCATGCCCGGATCGACCAATCGGCCGGCTTCGATGACGGTGTCGCCGTCGAAGCTGACCGTGCAATTGCACATCGGCATGTCGATGTGCCCCTTGGTGCGCCGGTGCGGGCCCGGCCCGGTGGAAAACAGGAAGTTGCCCGCGAAGCTGCGCATCGACATGGTCAGATCCTGGATGCTGTTGCCGTAGACCAGGATGTCGTCCCAATGCGCGTTCGGATGCAGGCCGAAGCCCAGGTGCGAGACGGCGAACGGGTCCATGTCCTCGGGTGTGCGGCGGTTGCGCTGCAGCCAATCCCGGAACGCCTGGGCGTCGACACCGCCGCTGACGTCGCGGATGTAGCCGCGCTCGATCTCCAGGCGGATCGGGCTCTCGACCATTCGAACGTAAGGCAGGATCCAGACGTCGCCGGGCTGGATCACGACGACCCCCTCGGCGCTGCCCTCGTCGGGAAAGTCGGCGACCATGCCCATGCCCCATTGGTCGAAGCGGCCGGGTTCGTCGGCGCAGCCGTAGTAGGCGCGCAGCTCGCTGCTGGCGGGGTCACCGCGCGCGAAGCGCAGGTCGGTGCCCGCGGCGCTGCGCACGGTCACTGTGCGCGCCCGGCCATAGCGGTCGCGCGCATGCTGCACGGCTTGCTTGAGCCCCGGCGGGGTTTGCAGGCGCTGCAACTGCTCGGCCTTGTCGCAGATCGACAGTACGCGCGTGCCGCTTTGCCGGCATTGCGCCAGCCACGGCGACAGATTCGGCGGAAAGAAGGTGCAAAGCAAATGCGCCGATTGCAGCGCCGGCAGCAGGCCACGCGCCTTGCCAGGCACTTCGTGGCCGACGCGTTTGAGATCCAGCGCCTGCGGCAGGCCGACTTCGAAGCTTTCGGCACCGGCCATCATCGCGCCGGCGAAGGCGGCGTTGACGTAGTCGCGCGGCGTGCCGGGCTCGGTGAGCAGCACGATGGTTTCGCCAGGCTGCACGGCGCACAGCTCGTATTGCTTGCGAAAGAGTTCGGGTAGCTGCGCAAGATTCATGGCAATGACCACTTGAGGATCGAGGCACGCAGCATAGGAATGCCGTGGGGCTGCATTCAAGCGATGGTTGAGCAATCGCAAGTTGCCGAAATGGCAACGTCTATAGAATCAACGATGGCTTCCGAGTGGTGCCCTCAAAAATCCATATCCCTCCTCCACTTTCTCTCTTCAGGAGTTCTTCATGAGTGCGTTCAGCCGACTCGCATGCGCCGCCGCCCTGGCGGCTTGCCTGACCCCTGCGTGGGCCGCCACCTGCGAAGCGGAAATCGAAAGCAACGACGCCATGCAGTTCAACAAGAGCAGCATGAACGTGCCGCAAAGCTGCAAGGAATTCACCCTCAAGCTCAAGCACGTGGGCAAACTGCCTCGCGCAGTGATGGGCCACAACTGGGTGCTGACCCGCACGGCCGACATGCAGGGCGCGGCCAGCGACGGCATGGCCGCGGGCGCCGACCAGCAATTCGTCAAACCCAACGATGCACGCGTGATCGCCTTCACCAAGGTGGTGGGCGGCGGCGAATCGGCCAGCGTCACGTTTCCCGTTTCCAAGCTGAAGGCCGGTGAGAACTACACGTATTTCTGCTCGTTCCCGGGTCACTCGGCGATCATGAAAGGCAGCCTGAAGCTGACCAAGTAAGCTGCCGCTTTCAGGCCACGTCTGCAAGCAGCAGTTCGCGCAGCGCGGCCGCCCAGGCCGCGGCGCGCACGGGCTGACGCAGGCACTGCTGGGCGCTGATCGCGCTGTCGTCGAGTTCGGCGACGTCTTCGCCGGCACGGCGCAGCGCACGCACCAGCAACGGCCAGGGCGGGGGCGTGATCAGCGTGCCGGCACTGAGCGTGACACGCGCCGCGCCCCAGCGCTGCGCGATGCCGGCGATCTTGCGACCGTCGACGACGATCTCGCCGGGGCCGCGGCCGGCAAAGCAGGCCCAGTGATCGGTGGTCGGCCCTTCGTAGAGTTGGGCGCCGTCGATACCTTGTGCCCGCAGCCAGCGCAGATGCACGTCGCCGAACCAGCGCGCCGCGGCCACGATGCCACCGCGCGTCAGAGGATGCTGCGGCGGCAGGCTGACCGTGGCGCGCAGCATCCATGGGCCGGCCAGCACGGCACCGCCGCCGCTGGCGCGCCGCAGCACCGGCAGCACGGTTTCGTCCACCGGCAGGCGGCGTTGCGAGCGGCCAAGCACGAGCAGCGCGCGCGAACCGATCGCGACGCGCACGATCGGCTCACGCAGGGGAACGGGCGACGCCGGCGATGATGCCGCCGCCGGCGATGGCACCGGCGGCGATGACGCTGACGATGGCGCTTGCGGCCCCTGGGCCTGCTCCTGCAAGGTCTGCATCGGCAGCCCGGGCGGTCGCCACGTCACGTCAATCGGACCGCAACGAGCCCAGCGCCTGGCCGCGACCGAAGGTCTCGCCCGCCTGCACCGCAATCCCGGCGATGGTGCCGTTGGCCGGTGCCACGATGTCGATGTTGGTCTTGACCAGCACGACACGCGCCACCGGTTGCCCGGCTTCGACATGGTCGCCCGGCTGCATCAGCCAGGCGTCGAGCAGCGCCTCGACGTTCTGATCGACGCCTTCCCATGCCGCGTCGGGCAACGTGATGTCGAGTTCGCTCATGCGGCGGTTCTCAGCGGCTGTTTGCACAATTGCTGGCACGCCTCGACGATGCGCTGCGTCGACGGAATCACCGCTTCTTCCAGCGGCCGGCTGTACGGGATCGGCACGCCGGGCACGCCCAACCGCCGCACCGGCGCCTTCAGCGCGATGGTGTCGAGCCGCTCGGCCACCAATGCGGCGATCTCGCCGCTCAGGCCGAAGTTCAGATAGTCTTCATCGGCCACCAGCAGGCGGCCGGTCTTGGTGACCGAGCGCACCACCGTATCGACGTCGAGCGGCACCAGCGTGCGCAGGTCGATGATCTCGGCCTCGATGCCCTGGCCGTGCAGTTCCTGTGCCGCGAGCTGCGCCTTGTGCACCATCTGGCTGAGCGTCACGATGCTGACGTCGCGCCCTTCACGCACGACCGCGGCCTTGCCGAACGGCACGGTGTACGACTCGGTGGGCACGTGGGTGGAAGCGCCTTCGTAATAGCGCATCCACGGCAGGCCCATGATGCCCTTGTGATAGAAGAACATCACCGGGTTGTCGTCGCGAATCGCTTCGATCATCAGCCCCTTGGCGTCATAAGCATTGGACGGCACCACGACCTTCAGGCCCGGCACGTGGGCGAAGATCGAATACAGGCACTGGGAGTGCTGCGCGGCGTCGCCATAGCCGCCGCCGATCGCGGTGGTGAGCACCACCGGCAGTTTCAGCGCGCCGCCCGACATGTAGGTGTTCTTGGCCAGATGGTTGTAGATCTGGTCCATGCACACGCCGAAGAAATCGACGAACATCAGCTCGACGATCGGGCGCATGCCTTCGGCGGCGGCGCCGGTGGCGGTGCCGATGAAGGCGGTTTCCGAGATCGGCGTGTCCATGATGCGCTCGGGCCCGAAACGGTCGAGCAGGCCGCCGGTGGCGCCGAAAATGCCGCCGTAGCGGCCGATGTCTTCGCCCATCGCAAAGACGCGCGGGTCGCGTTCCATCTCCTGGCCGATCGCTTCGGCGATCGCCTGAGCCATCGTGAGAATTCGGTTGTTGCTCATGGCTGAGTCTCCTTCAAGCGAACACGTGTTCGGTTGCTTCCGCCACCGCCGGATACTCGCTGTTGCGCGCGAAATCGAAAGCGGCGCGGATGCGCGCTTCGACGCGATCGCGAATCGCCTTGTCCTGCGCGTCACCGAAGCCGTCGCCGCGCAGGCGCTGGCCCAACGCGGGAATCGGATCGTTCTTGCGCAGTTCGTCGACTTCGCCCTTGGGCCGGTATACCTCGGGGTCGCCCTGGAAGTGGCCCATGTAGCGATCGGTTTTCACTTCGATCAGCGTGGGCCCTTCGCCGTTGCGTGCGCGGGCCACCGCGCGGCCGGCGGCTTCATAGACGGCCACGGCATCGTTGTGTTCGACGCTGATGCCTTCGATGCCGTAGGCGGCCGCACGCACCGCGTTCGATGTGACGGCGGTGGCCTGCGTCTTGGGTACCGAGATCGCGTAGCGGTTGTCTTCGCAGATGAACACCGCCGGCAAGCGCCACAGCGCGGCCAGGTTCAATGACTCGTGAAACGATCCCTGATTGGCAGCGCCTTCGCCGAAGAAGGCCACGGCCACCGCGCCGCTGCCCAGCTTCTTGGCCGCCAGCGCAGCGCCGCAGGCCGGCGGCAGGCTGGCACCGATGATGCCGCTGCAACTGAAGCGGCGCGCCGGATCGAACAGATGCATGTGGCCGCCCTTGCCGCGGCCAAGGCCGGTGACCTTGCCGTAGATTTCGGCCGTCATCGCGTCGAGCGGCACGCCCTTGGCAATGGCGAAATGATGCGGGCGGTGCGTGCCGACCACCGTGTCGGCATCGTTCAGATGGGCGCAGACGCCGACCGCAACCGGCTCCTGCCCGGCCGCCAGATGCATCTCGCCGGGGATCGGACCGGCGGCGATGTCGAAGGCCAATCCCTTCTGAATGTTCGGCGGCAACTTCCCTTCCAGATAGACCTGAGCCAGCGTCTCTTCATAGCGGCGGATGAGCAGCATGGTCTCGTACATCCAAAGCAAACGCTCGGTCGTGACTTCCATGGCGGGTCTCCTCGTCGTGGGGAACGTAGGGAATCGTGAGGATGATCCTAGGCCACTGCACTCGTCAAACATTGATTGAGGGCAAGCGACCACCCTTCCGTCAGTTCCGACCATCCACCCGCCAACGGTTTGCTGACATCTGAAAGCGCGCTAGTGTCAGCCTTCGAAAAACCGTCCTTCGCGGCCATGCGTCGACCGAAGGAACATGAAACGCCGACAGGGACATCGATGCCGCGCCGCTGCTTTTCAACGTTGCTGACGCTGCCGCTCGCACGCGCGGCGACGCTGGCGGCCGCCTTGTGCGCCGGCAGCACCGGCTGGGCGATCGACGCGCCGCAGGTCACCGGCTTTCCCTACGCAACGCAGCCGCGCACCGCTGCGATGCAGCACTGGACGGTGATCGCCGATGACATCGCCGAACAGGTGGTGGCACGGTTGGGCGCCGGCGTGGTGGTCTACATCGTGCCGGTGCGCGACCGCACGCCGTTCGAGGCCGCGCTATCGGAGTTCCTGGTCACCAGCTTTGCGCGCCGCGGCGCGGTAGTGATGACGCAGCCCGATTCGGCGGCCTACAAGGTCGAATTCAATACCATGTCCGCAACGCATTATTCGCGCGCTGACACGATGTTCCCCGCCGCGCTGACGCTGCTCAGCGCCGGTGTGCTGGTGCTGCGCGAGATCGTGACCGACAACTGGCGCGCCGGCCTGATGGCCACCGGCGCGTTCGGCGACACGGTGCGCTACTTCCTGAAGCCGGGCGTGCGGCCGCGCAACGAGATCGCGATCACCACCTCGGTGATCACCGAAGGCGCCTATCAGATGCGCAAGACCGACGTGTATTACTTCGACGGCGCCGACTTCGGCTTGTACGGCACCGCCGGGCGCGTGATCCGCGTACAAGGGGGTGAGTGAAAGTGCGCCGGGTGCTTGATGCACGCGCCGCCGATGCGCGCGGCCCGGTCGACCAACACCGCCGCACGCTGCTGGGCAGCCTGCTGCTGGCCACGCTGCTGGGCGGCTGCGCCAGCACGATGGACATGATCTCGGAGCCCACGCCGGCCGCGCAGATCGTGCGCGCCAATCGCGACGCCGCCGAAGCGCTGGCGCGCGCGCTGCGCGATCGCGTGCATGCCGGCGCGCCGGTGCTGGTTTCCACCGTGGTCAATCTCGATCGGCTGGAAGAGTCGTCGAGCTTCGGCCGCATGGTTGCCGAGCAGGTATCGGCCGGTCTGATCCGCCATGGCGTGCCGGTGATCGAGCTGCGCATGCGCAACGAGCTGTTCATCCGCAGCAGCCAGGGCGAGCTGATGCTGTCGCGCGAGGTGCGCGATCTGACGGCCAGCCATAGTGCGCAGTTCGTGGTCGTGGGCACGTATACGGTGGCGGGCACGACGGCGTATGTGACGCTGCGTGCGGTGGATCCGCTGACCAACATCGCGCATGCGGCGCATAGTTATACGATGCCCTTGGGTGGGTTTTCGTATCGGTCGTCTTGACGGGCAGTGCCAACAACAAATTGTTTGTTTGCAAACATTTTGTTGCGCATAATCTTCCAATGTTGCGCATACTATTCTGAATTGCGCAAAACCGGAATGAGTTGCGCAAAAGCTCTCATGCGCAACAAAGGATCCCATGGTCAAGCGCGTATCAGAGCGGGATTTGCAGGCGCTACAGGAAATCGTGCAAGCCCACCCAGAGGGGCTGACCGCACAACAAATCGCAGACGCGCTGGGCAGCGCGCTGCCGCTTCGCACGCTGCAATACCGGCTCAAGCTGCTCGTCGATCATGGCCGCCTCGCCATCACCGGCACGCGGCGCGGCTCACGCTATCGGCTGCCGGCCACATCCAGCACGGGCGCGGCGCAGGTTGACGAGCGTTCGACGCCGAGCAACACCGCGCTGCCGCTGTCCGCCCCAGCCATCGAGGTTCAGCGGTACGTTCGCAGGCCGCTGCACGCGCGCAAACCGGTCGGCTACAACCGTGCCTTTCTCGATTCGTATCGGCCAAATACCACCTTTTATCTCTCGCAGAACGAACGCCGCCATTTGCGTGCCGTAGGCGCATACCAAGCTGCCGAGCAGCCCGCTGGCACCTATGCGCGGCAGATCATGAACCGGCTGCTGATCGAGTTGTCATGGAATTCGAGCCGGCTGGAGGGCAACACCTATTCGCTGCTCGACACCAAGCGCCTGCTCGATCTCGGCGAAGAGGCGCAAGGCAAGCAGCGACTCGAAGCGCAGATGATCCTGAACCACAAGGACGCCATCGAGTTCCTGGTGGAAGGCGCCCCTAGCATCGGCTTCAACCGCTATACCATCCTCAACCTTCATGCGCTGCTGGCGGACAACCTGCTGGCCGACCCCGAGGCCACGGGCAGGCTCCGGCACATCGGCGTGGGCATCGAACGCTCGGTCTTTCATCCGCTGGAAGTGCCGCAGCTCATCGAAGAGTGCTTCGAGCAACTGCTCGCAACGGCTACAGCCATCAGGGATCCATTCGAACAAGCCTTGTTCGTGATGGTTCAGCTTCCCTATCTGCAACCGTTCGACGACGTCAACAAACGCGTATCTCGGCTGGCCGCGAACATTCCGATGATCAGGGGCAATCTGGCACCGCTTTCGTTCGCAGACGTGCCGCGCAGCACCTATACGGAAGCGGTACTCGGCGTCTACGAGCGCAACCAGATCGAATTACTGCGCGACGTCTTCATTTGGGCCTACGAACGTTCGGCAGCGCGCTACGCCGCCGTACAGCAATCGTTGGCGGCACCCGACCCCTTCCGGCAGCACCACCGGGCCGCGCTGCGCGAAGTGGTCGGCACCGTCGTACGCAAACGCCTGAACCAGAAACGGGCCACCACGCTGATCTACGCCTGGGCGCGGGAGCATCTCGAAGCCAAGGACCGCGAACGATTCCAGGAGCTGGCCGAAAGCGAGCTGATCAGTCTGCACGAGGGCAATTTCGCGCGCTACCAGATCAGGCCGTCTGAATTCGCTGCGTGGCAGAAGATCTGGAACAGGTGAATCGCGTAGAAACCGCCCTTCGCATCAGCGGCGCCGTTGCGCCCCCCTCGCCGCAATGCCCCATCACAACAGCTTGGTCGCATCCACCGGCTTACCCTCGTACAAGGCCAGCCAACCCTTGACCACGCGGTAGATGACCCACACCCAGACCAGCAGCAGGACCAGGAAGCCGACCAGGATGATCATCAGCAACCAACCCACGACGGCACCGGCCAGCGCATACCAGAAGGTCTTGATCTGCCATTCGAAGTGGCTGGCCACCCAGGTGCCGGCGTAATCGTCGCGCTTCAGGTAGTTGATGATGATCGCCGCGACCGCGGCAACGCCGATCAGGCACGACACCGCGTAGAGCGCATAGCAGATCGTCGCCAGCTTGCGCCCCTGTTCGACACGGCCGTCTTCGCCGAGCACGGATGGTTCCATCTATGTCCCCCTGTTGCTGTCGAGCCGTTGATGTTCGCTGTCGCAGTAGAACCGGTCGCCGTGCGGCAGCGCCGCCGAGCGCGGCATGAACACGCCGCAATGCGCGCATTGCACCATCGATTCGCCGAAGGGTTTGCGCGCCACCCCGCTGCCGGTGCCGTTGCCGGCGCCCGATCCGGCCTCGTCGGTGCCGGCACCGTCACCGAATGCGTCGGCCGCCGCCCGGCGCGCCGCCTCGCGCTTGCGCTGGCTGATCTGCAGCAGCTTGATGGCCGCCCAGACCAGGCCGATCAGAATGATCCAACTCAGTAGCTTGCCCATCAGAGCCGGTGCAGGATGACTTCGAGCACGAAACGGCTGCCGACGTACGCCAGCAGCAGCAGGAAAAAGCCGCCGAAAGTCAGACGCAGCGCGGTGCGGCCGCGCCAGCCCCACAGCCGGCGGCCCAGCAGCAGCAGGCCGAATACGGCCCACGCGATCAGCGTGAACACGGTCTTGTGATCGAAGGTCAGCGGCCGGCCGAACACCTCTTCGGAAAACAGCACGCCGCTGGCGGCCGTGAGCGTGAGCAGCGCGAAGCCCAGCGCAATGAAGCGAAACAGGATGCGCTCTAACACCAGCAGCGGCGGCAGATCATCGAGAAAGCGGTGAAACGGCGACGAACCCTGGTCGTCGAAGCCGCCGTGCAGCGCCCTTTCGGCAGCCGTCATCAGCAGCGCATGCACGGCCGCCATGGCCAGCACGCCGTAGGCCATGGTGCCGATCAGCAGGTGCGGCAGGAACAGCGGCCGCACCGCGTAGGCGCTCATGTCGGCCCCGGGAAACCATAGCGGCAGCAAGGCCGCCAGCGCCGCCGCCGGCAGTACGATGATGCGCAGCGCCTCGACCCTGACCGACAGACCTTCGATCCACAGCACGGCCACGCCGATCCACAAGGTGGCCGACAATATGGGAGCGAAGCCGAAGCGCCAGGTATCGGCGCCGGCGATGGCGGCATACAGCGCCGCCGCGTGCAGCGACAGGCCGCCCAGCATCAGAAAGCCGGTAAAGCGTGCCGGCGCACGCCAGGCAGCCAGATAAGCCAGGGCGGCGAGCAAGTGAACGATTATCAGTAGAATCTGCACGAATCCAGTTTACTCCAAGGCCATGCTCGAGAACCTCTCGCAACGGCTCGCGCGCGTCGTCAAGACCATGCGCGGCGAAGCCCGGCTCACTGAAGCCAATACGCAGGAAATGCTGCGCGAGATCCGCATCGCGCTGCTCGAGGCCGATGTGGCCTTGCCGGTGGTGCGCGATTTCATCGCCAAGGTGCGCGAAAAGGCGCTGGGCCAGGACGTGGTCGGCAGCCTGACCCCCGGCCAGGCGCTGGTCGGCGTGGTCAACCGCGAGCTGACCGAGCTGATGGGCGGGCAGACCGCCGAGCTGGACCTGGCCACGCAGCCGCCGGCGATCGTGCTGATGGCCGGCCTGCAGGGCGCCGGCAAGACCACCACGGTCGGCAAGCTGGCCAAATGGCTGCGCGAGACCAAGAAAAAGAAGGTGCTGACCGTTTCCTGTGACGTCTACCGGCCGGCCGCCATCGAGCAGTTGCGCACCGTCACCGAGCAGGCCGGCGCCGACTTCTTCGCGTCGACGCCTGACCAGAAGCCGGCCGACATCGCCGCCGGCGCGTTGCAATGGGCGCGCACGCACTACCACGACGTGCTGATCGTCGACACCGCCGGCCGGCTGGCGATCGACGAGCAGATGATGCGCGAGATCGCCGAGCTGCACGCGCAGTTGAAGCCGATCGAGACGCTGTTCGTGGTCGACGCGATGCAGGGCCAGGATGCGGTCAACACGGCCAAGGCGTTCCGCGACGCGCTGCCGCTGACCGGCGTGGTGCTGACCAAGCTCGACGGCGATTCGCGCGGCGGGGCGGCATTGTCGGTGAAGGCGGTGACCGGCGCTCCGATCAAGTTCGTCGGCGTCGGCGAAAAGCTTACCGGGCTCGAGGGTTTCCACCCCGAGCGCATGGCCAACCGCATCCTGGGCATGGGCGACATCCTGTCGCTGGTCGAGGAAGCGCACAAGGTCGTCGATCAGCAGGCCGCCAAGGAACTGGCCGACAAGCTGAAGGCCGGCAATCGCTTCGATCTGAACGATTTCGCGGCGCAGCTCGGCCAGATGAACCGGATGGGCGGGCTGTCGTCGATGCTCGACAAGCTGCCGGCGCAGTTCCAGCAGGCCGCGGCCGGCGCCGACATGTCGCAGGCCGAGCGGCAGATGCGGCGCATGCAGGGCATCATTC
>JAFKGG010000503.1 GCA_017307915.1 Burkholderiales bacterium | reverse complement strand
CGGCGCGACGCTGCGCGGCGCCGCGCAGCGCTCGTTCTGGGCCACCATCCGCCTGGGCGTGCTTACGTCGATGACCGGCTTCTGTGCGCTGGCGCTGTCGGGCTTTCCGGGGCTGACGCAGATCGCCGTGTTTGCCACCGCGGGCCTGCTCACCGCCGCGCTGGTCACGCGCTTCGTACTGCCGCCGCTCACGCCGGCACGCTACCGTGCGCCCGATCTGACCGGCTTCGAAAGGCTGCTGCAGCGCTTGATCGACGCGGCCCGTCTACTGCGCTGGCCGACGCTGGCGCTGGTGCTGGCAAGCCTGGCGGTCGTCATCGCACAGCATCGTCAATTGTGGGACCACGACATCGCGTCGCTGAACCCGGTATCGGCAGCGGCGCAGCGGCTCGACGAGGAACTGCGCGGCGCCGTCGGCGCGCCCGACGTGCGCTCGATGGTGGTGGTGCGCGCCGGCGACCTCGAAGCGGCGCTGCAAGCGGCCGAAGCGGTCGGCGCGGCGCTCGATGCGCTGGTCGAGCAGGGGCGGCTCGGCGGCTACGAATCACCGGCCAACGTGCTGCCGAGCCAGCGCACCCAGCAGGCGCGCCGCGCTGCGCTGCCCGAACCCGACACGCTGCGCCAGCGGTTGGCCCAGGCCGCCGCGGGCCTGCCGCTGCGCGCCGAGCGGCTGACGCCATTCGTCGAACAGGCGGCCGCAGCGCGCACGGCGCCGCTGCTATCGCGCGACGACTTGCGCGGCACGCAACTGGGCCTGAAGGTGGAAGCGCTGATCACGACGACGCCGCACCAAGTCACCGTGATCCTGCCGTTGCGCGCGCCATCGACGTCGCCCACCGGGCTCGATCTGCAAGCCATCGCCGCCGCGCTGCCCCGGCCGGCGCAGGCCAGCGTGCGCGTGCTCGACCTCAAACAGGAAACTGACCGACTCTATGGCAGCTATCTGCAAGAAGCGATCGTGCTGTCGATCGGCGGCGCCGCGGCGATCGTGATGCTGCTGGCGTTCTCGCTGCGCTCGCTGCGCGCCGTCGCGGTGGTCAGCGCGCCGCTGGCCGGTGCCGTCGTGCTGTGCATGGCGATGTTCGCCGCTGCCGGCCGCCAGATGAGCCTGCTGCACCTGGTCGGCCTGCTGCTGGTGGTGGCCGTCGGCAGCAACTACACGCTGTTCTTTCGCGCCGCACAAACGCAGGGTAACCAGCAGCCCGGCATGCTGGCCTCGCTGGTGTTCGCCAACCTGGCCACTGTCGGCGGCTTCGGCGTGCTGGCGTTCTCACACGTTCCGTTACTATCAGCGCTGGGCACGACGGTTGCCGTCGGCGCGGCGCTCGCGCTGGCGCTGGCCGCAGCCTGGATCGGATCGAACCGCCCTGCCCGCGCAGCGACCATGCCAGATGACGCCAGACATTGAATCGCGCCGCCGCGCCGGACCGCCGCACATGGACGTCGGCACCGGGTCGCCACGCGCCGGCGCAGCGCTGCCGCGCCGCCGGCCGCGCGCGCTCGACGCATCGCTGGCCTGGCACGCGCTGATGGGCGCCGGTTGCCTGCTGGCGCCGCAGGCCTGGCCCTGGTGGCTGGGCGGCGTCGCTGCCAACCATGCGCTGCTCACCACCGCCGGCCTACTGCCCCGATCATCGCTGCTGGGGCCGAACATCACGCGGCTGCCACCCACCGACGGCGCCGGCCGCATCGCGCTCACCTTCGACGACGGCCCGAACCCCGAGCTGACGCCGTTCGTGCTGGAGCAACTCGCCGCCTGCGGCGCGCGGGCCAGCTTCTTTTGCATCGGCGAACGCCTGCAAGCGCATCCGCAACTGGCACGGCGCATCGTCGAGCAAGGGCATACGATCGAAAACCATACGCAGCGGCACCGGCATACCTTCGCCTTTCTGGGCAGCGGTGCCCTGCGCCGCGAAATCGACGCAGCGCAGCGCAGCATCGCCGCCGCCGTGGGCGAGGCACCACGCTTTTTCCGCGCGCCGGCCGGCCTGCGCAACCCGCTGCTCGAACCCGTGCTGGCGTCACTGAACCTGCGGCTGGCCGCCTGGACGCGGCGCGGCTTCGATACCGTCGAGGGCCGGCCCGACACCGTCTATCGCAAGCTGGCGCGCAACCTGGCCGCCGGCGACATCCTGCTGCTGCACGACGGCCACTGCGCGCGCGACGCGCACGGCCGCCCGGTGCTGTTCGAGGTGCTGCCGCGGCTGCTGGCCCGCATCGACGAGCTGCGCCTGCAGGCCGTCACGTTGCGCGAGGCGATCCGATGACGCGCGAGGCGAATCGATGAGAAGCCGCGAGTTCCGGCAGCTGGCCGACGCCGCGGCCGCCCGCTACCGCAGCGCCGGCCGCTTCGCACACGGCTTTGCGCGCGGCAAGCTGCTCGGCGATCCGGCTTTCGAGTATCTGCTATCGCAAGGTCTGTTGGCACGTGTTACGGCCGGACCAGGGTCGGCCGAGCCCCGGCAACCCACGCCGGAGCGCGTCTCGCCACAGGTGTCGCCGCAACCGGCAGCACCGCAGCCGACCGCCGCCGACCCGGTTCGCATCCTCGACCTCGGTTGCGGCCAGGCCCTGCTGGCGGCCTTGCTGCCGGCCGCCGCTCAGGCCCATGCGCGCGGCGCCTGGCCCGCCTCATGGGTAGCACCGCCGCAAGCCGCGTTCCACGGCATCGAACTGATGCCCGCCGACGTCGAACGCGCCCGCGCCGCGCTCGGCGCCGCCGCACGAATCGAACTGGGCGACATCACGGCTACGCCATTGGGCCAAGCCGATATCGTCGTCATCCTCGACGTGCTGCACTACGTCGATCACGCCGCGCAGCAGCGCGTTCTGCAGCGCGTCGCGCAGGCCCTGTCGCCACACGGCGGCCGGCTGCTGCTTCGCGTGGGCGATGCCGCCGGCGGCTGGCGTTTTCGCGCCAGCCAGTGGGTCGATGCACTGGTCACCTTCGTGCGTGGCCACCGGCTCGGCCGTTTATACTGCCGCCCGCTCGCCGACTGGTGCGGGATGTTGCAGGAGCACGGCTTTCGCGTGCGCACGCAGCGCCTGAGCGAGGGCACGCCGTTCGCCAACGTGCTGCTGATCGGCGAGCTGCCGGCCAACACGCTGCCCGCCGCCGAACGCCCATCGCCCACCCAGTTCGGCGCCCCACCGACCAACCCGCAAGCCTGAGCCACCGATGCCCGCCACCGCGATGCCGCCCCGCACTGCGATCCGCATCGCCGCCTTCACTGCCACCAGTTGCGTCGGCACCGGCAATGCCGCGCTGCTCGATGCGCTGATGAGCGGCCGCAGCGGGCTGGCGCCGTGTCGCTTCGATGGCGCGACGCTGCCCACCTGGATCGGCGAAGTGCCCGGCGTCGACGACGAACGCCTGCCGTCGGGGCTGGCCGCCTACGACTGCCGCAACAATCGCCTGGCGCAGCTCGGCCTGCGGCAGGACGGCTTCGAAGCGGCGCTCGATTCGCTGCGAGAGCGCTACGGCGCGCATCGCATCGGCCTGTTCGTCGGCACCAGCACCTCGGGCATGCTGCAGCTCGAGCTGTCCTATCGGCGCCGCGATCCGGCGACCGGCGCGCTACCGGCCGACTTCCAATACGCGACCACGCACAACACGGCCTCGCTGGCCCGCTTCATCCGGCAACGCCACGGCTTGCGCGGCCCCGCCTTCGTCATCTCCACCGCCTGTTCGTCGGGTGCCAAGGCGCATGCCAGTGCACAGCGCGCCATCGACGTCGGCCTGATCGACGCCGCGCTGGTCGGTGCCGTCGACTCGCTGTGCCTGACCACGCTGTACGGCTTCGGTTCGCTCGAACTGCTGTCCAGCGGCCCGTGCAAGCCCTGGGATCAGCACCGCAACGGCATCTCGCTGGGCGAAGCGGCCGCCTTCGTACTGCTCGAACGCAGCGACACGCTCGCCCCTGACGACTGCTACCTCACCGGCTGCGGCGAATCGAGCGACGCCTATCACATGTCCAGCCCGTGCCCCGACGGCGCGGGTGCCGAAGCCGCGATGCGCCATGCGCTCACCAGCGCCTGCCTGCAACCGGCCGACATCGACTACGTGAACCTGCACGGCACGGCCACGCCGAGCAATGACCGCGCCGAAGACGCGGCGGTCGATTCGGTGTTCGCCGGCCTGGTGCCTGTCAGCTCCACCAAAGGCACGCACGGCCACACGCTGGGCGCGGCCGGGGCGCTCGAAGCAGTCGTCTCGCTGTTGTGCTTGCGCCAAGGCCTGCTGCCGGGCGGACGCAACGTCGAGACGCTCGACCCGACGCTGCGCAGTCCTTACCTGCTGGCCAACCGGCGCCAGCCGCTGCGCCGCGTGATGAGCAACTCGTTCGGCTTCGGCGGCTCCAACTGCACGCTGATCTTCGAACACGGCAGCGCCGTACGGGCCGCCGCCGGCGCAGCCGGACCGGAGCGCGCGTCATGAGCCGCGGCGCACTGACACTGGGTATCGACGCGATCGGCCTGCTGGCGCCGGGCCTGCCGGATTGGGCCACCGCGCAGTCGGTGCTCGGCGGCCACCAGCCCTGGCAGAACACGCCGCCGCTGATTCCAGCACCGCAGCGATTGCCCGCGGCAGAACGCCGCCGTGTCGGCAATGCCACGCGGCTGGCCCTGGCAGCCGTCGAACAGATGTTCGCCCATGCCGCACCGGTCGATCCGGCCACGGTGGCCACCGTGTTCGCCTCATCGTCGGGCGACGGCGACAACTGCCACGCCCTGTGTGAAGCGCTGGCCCAGCCCGAACCGCTGGTGTCGCCGACGCGCTTCACGAACTCGGTGCACAACGCGCCGGCCGGCTACTGGAGCATTGCCGCCGGCGTGCGCGCCCCCAGCAACAGCCTGTGCGCGTTCGACGGCAGCTTCAGCGCCGGGCTGCTCGAAGCCGGCGTGCAGGCGATCGCCAGCGGCCAGCCGGTGGCGCTGATCAGTTCCGAAGTGCCGTACCCGGAACCGATCCATGCGACGCGCCCGCTGGCCGCGCCGTTCGGCCTCGCGCTGCTGCTCACCCCACCCGCGGCGCCGACGCGACTGGCACGCATCGAACTCCACGCGCTCGCCGAGCAAGCGCACGACCGGCTCGACGACGAAGGACTGGAGGCACTGCGCAGCAGCGTACCGGCGGCACGCTGCCTGCCGCTGCTGGCGGCGATCGCAGCCGGCCGCTGGGGCACGGTCAGGCTCGAAGCGCTCGACGGCCAGTCGCTGCCGGTCAAGGTGCTGCCATGCGCTTGACGCGCGAGAACATCGCCGCCGTCCTGCCGCATCGCGGCAGCATGTGCCTGATCGATGAAGTGCTGGCCTGCGACGCGCAACGGTTGCACTGCACGAGCCGCATCGCAACCCAGCGCGCCAACCCGATGGCCGACGCCGACGGCCGGCTCGGCGCCGCCTGCGCGGTGGAATACGCGGCGCAGGCGATGGCCCTGCACCAGGCGTGCCAGGCGATGAGCGGCGGCACGGCCATCGGCACGCGGCTGCCGCGCGGCATGCTGGCCGGCGTGCGCGAGCTGCAATTGTTCGTGCCGCGGCTTGACGATCTCGACGCCGACCTGGACATTACCGTGACGCTGCTGTCGGGCGATGCGACGGCTGCCCAATATGCGCTGCAGGTCGACGCCGGCCAACGTGCCGTGGCGCGCGGCCGCGCCACCGTGATCCTCTCTGCCGCCACTGCCACTGCCACTGCCACAGTTACAGGCACAGGCACCGAACACGAGCAGGCACACCGCACCGCCCAAGGTCGGCAACCATGAACGACTCACCGCGCCAGGACGGCCCACGCCGCGCACTGGTCACCGGCGCCAGTGGCGCCATCGGCGCCGCCATCGCGCAGCGGCTGGCGCGCCAGGGCCTGCACGTGATCGCGCACGCGCATCAGAACGGCGACGCCGTTGCCGCCACCGTCGCCGCGATCACCGCCGCCGGCGGCTCGGCCCAAGCGGTCTGCTTCGACGTCACCGATGCCCAGGCCAGCGCGCAGGCGCTGCAGGCGATCGTCGACGCGGGCCCGGTGCAGGTCATCGTCAACAATGCCGGCATCCACGACGACGTCGTCATGCCCGGCATGAGCCACGAACGCTGGCGCAAGGTCATCGACGTCTCGCTGCACGGCTTCTTCAACGTGACGCAGCCGCTGCTGCTGCCGATGATCCGCACGCGCTGGGGCCGCATCATCAGCATCTCGTCGATCGCCGCCAGCTTCGGCAACCGCGGCCAGACCAACTACGCCGCGGCCAAGGCCGGCGTGCAAGGCGCATCACGCTCGCTGGCGCTGGAAGTGGCCAGCCGCGGCATCACCGTCAACGTGGTGGCGCCCGGCATCATCGAATCCGCGATGAGCCGCGACGCCTTTTCGCCGCAGCTCATCGCGCAGCAGGTGCCGATGCAGCGCGCAGGCCAGCCCGCCGAAGTCGCCGCGTTGGTCGCATTCCTGGCTGGCGACGAGGCCGCCTACATCACCGGACAAGTCATCGCGATCAACGGCGGCATCGTCTGAGCCCGCCGACCGCAAGGCAAGCCGGACCCGACCGACAACGCAACCGCCACTCGAAAGGGCTCGCGCATGGGCACCGACCGACCGCCGACCAAGGCACCCGACACCGTCATCCCGCATCCGGTGCTGCCCGCCTACTATGCCGATGAAGCGCACCGCCGCGCCTTCGTCGGCAAGATCTTCGACGAGACCTCGGTCGACTACGACCGCATGGAACGGATCATGGGGCTGGGCACCGGCCCTTGGTACCGGCACCAGGCGCTGCTACGTGCCGGACTGGCGCCGGGCATGCGGGTCTGCGACGTCGGCGTCGGCACCGGGCTGGTGTCACGCGAGGCCGCCAAAATCGTCGGCGATCCGACGCTGGTCACCGGCGTCGACCCGAGCGCCGGCATGATGGCGAACGCGATCGTGCCCGAAGGCGTGCAGCTGCTGAACGGCACGGCCGAGCAACTGCTGCTGCCCGATGCCAGCGTCGATTTCCTCAGCATGGGCTTCGCGCTGCGCCATCTGTCGTCGCTGCACGCGGCATTCAGCGAGTTCCAGCGCGTGCTCAAACCCGGCGGGCGCGTCTGCATCCTCGAACTGACGCGCCCCTCCGGCCGGTTCGCGCACTGGGCGCTGAGCCTGTACATGAACCGCCTGCTGCCCACCGTCGGCCGCATGCTCGGTCGCCATCGGCGCACGCCCGAGATGTGGCGCTACTACTGGGACACGATCGACGCCTGCGTGCCGCCCGAGACCGTGATGCAGACGCTGCGCGACGTCGGCTTCGAAGCGGTCGACCGCTACGTCGAGATCAGCCTGTTCTCGGAATACACGGCCACCAAACCACGCGCGCTGCCTTGACTCATCGCCGCCGCATGCGCCGCGCCAGCAGCATCGGCAGTCGCAGCACGAAGCCGGCCATCAGCCGCGCATGCATGCCGATCAGCAGCAGGTTGTCGCGCAGGTAGTTGAAGTGCGAGATGCCGCCCTGCTCGGCGCTCAGGTAGCGCACCGGCGTGGCCACGCTGATCGGCGGCACGCCGGCCCAATCGAGCCGCACCGCTGCTTCCACGTCGAAGTCGTAGCGGCGCATCCAGCGCTGGCGCTGCATGATGCGCACCAGCGGCTCGATCGGATAGACGCGAAAGCCGAACAGCGAATCGTCGATGCCGTTCCACAGCGTTTCGAGATTGGTCCACCAGTTCGACACGCGCCGCCCCTTGACGCGCAGGGCCGGTGCCGACGCATCGAAGATCGGCGCGCCCAGAATCATCGCCTGCGGATGCTGCTGCGACAGAGCCATGAAACGGCCGATCGCTTCGCCTGGATGCTGGCCGTCGGCATCCATCGCCAGCGCATGCGTGTAGCCGGCCGCGCGCGCGGCCAGCAGGCCATGCAGCAGTGCCGCGCCCTTGCCGCCGTTGGCGGCCAGCTTGAGCACGCGCAGCCCGGCATCGTCGCGCGCCATCCGCTCGACGGCCTGCTCGGAACCGTCGGTGCTGCCGTCGATCACCACCCACACCGGATTCCAGTGCGCCCGCGCCTCGCGCACCGTGGCGGCCAGCAGCGGGCCCGAGTCGTACGACGGAATCAGAACCAGGTGCGTACGCGAAGCGTCATCGATCATCGACAGGCAAACGGGCAGAGGTCATCGACAGGGAAAGATCGTCACTACGCAACCGGGCACCGCCATGCGCTGGCGGTGCGGCGGCCGGCTCCACGCCCGGCGTGACGGATGACGTGGAAGGCGGCGTGCACGCCGGCGCCGCCCGCGCAGCACCGCCCAGCTCGGCGCGAAAACAATCGGCCACGCGCGACACCAGTTCATCGACCGTGCCATCGGGTTGCACCCGTGGCCCCAACCGCACCTTGAAGCGCAGCGGCAGCGGCGGCTTGCGCCACAGCGGCCAGCCCTTGGCAAGATAACGCGAGTCGGTCTCGATGATGATCGTCTGCACCGGCACGCCTGCGCGCCGCGCGATCGCCGCGAACGCCGGCTTCAGCGGGCCGATCGGCGCCTGCGTGCTGCGCGTGCCCTCGGGAAACACCAGCAGCTGGCCGCCTTCGGCCAGCGCCTGCACCGACAGCCTGACCATCGAGCGCGGCGAATCGTTGCGGATGTAGCCGGCCATGCGCGCGCCGGCGCCCAGGAACAGGTTGTCCCACAGCGAAGCCTTCATGATGCAGACGGTGCGCGGCAACCGCGAGATGACCAGCACCGCATCGAGCAGGCCGGGATGGTTCGGCGCCAGGATCAGCGAGGCTTCGTCGCGGATGCGGTCGAGATCGGCCAAGTCGGCGCGCAACAGCCCCATCGCGGCGAGCCCGCGCAGATAGCCGCGAAAGATGGCCGAGGCCCAGCCCCGCAGGAACCAGCGAAAACGCGACGCCGACATGAACGGCCGGGCGCCGGCGCCGATCAGCGTGCCGCCCAGCAGCATCACCCCGAGCAGCAACAGGCCGGCACGAAATCCCAACCATTCGGCACCGCGCCGCCAGAGCGACGGGCCGGCCGGCGACCGCGACGCGTCGCTACCCTCGCGCCGCATCGACGGCCCCATTGGCGCATGGCCGGCATCGCGACTGCCGATACGCGCCGAATCGACCTGCTGCCGCCATCGAATCACCCGCTGTCAACGAAACCTCTTTGTCCGTGCTGCCGTTCCCACGCAGACATTCTAGTGCGGAGTCGGGCCGACGTGCGCGTGGCCGCATCCGCGCAACTCGTCACGACGCGGGCTCCGCTCGTCGGCGCATGCCGGCCACCGGACCGGCCCGCCTCAAGCGCCGGCCGGCGGCGACGACGAGCAATCATGGATCTCTTTCGTCTGCGCCCTTGCCGGCGCTGCTTCCCCGCGCCGACCATGCACCGTTCCTCGTCGAATTCGCCCTCCCGCCAGCGGTTTGTTCGCAAATCCCACAGCCGCCGGGCCGGCCTGCCGGCATTGCTGCTGGCGGCAATGCTGTCGCTGCCGACGGCCGGAGCGCAATCACCGGCCAAACCGGCCAGGGAAACCGCCGAGCTGCCGCTGCAGCAATTGCTCGGCGGCCTGCTGCAGCGCTCGGGAATCAATCCCGCGCCGGTGCTGGGCCATACGGGCACGAGCGGCGCCGCTGCAGGCGTCGCCGCCAAATCGCTGCCCGCATCGGCGCAAGCCAGCGGCATCATCGTCCGTTTCAGCGACCCGGCCGTACAGCAACTCGCCGCCGCCGACCAGGCGCCCCCGTCGGCGCTGCTGGCCGATATCGCCGCCGCGCTCGCCACGCCGCTGCACTATGCGCGCGCGATGAGCGGCGGCATGCACGTGCTCGGCTTCGAGAGCAATCTCCCGCTCGAACGCGCGCTGGCGCTGGCGCAGCAGCTGCAGCAGTTACCGGGCATCGAACTCGCCGAACCCGACGTGATCGCGCATCCGCAAATGGTTTCGCACGACCCCGGCTATGCGGCGCAATGGAGCCTGCGCAGCCCTGCTGCCGGCTACGCCGGTGCGATCAACGCCGAGAGCGCATGGGACTACACCACGGGTGAGAATGACGTCGTCGTCGCCGTGGTCGACAGCGGCATCCTGCCGCATCCCGACCTGCGCGGCCGCTTGCTGCCCGGCTACGACTTCGTTTCCGACCCGCGCTACTCCAATGACGGCAACGGCCGCGACGCAGACGCCAGCGATCCCGGCGACTACGCGGCCGCCGGCGAATGCGGTGCCGGCAAGCCGGCCACCGCCAGCTCATGGCATGGTACGCACGTGGCCGGCATCATCGGCGCCGACGGCAGCAATCTATACGGCGTCGCCGGCGTTGCCTGGAAAACCTCGATCCTGCCGGTGCGCGTGCTGGGCAAGTGCGGCGCTTCCAGCTCCGACATTGCCGACGGCATCAAATGGGCCGCCGGCCTGCCGGTACCGGGCGTCCCGCTGAATCCGTATCCGGCGCGCATCATCAACGTCAGCCTGGGCGGGCTCAGCGCCACCGGCTGCAGCCTCGTCTATCGCGAAGCGATCAAGGCCGCCACCATCGAGGGGGCGCTGATCGTGGTCGCCGCCGGCAATGCCCAGGTCGACGTCGCCACCTATTCGCCGGCCAACTGCGACGGCGTGCTCACGGTGATGGCCACCGACCGCGACGGCAAGCTCGCCTCGTACAGCAACTACCAGTTCAGCGGCCGGATCGCCGCTCCCGGCGGCGACATCGACCGGCATGGCAGCGCCGGCGGCATCCTCTCCACCGTCAGCAACGGCACGCAAGGGCCGAGCAGCTACGAGACTCGCGTCAAGCAAGGCACCAGCATGGCCGCGCCGCACGTATCCGGCGTCGCGGCGCTGGCCCTGGCGATGCACCCGGGCCTGTCGAGCGCCGAACTCAGCACCCTGCTGCAGATGACGTCCGCACCGTTTCCCTACTCATACGAGTGCACGATCCAGCAGATCTGCGGCAGCGGCATCGTCGATGCGCTGGAATCGGTCTCGGGGGCGGCCCTGCTGTCGAACTACCAGTTGGTCTACGAGTTCTACAACGTCGACTTGCGACACTACTTCCGCACCGGCTCGGCCCTCGAAGCCAAGCTCGTCAACAAAGGAGAAGCGGGCCCCGGCTGGCAGGACACGCAGGACTATTTCTACGCCTGGAGCGAGCCCAGCTCCGAACTGTATCCGGTATGCCGTTTCTACGGCACGCCCGGCATCGGCCCGAACTCGCACTTCTACACCGCCAGCCCCGCCGAATGCGAGCTGGTCAAGCGCGATCCGGGCTGGACCTACGAAGGCATCGTCTTCTACGCGAAACTGCCGAACGCCGGCCGGTGCCCGGCCGGAGCCGTGCCGATCTATCGCGCCTACAACATGCGCTGGATGTACAACGACTCGAATCATCGCTACACCGCCAACCGCACGCTGTACGAACAACTGGTCGCGCAAGGCTGGGCCGCCGAAGGCGTGGCGCTGTGCGTGGCCGCCGGGTAACGCACCCGAATGGCGTGCCGACGCTGCGCCGCACCACCCAACGACGTAGAATCCAGGCGCCCTTCTCAAAACCGCCTGGAGACCACGACCATGTCGATCCGCGGGCAGGCCTGCATTGCAGGCGCCTATGAACATCCCACACGCAAGGCTCCCGACAAGACCGTCGCACAGCTTCACATGGAAAGCGCGGTCGGCGCGCTGGCCGACTGTGGCCTGAGCCTGCGCGACGTCGATGGCTATTTCTGCGCCGGCGACGCGCCCGGCCTGGGCATGCTGAACATGGTCGAATACATGGGGCTCAAACCGCGCCACGTCGACTCGACCGATACCGGCGGCTCTTCCTATCTCATCCATGTGTCGCATGCCGCGCAGGCGATCGCCGCCGGCAAATGCGACGTCGCGCTGATCACGCTGGCCGGCCGCCCGCGCAGCGAGGCATCGAGCGGGCTGCAGGCGCGCAATTGGGGCAGCAATCTGCCCGATACGCCGTTCGAAGCGCCATTCAACCTGCTCACCGTCAATGCCTATGCGCTGGTCGCGGCACGCCACATGCATGACTGGGGCACTACGCCCGAACAGCTTGCCTGGGTCAAGGTCGCCGCCTCGCACCACGCGCAGCACAACCCGCATGCGATGCTGCGCGACGTCGTCACCGTGCGCGACGTGCTCGATTCGCCGATGATCTCCGATCCGCTGCACAAGCTGGACTGCTGCGTGGTCAGCGACGGCGGTGGTGCGCTGGTGGTGGTGCGACCCGAAATCGCCCGCACGCTCAAGCGCCCGCTCATCACCGTGCGCGGTGCCGGTGAAGCCACCAAGGACAGCAACGGCGGCCGCGTCGACCTCAGCTATTCGGCCGCCGCCCGCTCGGGCGCCGCGGCGTTCGCCGAAGCCGGCGTCACGCCCACCGACATCCAGTACGCATCGATCTACGACAGCTTCACCATCACCGTGATCATGCAGCTCGAAGACCTGGGCTTCTGCAAGAAAGGCGAAGGCGGCCGCTTCGTGGCCGACGGCAACCTGATCTCGGGCGTGGGCAAGCTGCCGTTCAATACCGACGGCGGCGGTTTGTGCAACAACCATCCGGCCAACCGTGGCGGCATCACCAAGGTGATCGAGGCAGTGCGCCAGTTACGCGGCGAAGCGCACCCGGCCGTGCAAGTGAAGAATTGCGCGCTGGCGCTGGCGCAGGGCACCGGCGGCCAGCTCGCCGCACGGCACGGCAGTGCCACGCTGATTCTCGAAAGGAACTGATCGTGACCACGCCCGCGCAAACCCGCAGCATTGCCGCACCGCAGGTGTATCCCGACAACGCAGCGTTCTGGCAAGCCGCCGCCGAAGGCCGGCTGCTCGTCAAGCACTGCAATGCCTGCAACGAACCGCACTGGTATCCGCGCCCGCTGTGCCCGCACTGCGGCAGCGACCAGACCGAGTTCCGCCCGGCCAGCGGCCGCGGCACGATCTATACGTTCAGCGTCACGCGCCGCGCCGGCCCGGTGCCGTTTGCGATCGCCATGGTCACGCTCGACGAAGGCGTCACGATGATGACCAATATCGTCGACTGCGACCTGGATCAGCTGCGCATCGGCCAGACCGTCGAAGTGGTGTTCAAACCCAGCGACGGCGGGCCACCGGTGCCGATGTTCAAACCGGTCGCCGCATAGGCTACCCG
>JAFKGG010000307.1 GCA_017307915.1 Burkholderiales bacterium | reverse complement strand
CCGAATACGGGATGCTGCCGCGCGCCACGCACACGCGCGGCGATCGCGAAGCGGCGCGCGGCAAGCAGAGCGGCCGCACGCAGGAGATCCAGCGGCTGATCGGTCGTAGCTTGCGCGCGGTGTTCGATCTGGAACGGCTGGGCGAGCGCACGATCACGCTCGATTGCGACGTGCTGCAGGCCGACGGCGGCACGCGCACGGCGGCGATCACCGGCGCCTTCGTGGCGGCGCATGATGCGATCGCCAAGCTGCTGGCCGGCGGCCAGTTGGCGGTTTCGCCGGTGCGCGATTTCGTGGCGGCAGTGTCGGTGGGGCTGTATGAGGGCCAGCCGGTGCTCGATCTGGATTACGCCGAAGACTCGGCCTGTGACACCGACCTGAACGTGGTGATGACCGGCGCCGGCGGCTTCGTCGAAGTGCAGGGCACGGCCGAGGGCATGCCGTTCACGCGCGCGCAGATGGATCGCTTGATCGATCTGGCGGCGGCGGGCATTCGCGGCTTGATCGAGCAGCAGAAGCGCGCGTTGGGTGTATGAGGCAGGGCGATTCCCGCATCGTGCTGGCCTCGAACAATGCCGGCAAGCTGCGCGAGATGTCGGCGCTGCTGGCGCCGCTGGGGCTGTCGCTGGTGCGGCAGGCCGACCTGGGCGTGCCGGAAGCCGAAGAGCCGTTCGGCACCTTCATCGAGAATGCGCTGGCCAAGGCGCGCCATGCCAGCCGGCTGACCGGGTTGCCGGCGCTGGCCGATGATTCGGGCTTGTGCGTCGATGCGCTGGATGGCCGCCCAGGCGTGCTGTCGGCGCGCTGGGCGGCGCAGGCGGGCGGCGAGAAATCCGACGCGGCCAACAACGCGCGCCTGATCGCCGATCTGGCCGGCGTGGCCGATCGCGCCGCGCACTATTACTGCGTGCTGGTATTGGTGCGCAGCGTCGACGATCCGCAGCCGGTGGTGGCCGATGCGAGCTGGCACGGCGAGGTGTCCGATACGCCGCGCGGGACAGGCGGCTTCGGGTATGACCCGTACTTCCTGTTGCCGGAGTTGGGGCTGACGGTGGCTGAGCTGGACGCAGCAACGAAGAATGAAATCAGTCATCGCGGGCAGGCGATGCGTCTGCTGGTCGAGCGGCTGCGGCATGATCGGGTGTTGCGGTCGGTGAGGGCGGATGCGATCGGTCAAACCGGCCAGATTGACATGAGCACACCCGTCGTACCGCGGGCACAAACTTGAGCGAGTCAGGCAAACCCATCGCGATCGCGCTGCGGCCCGCCGCCGGTGCGCGCCGCGCGGGTAGCGAGCCGATCGGCTTGCCGGCGCCGCCGCCGCTGTCGCTGTACGTGCATCTGCCCTGGTGCCTGCGCAAGTGTCCGTATTGCGATTTCAATTCGCACGAATGGCGCGGTACGGAGGCGGTGCCCGAAGACCGCTATCTGGATGCGCTGCAGGCCGACCTGGAAGCGGCGCTGCCGCAGATCTGGGGCCGCAGCGTGCAGACGGTGTTCATCGGCGGCGGCACGCCGAGCCTGTTTTCGCCCGGCGCGATCGAACGGCTGCTGACGATGATCCGCACGCGCGTGAAACTGGCGCCCGCCGCCGAGATCACGCTGGAAGCCAATCCCGGCACTTTCGAGGCGCAGCGCTTCGCCGCTTATGCGGATGCCGGCGTCACGCGGCTGTCGATCGGCGTGCAGAGCTTTTCCGATGCGGCACTGGCCGCGCTGGGCCGGGTGCACGACGCGGCGCAGGCGCGCGCCGCCGTCGAAGAGGCGGCCAGAAGCTTCGATACGTTCAACGTCGACCTGATGTATGCGCTGCCGGGCCAGACGCTGGACGATCTGCGACGCGACCTGGCCACTGCGCTGGCGTTCGAGCCGCCGCATCTGTCGCTGTATCACCTGACGATCGAGCCGAACACGCTGTTCGCCAGCAAGCCGCCGCCGCTGCCCGACGACGACCTGTCGGCCGACATGCAGGCGCTGCTCGAAGACATGGCGGGCGGCGCCGGG
>JAFKGG010000306.1 GCA_017307915.1 Burkholderiales bacterium | reverse complement strand
TTTCAGCTAGCGATATACATCAAATAAAATACATTATAATGACACTTATTATTGTCTTAACGCCGTAACTGCTATTGAAATGCCATTTGTCTTGGAAACCACCAATGGCATCCTCCAGACCCTCGGCCACCGCATCCGCGCCCAGCGGCTAGCCCAAGGCCTACCTCAACACGAGCTCGCGCAGATGGCTGGCCTCTCACTGGGTGCACTACGCAAACTGGAAAGCAGCGGCCAGTCCTCCCTGGAGACCTTGGTCCGTGCAGTGCAGGCCCTCGGGCTGACTGACGAGTTCGAAGACCTCTTCGTGCTCAAACGCCATTCCATCGCCCAAATGGAGCGCGTCGAAACCGCCGGCCAGCGGCAGCGCGCGCCCCGCCGAAGAAAAGCATGAAGCGGCTGGCCGTCCATTACTGCGGCTGGGGCGAGGACTGGCCACTCGGCCTGCTTGCCGATGATGGCACCACACTGCTGTTCGAGTACACGCCCGAGGCGCTGGCTCAAAATCTTGAGCTTTCACCGCTGCACCTGAAGCTGCATGCCACCGCTTATGGTGATTTCCCGCCGCACCTGCACCGCTTGCCAGGCCTGATCGCCGACAGCCTGCCGGACGGATGGGGCCTGCTGCTGATGGACAGGCTGTTCCGCAAGCAGGGCCTGCGCCATCCGGGGCCGCTGGACCGCCTGGCCTTCATCGGCGATCGCGCGATGGGTGCCCTGCGCTTCGCACCGGTTCTGGACCCCTATGCCGAGGAACCGGATTGGAACTTGTTGACCCTGGCTCGCGAAAGCGAGCGTGCGCTGACCAGAGAGGCAAGTGTCGCCCTGCACGAGCTGGCACTGACCGGCGGCTCTCCGCAGGGCGCGCGACCCAAGGCCCTGGTCCGGTAGGATGCAGAGTCTGGCCATGTCAGCACGCGCAGTAACGCCCCCGGCGCTCCCTGGCTGGTGAAGTTCCCGAGCCAAGGTGAACACAAGGAAGTCTGCGCCGTTGAACAGATGTATGCGGAACTGGCCCGTGATTGCGGGCTCGAAGTGCCGACCAGCACGTGGTTCGACCTGTCGCCGAAGCTGGCGGCCTTCGGCACGGCACGCTTCGATCGAGAGCGAGACATGCGCGTGCCTGTGCACAGCCTGGCGGGCATGCTGCAGGTGGACTTTCGCTTGCCGGGCAGCACCGACTACACCGCCTTCCTGCGAGCCACTCGCCTGCTCACCCGCGATGAGCGCGAGGTCGAAAAGGCCTACGCCCGAGCGGTCTTCAACGTACTTTTTCACAATCGCGACGACCATCCGAAGAACTTTGCCTGGCGGCTCGGGCAGGATCGACGTTGGCGGTTGGCCCCGGCTTTCGATCTGACCTTCAGCGAAGGTCCGATGGGCCAACATCATATGGACGTCTGTGGAGAAGGCAACGCCGTAGAGCGAAGCCATCTGCAGCGCTTGGCCTCGGAAGCTGGCGTGTCGCCAAAAGTCGCCGAAAACATCATCGACATGATGCTAATGCAGGCGGCCACCTTTACCCGGCGCGCATCGACGTTTCCGATCCGCCGCGTAACAGTGCAGCAGATGAAAGCAGCGATCGAAAAGTGCAGCAGGAAAGTCATGCGGAGTTGAGCGGTACTGGCGTGGCTCAAATCGGTGTCCGACAGTGACCTACGCATCCCGCCGTAAGCCTGAGAGAGATTCAGGCCGGTATCGAACTCACTCGTACGGCCATTCGGCATCGTCTGGTCGACCTGAATAGATCAGTTCAACCAGCCTCTTGTAAAAACGCCCGAGAAATCGGACCGGCAATTTCCGGCAGAAACACCAGCCCTCAACAGCTCTGCACAGCCGTTGACCTCATCGCGATCTAAGGCTACGCTGAACAAGTTCTAGAATTCCGCCACCCGATCAGTACATCGAAGAAGCGATGAAACAGCAGACCCTTGCGATGGGAGCCGACCAGAACGAGGCGTTCGAGAAGTACCGCAAGCCGACGCGACGTGACGAGTTCCTGGCGACG
>JAFKGG010000305.1 GCA_017307915.1 Burkholderiales bacterium | reverse complement strand
CATGCTGGCGGCGCGCAGCCCCGATCCGCGCGCCGCGGCCAGCGCGCGCGCTGTCAAGCGCATCGAAGACGTGCGCCTGCTGCGCGCAGCGCAGTTTCCCGAAGACGCCGGCCCGATGGCGCATCCGATCCGGCCCGACACCTACCAGGAGATCAACAACTTCTACACGGTGACGGTCTACGAGAAAGGCGCCGAAGTCATCCGCATGCTGCAGACCATTGCCGGCCGCGACGGTTTTCGGCGCGGCATGGATCTGTACTTCGCGCGGCACGACGGCCAGGCCGTCACCTGCGACGATTTCGTTGCCGCGATCGCCGATGCCAATGGCCTGGATCTGAGCGGCTTTCGCCGCTGGTATTCGCAGGCCGGCACGCCGCGCCTGCGCGTAGCCGGCAGTTTTGACGCCCAGGCGCGGCGCTACACGCTGGACATCGAGCAATACTGCCCGCCATCGCCAGGCCAGCCGGCCAAGCTGCCGTGCCCGATTCCGCTGGCAGTGGGCCTGGTCGGGCCCGACGGCCGCGATATCGAATTGAACGTGGACGGGCCGGTACAGCCCGGCGGCGCAGAGGGTGCGGGCACTTCAGGCGAGGCCGGCGCCGCCGCCGGTCGCACCGTCGTGCTCGACCTGACGCAGGCCCGCCAGCGCTTCGTCTTCAACGATGTGGCCGCCGAACCGGTGCCCTCGCTGGCACGCCATTTCTCGGCGCCGGTGATCATCGAATTCGACTATGGCGACGCGCAGCTTGCATTCCTGGCTGCGCACGACAGCGATCCGTTCAATCGCTGGGAAGCCGCGCAGCGGCTGGCCGTCAACAGCGTGCTGGCGGTGCTCGACGGCGCCGATCCGGCGCAGCGCTGCCACGCGCTGGTCGACGTGTTCGGCGGCATGCTGCCCGACGATACGCTCGATCCGGCGTTCCGCGATCAGGTGTTCATTCTGCCTTCGGAAGGCTTCATCGCCGAACAGTTGCCGGTGGTCGACCCCTTGGTGGTGCGCGCCGCGCGCAACGCCGTGCGGCGGCGGCTGGCCGAAGAACTGCAAAGCGCCTGGCGGGCGCGCTACCAGGCGCTGCACGATGGCCGCCCCTACGCGCCCGATTCGGCCTCGGCCGGCCGGCGCGCGCTGAAGAACACGGCGCTGGCCTATTGGGTCGAAACGCAGGATCCGGCAGCGATCGCCGCCGCTGCCGCGCAATTCGATTCGGCCGATAACATGACCGACCAGTCGGCAGCGCTGGCCGCGCTGCTGCGCACCGCCGCGCCGCAGCGCGACCGCGCATTGGCCGACTTCGCACTGCAATTTGCCGACGAGCCGCTGGTGCTCGACAAATGGTTCTCGATGCAGGCGACGATGCATCGCCACGCCGGCGAAGCGCCGGTGCTCGAACGCGTGCGCACGCTGATGAACCACGGCGCGTTCTCGATGCGCAACCCGAACAAGGTGCGCGCCTTGATCGGCAGCTTCTGCAACGGCAATCTGGCCGAGTTTCACGCCGCCGACGGCAGCGGCTACCTGTTCTGGCGCGAACAGGTGCTGGCCATCGACGCGATCAACCCGCAGGTGGCCGCGCGGCTGGCGCGCGCGCTCGACCGCTGGCGCAAGTTCACCCCCGAGCGGCAGGCGCAGATGCAACGCGTGTTGACCGACGTCGCCGCCCACGCCGGCCTGTCGAACGATGTGCGTGAAATCGTCGGCAAGGCTTTGGCGGCCGCCTAGATGCTGCCCTGCCCGCAATAACGCCCGCCCCTTACCGCAACCAATATCCTCGATCCCTCCACAGGAACCCATCCATGTCGTCACGCATCAGCCTGACCCAATACCTGGTTGAAAAGCAGCGCGAAAAAGGCCTGATCCCCGGCGAGCTCAGACTGCTGCTGGAAGTGGTCGCGCGCGCCTGCAAACGCATCAGCTATGCCGTGGGCAAGGGCGCGCTGGCCGGCGTGCTCGGCGAGGCAGGTTCGTCGAACGTGCAGGGCGAATCGCAGAAGAAGCTCGACGTGATCGCC
>JAFKGG010000502.1 GCA_017307915.1 Burkholderiales bacterium | reverse complement strand
GCTCTCGCCGGTGCGTGGGTCGCCGAAGCCGCGGATCGCCGCGTAAACCAGTGCCGGATTGTCTTCGCGCAACACCTCGTAAGCCAGACCGAGACGCTCCATCACGCCGGCGCGGAAATTCTCGACCAGCACGTCGCAGCCGGCCGCCAGCCGGCGCAGTACGGCCTTGCCGCGCTCATCCTTCAGGTCCAGCGACAGCGACAGCTTGTTGCGGTTCACACTGGCGAAATAGCCGCCGAAGGCGCGCATCTCGTCATCGGGCCGGAACGGCCCGGCATGGCGGATGCCGTCGCCGCCCGGCGATTCGACCTTGATCACGGTGGCGCCCTGATCCGCCAGAAACTGCGTGCACAGCGGGCCAGCCAGCATCTGCGTCAGATCGAGCACGCGCAGATCGCTCAAAGCCCCATGGGTCACGATTGACACCTCGACGGATGAGGCCGGCGATTGCGATCGAATGATCGGCACATCGTTGCAGCAGCCATGAAACTCAAGCTGCAAAGAACCGCTGCTCGATGCCGGCATCGAGCGGCATCCCGGTGGCGTGCGCCTTGCGAAGGATCGACCAGAAGTAGCGATAGGTCGCCCGGTCGTGCAATTCACCGTCGAAGCGGATCGGCCCCCAGTCGGCCTCCTGCGCGGCAGGCAGGATCTGCTCGGCCCGCACCAGTTCCTCATTCGCCGGGCGCATCGCGGCGACGATCGGCTCGATCTGGAACGGATGAATGCTCCACATGCGCTGGAAGCCGAACTCGACGTGCGCGCGCCTGGCATCGGACGTGATGACGGCCTCGTCGCTAAGGTTCATGCAGACGTTGTGCGCCGGCACGATGCCATGGGCCAGGGCAGCCGCCACCAGATTGGCCTTGGCGCGCACCAGCAATGGGTGTTCGAACTGGCCCGGGCTTTTCATCGCCGAGGCAGGGATCGCGCCGGCATGATCGCTGACGAAATCCATCTGCCCGAAGTCGAGCACCTCGACGTGCGGCAGACGCGCGATGGCGGTGACCTCCTCCAATGCGCCATGCGTTTCGATCAGCACGTGGATCGGAATGCTGCGCGCCGCACCGGCGCTTGCCGCGACGGCCTGGATGTAGTCGATGACGGTGCGCGCCTGCTCACTGCCGGTCGCCTTGGGAATCGTGACGTAGGCAATCCGCTCGGCGGCCGCGCCGACGACCAGATCCACATCCTGGCGCCACAGCGGATGCGATGGATCATGAATGCGCACGCCGAGCTTGCCGAACAGATTGCGCGGCGAGTTGATCGCTTCGCTCACCATCGAGGCATGCTCGCGTTCCTCGCCGACCTTGGCGCCGTCTTCGCAATCGCAGGTGACGTCGAAGACCGGGCCAAGCTCGGCCTGCAATTGCATCGCTTTGTCGATCAGCTTCCTGCTGCCGGCAAAGTGCTCGCAAACCGACAGGTTGGGAATCGGCCGATGGCCGGCGAACAGGACTTCATCGGGGTGCAGCATCGGTTTCGTCATCAAGCTCTTCAAGCGTTGGCAAGGCGGCGCGGCATCAACACCGTGTAGTCGATGTCCAATACCGTGCCCGGAGAATGTTCGCGGCCCTCGGCGAATTCGATCGCTGCCGGCCCGGGCTGGTTCTTGACGCCGATGGTGCGCAGCCGCAGCGCGCCGATGTGGGGCAGGCCCAGGTCGATGAGCTCCAGCACCTCGGTAGCGCAATGCAGCGTATCGCCCGCAAAGGTCGGAGCAACGTGCTGCCCGCCGTTGATGGCAACCCAGGTCATCACGTTTTCCAGTCCGTCATACGACAGGCTCTTGCACAACGAAATGACATGGCCGCCATAGACCAGGCGCCTGGCATGAGGCTGCGCGGCCATCATCTGCGCATCGAAGTGCGCACGCGCGGTGTTCTGATAGAGCCGCGTGGCGATGCTGTGATCGCTCTCGTTGACCGTCATGCCGCCGGGATGCTCGATGCGTTCGCCCGGCGCATAGTCTTCCCAAAGATCGGCCACCTGGGTGGCGCTCGCGATATCGGCAGCGTGCGCCGACCAGCCACCGGCGGCCAGTTCCGGCACCGCCACTGCCGCCGGCAGTGCCGGCACGTGAGTGGGCGGCGCCGGCGCGGCGGCATCGCGCTTGTGCACCATGACCCAGCGCACCCAGTCGAGCACGATGCCGCCGTGCTGATTGGCCGCGCTCGAATGCACATAGACCACGCCCGAGCGGCCGCTGGCGTTCTGCCGCAGGCCGACGACCTCGCTGCTGACCTGCAAGGTGTCGCCCGCGAATACCGGTTGCATGAAGCGAACCCGCGCATAGCCCAGGTTGGCAACGCCATTCTGGGAGATGTCGGGCACCGTCTTGCCGAAGGCGATGTGGAACACCAGCAGGTCTTCGAGCGGACGTTCATGCAGCCCCAGGCGCCGGGCGACCGTGCTGGCGCTGCTCAAGGCAGCGCGGCTGCCGGTCAGGCCGATGTACAGACTCTGATCGGCCAGCGTCACGGTGCGCGGCGTCGGATGCGCGATGCGCATGCCGAGCCGGAAATCCTCGAAGAAGTTGCCGCTGCGATACTTGTTCATGCCTTGCGGGCCGTGTTGACGGGCCATTACATTTCGAGCTGCGCGCCGGAATCCTTGACGCGTTGTTCTGCGCGCGGGCGCTCTTGCGACAGATAGTCGGCGAACTCTTTCGGCGTCGAACCGACGGCGCTGAATCCCATCGGCTCCAGGAATGCGGCGCGGAATTCGGCGGTCGACACCACCTTGCGCGCCGTCGCGGCGATCTTGTCGATCACGTCTTGCGGCGTACCGACCGGCACGGCCAAGCCCAGCGTGTAGATGGCATTGATGTCGGGGATGCCCTGTTCCTCGATGGTCGGCACGTTCGGCAGCGCCGAGATCCGTTTCGGGGCTGACACTGCCAGCGCCTTGAGCTTGCCCGCCTTGACGCTCTCCGACACCAAGCCGGCGCCGAGCAAGGCCGATTCGATGTGGCCGGCCAGCAGATCCTGCATGACGGCGGCGCCGCCCTTGTAAGGAACATGGATCAAGGTCAGCCCATGATCACGCGCCAAGCCGGCGTACGGCAGATGGGTCACGCCACCGACACCCGACGAGCCATAGCGCACCGGATCGCGGCCACGCGACTTGGCCATGTCGACGAATTCCTTCATCGAATTGGCGGCGGATTTCGGCGAAGCCAGGAACACGAGCGGTGCACGCACCAGCAGCGAAACCGGCGCTAACTGCGTCTGCGGGTTGTAGCTCAACTTCTTGAACAGCAGCGGATTGAGCACATAGGACGCCTCGGTGCCGATCAGGATGGTGTAGCCGGTGGGCGCGGCCCGCGCCACGACGTCGGCCCCGACCGCTTCGTTGCCGCCGGCACGGTTGTCGACGATCACGGGATGCTTCCATTCGTCGGTGAGCCCCTTGGCCAACGCGCGAGTGAAAACATCGATCTGGCCGGCTGAATACGGCACGACGATGGTGACCGGCTGGCTGGGAAAATCCGCGGCAGCGCAGGCCAGGTGCGCACCCAACAGGCCCAGGACAATGCCTGCCTTGCTGATGAAGCTCATGCTTGTCTCCTTCTTTAGTGACATGATGTGTCTCCGTTTTTCGAGCTGTGCCCCTCATGGAACTCAAGAAAATCCTGGCCCTGAAGGTCATCGCCAACTACGAGAACTTTTCAAAGGCGGCCGTGCACCTGTCGGTGTCGCAATCGTTGCTGAGCAAGTACATCACCGACCTCGAGACCGAATTCGGCGTGCGGCTGCTCTATCGCAACGGCCGAGGCGCCCAGCTCACGCCGGAGGGCGTGCGCCTGCTCGACTACACGCAGCGCATCGAAGATCTGATCGCCACGGCGGCCAGCGATCTGCGCGGCATGAAGGAAGTGCCCAGCGGCAACGTCTCGGTCGGCCTGTCGTCGGCGGTGGGCGCGACACTGACCATTCCGCTGCTGACGGCGGTGCGGCGCCTGCATCCGGCGATTCACATGCAGATCGCCGAGGGCATCAGCGGCTACGTCAATGAATGGCTGAACACCGGCCGGCTCGACCTCGCCGTGGTGTTCGACAAGAGCGCCGGCCCGTCGAACCACGAAAACCTGGTGCGGGAAGAACTGCTGGTGGTGTCTCCGTCGGGGCAACGGCCCGGCGATGCGGCGGACTGTGCCGGCATCGCCCTGCGCGAGCTGCCTTTCGTGCTGCCCGGCCGCAGCAACAAGCTGCGCGGTGTCATCGATGCCTATACGCACGAGCTCGGCTTTCTGCTCAAGCCGGTGGCTGAGATCGACAGCCTGGCCGCGATGATCGGCGCCGTCGAAGCCGGCCTGGGGCACACCATCCTGCCGTTCGGCGCCGTTCGCGCTGCGCTGAAGGATGGCCGCGTAGCCGTCACCCGCCTTGCCGCTCCGGGTCTGCGGCGCACCATCTATCTGGCCGCCTCGACTGAGCGGGTGCCGACGCGCGCCGTGCAGGTGGTCGCCGATCTGATCAAGCGCGTCAGCACCGAGCTCGGCGAGCAAGGCTTCTGGAGCCCGTCGGACGAGATGCTGGCAGCGCCTAGCGGCAAGCGCTAAATGCCTGGGTGCGGCCACGTCAGTGCTCCATGGCGACGGCGCGCCCTTCGTGAATCGCGCACAGCAGGTTGCGCGGCGACATGCAGTCGCCGATCTTCTCGACGTCGAACCCACGGGCTTGCAAAGCCGCAGCCAGTTCCGACGCAGCGTGGCGCGGACTCGACCACAGCAGATGGTCCACGCCGTCGAGCCGCCACTCGTCACCCGAGTACACGTTGCGCAGGCGCACTTCACGGCCGCTGCGCCCCAGCACTTCGCAGGCCGGTATCAATTCGACGCCGGCCGTGTACAGGCGGCGCATCACGCCGATCTGGCTGCAGTAATTGACGCCCTTGGCGAACTCCGGCCGCGGCGTCACCAGCACGACACTCGCCAGCGATGCCAGCGCGTCGACAGCGGCATAGGTGGCTGCGGTCTGGTCCAGGTCGTAGAGCAGCACGCGACCGCCGCGGGCAAACTCGAGTCCATCGGCAACGGCCTGCCGCAATGAGCGGCCGCTGCCTTCGAGCCCCTCCGGCGTACCCTGGCGCGAGCCGGTGGCCAGCACGACCGAATCGGGCGCCAGCGCCGTGATGCTCTCAAGGGTGGCTTCCCGGCCCAATTGCAGATTCACGCCATATCGCCGGCATTGGCGGACCTGCCACTCGATCGTATCGCTCGCTCGCGCCTGGCCGGGCACCGTCGCCAGCAACTGCAGACCGCCGCCGGGCCCGGCGCCGCGCCCCATGATGGTGACCTGATGACCCCGTGCCGCCGATACCCAGGCGGCCTCCAGCCCGGCCGGGCCGGCGCCCACCACCACCACGCGGCGCGGCCGCTGTGTCTTGCCGGGCTGCCAGGCGGCCTCGTCCGGCTGAGCCAGTTCCGGGTTGTTCTCTTCGACCAGGGGCCGCCCACCTTGCGTCTCGCCCCACGACACGTTGGTATAGGTCGCCGGCCGAATCGCCGCGAGATCACCCGCCTGGGCCTTGCGTACCCAGTTGGCATCGGCAATCAATGCGCGCGACACGCCCACCAGATCGCAGATGCCCTCGGCCACCAGCGAGTCGGCCAGCGTCGGCGTGGAGATCCTGCCGATCGACATCAAGGGCAGCGGAGCGACGCTGGGTCTGAGCTGAGCAGCCAGATGGCGGAAATGCGCTTCCCGGAAATGAATGTCGGGAACGTGGTTCTCGAGGCTGAGGCTGAAGTTGCCCTGGCTGATCGCGAGATAGTCGATCCCGCCCTCTTCCTTGATCCGCAATGCGATGCGCCGCGACTCGTCGGGGTCGATGCCGGGACGCACGCCTTCGTCGCCGGGCATCTTCAGGCCGATGATGAAATCATCGCCGCAGGTCTGGCGAATGCCGCGCGCCGCGTCACGAATGAAACGCGTGCGGTTCTCGACCGAGCCGCCATAGGCGTCCTGGCGGTCGTTGGACCACGGCGACAGCAATTGCGTCAGCAGGTAGCCGTGTGCGGCATGCAGCTCCACGCCGTTGAAGCCGGCGCGATGCAGCCGCGCCGCCACTTCCACGAAGCGATCGGCCAGCTCGGCCAGTTCGGCTTCCGACATGACGTGCGGCACCGTCCAGCTGAAGGCGTCCGGCCGCTCGGAGATCCCCTTGGGCGAGCGCACCGGCGCCCACAGCTGCTGACGCCCGGGGTGCCATAGCTGCCCGATCAACAGGCCGCCGGCCTCGCGCACCCCTGCCGCCGTTCGCGCGAACCCGTCAGCGTTGCGATCGTCATAGCCGACGGCGATGCCGCCATGCGCCAGCGCCGCCGGGTCGACCGCGATCAGCTCGGTGATCAGCGTACCGGTGCCGCCCCTGGCGCGCTCCACCAGGAACGACGTCCAGCGCGGCGTCACCAGGTGGTCCTTGGCGTAGTTGGTCAGCGTGGCCGCCAACGCCACTCGATTACGGGCCTGCTGCCTGCCCAGCCGGATCGGCTGGAACAGGTGTTGCAGAGAAGGGGCGGGGGCATGCATCGGTGCAGCGCTCATGGGCGGATCGGTTTGTCGCAGCAAGTGGGTGGAATCCCCGGCATCACAGGCCGAAGGTGCGGCCGGCGTCTGCGGGCACCGGCTCATCGCTCGAAAAACCGATCTCGACCAGAACGCCGTCCACGTCGGTCAGGAAGATCTGGTGCATGCCGGCCACCGCGATGGTGCGCAGCTTGTAATCGACGCCGTGACGCTTCAGGCGAGCCACGTACTCGGCCAGATCGGTGGCCCAGAAGGCGACGTGGTCGAGCCGCCCGGTCGGCCCGGTCGAACGCCGCTCATCGCCGAGCAGATGCAGCACCGCCTGATCGCCGGCGTACAGCCAATAGCCGTCCACGCCGAAATCCGGGCGCGGGCCGACCTTCAGGCCGACGATGTCTTCGTAGAAACGCACCGTCGCCTCCATGTCGTTGGGGGCCAGGTTGTAGTGGTCAAGACGTGCAATGGGCATCTCTGTCTCCTGATGGAAAGAATGGGTGAGCGTGGTGATGCGTGCTGTGGCAGCGAACGGCTAGCGGATGTGAAAGCCGCCGTTGACGTCGACGGTCGCGCCGGTGACATAGGACGACAGGTCGGAGGCGAGAAACAGCGCCGCACCGGCCACGTCCCAGATCGTTCCGGAACGCTGCAGGGGCACGCCCTTTTCGATCGCCGAGCGCTGCTCCGGCGTCATCTCGCGCACGCTGTCGGTCTTGATCAGATTGGGCGTCACCACATTGGAGCGGATGCCGCGCGGCGCGAACTCGCGCGCGATCGCCTGCGCAAAACCGGTCATGCCGGCCTTCGACGCCACGTAGTGGCTGCTGCCGAACACGCCGCCGCCACGCTGCCCGGCGGTGGAAGAGATGAAGACGAGGTTGCCGCGCCCCTGCTCGAGCATCAGCGGCAAGACGGCGCGGGTCATCAGAAAACTGCCCTGCACATTCACCTGCAACATGCGCTCGAACTCGGCCGGATCGATGTCGAGGAAGGCACGGCGCGCGGCAATGCCGGCATTGTTCACGAGCACCTGAGGCGGGCCGAGCTCGTCGCGCACCTGGCTGGCCAGACGCTCGCAATCCGCGGCGCGGGTGATGTCACCGCCATAGCCGGCGTGCGCCGTACCGAGCCTGCGCGCGATGTCGGCCGCCCGGTCGGCATCGATGTCCACGACGGCCACCGCAGCCCCGTGGGCGGCGAACAGCGTGGCGATCGCACAGCCGATCCCCTGCTCGGCCGCCGCGCCGGTCACCATCGCAACCCGCCCCTGCAACAGCGGGCCAAGCATTCCTTCGGGTATCTGTTCTGCTATCACTGCATCTTCTCCGGCAGCGTCAATGTACGTACATACTAGATGACGCCGATACGTAAATGTCGAATATCAGTTATCAAAAAAACAGCCTCATAGGGCTGGGTTTGGCCAGGAATTCATGTCGATCGGCAGCGAATCCTCCTTTTCGTATGTCCGTACAAAGTTGGTCGATGATTTGGTGCCTGGCGCACCGGCGACGCGCCTCGGTCCAGCGTCTTCAGCGGCGCAGTGGCGGCCTTTAGAATGCGTTGAGCTCTTGTCCGGACTTCTGATTCGCATGCCCGCCGGCCTCCTCTCCTCATACACCGGCCGCTTCGCGCCGTCACCGACGGGTCCGCTGCACGCCGGTTCGCTGGTCGCCGCGCTGGCCAGCCGGCTCGATGCGCTGGCGCAGCGCGGCCGCTGGCTGTTGCGCATCGAAGACCTGGACCCGCCGCGCGAAGTGCCCGGGGCTGCCATGGCGATCATCGATACCTTGCAGCGGCTGGGTTTTGCGCACGATGGCGAGATCGAGTTCCAGAGCCGGCGCGGCGCTCTATATCAGCAAGCCTTCGATCGGCTGCTGCAGGCGGGCTGGGTCTATCCCTGCGCGTGCACGCGGCGCGAGATCGCCGACTCGCTTCTCAGTTTCGCAAGCCTGCGGGCACGCCACGCCGAGCTCATCTATCCGGGCACTTGCCGCCACGGCATGCCGGCGGGGCGCCAGGCGCGCGCCTGGCGCGTGCGCGTCGGCGATGCAGTCATCGAATGGCAGGATCGGCGCAGCGGTTCACAGTGCGAAGCGCTGGCGCAGACGGTCGGCGATTTCGTATTGCGCCGGGCCGATGGGCTGTGGGCTTATCAGCTGGCGGTGGTGGTGGACGACGCCGGGCAGGGTGTGACCGACGTGGTGCGCGGCGATGACCTGCGCGATTCGACGGCACGGCAGATCTACCTGCAGCGTCTGCTCGGATCGCCGACGCCGCGCTATCTGCATCTGCCGGTGGTCACCGACGCGCAGGGCGAGAAGCTGTCGAAGCAGACCGGCGCGAAGGCGATCGACGTCACGCGCCCGATCGACGAATTGAATCACGCGCTGGCGTTCCTGCAGCTGGGCACGATCGCGACTGATTCATTGGATCGCTTCTGGAGCGAAGCCACGCTGCGCTGGGCGCGGGCCAGCCGCGACTGGCGTTGAATGCGCCGAAGTGGGGCTGCCTGATGAGGTCGCCCGCCCCTGCGCCTTCAAGCTCTACGACGACTTCTTGATGCCGCCCAGCAGCGCCGGCACCGGCCGCGCCGTGCGCCGCGCGCCGGTGATCGACGAGCGCGACGATGCGCTGTCGACCGACGAATCGGCGGTGTCGGCCGTTACAGCCGACACTTCGGGTTCGTAGGGCTTGTAGAAGAACGGATCGTTGGAATAGCCCGTCGCCTTGGGCAGGTGCCCTTCGGTTTCGCGGCGGCGGCGACGCGCCGGAGCGGCGCCGGCGTCGGCCTCATCGCGGCCGCGCCGCTCGCGGCGCTCACGCACACCAGCTTCGGCGACCGGCAAGTCGACGGCGAGCGACTCGGCCGGCAGCTTGCGCTTGAGCAGCTTCTCGATATCGGCGAGCAGGCGCTCGTCGTCGCCGGTCATCAGCGACAAGGCCAGGCCGCTGGCGCCGGCACGGCCGGTGCGGCCGATGCGGTGAATGTAGTCTTCGGGGCTGTACGGCAGGTCGTAGTTGATCACCGCCGGCAGTTCGGCGATGTCGAGCCCGCGCGCCGCCACGTCGGTGGCCACCAGAATGGTGGTTTCACCGCGCTTGAACTTGTCCAGCGTGGCCAGCCGTTCCTGCTGCGACTTGTCGCCGTGGATCGCGTCGGCGTTCAGCCCTTCCTTTTCGAGCTGCCGCGCCAACCGGCCCGCGCCGATCTTGGTGTTGGTGAACACGATCACCTGCGAGATCTGCCGCTGACGCACCAGTTGCGCCACCGCCGCGCGCTTGGCATCGGCGCCCGCCACGCGATAGACGAGCTGCTCGACGTTCTCGGCAGCGGCATTGCGGCGCGCCACCTCGATCGACACCGGATCGTTCAGGAACGTCTCGGCCAGCTTGCGGATGTCGCCCGAGAACGTGGCCGAGAACATCAGGTTCTGCCGCTGCTCAGGCAACAGCCGGATGATGCGCTGGATGTCGGGCAGAAAACCCATGTCCAGCATGCGATCGGCTTCGTCGAGGACCAGCATCTCGGCCTGGCCAAGATTCACGGTTTTCTGGCCGACATGGTCGAGCAGGCGGCCCGGCGTGGCAATCAGCACCTCGCAGCCGCGGCGCAGCGCGGCGATCTGCGGCGCGATGTCGACGCCGCCGCACACCACCGCTGCACGCAGGCCGGTGTGCTTGGCGTAGTCGCGCACGTTGGCGTAGATCTGGTCGGCCAGCTCGCGGGTCGGTGCCAGGATCAGCGCGCGCACCGGGTGCCGCGCCGGCGAAGCGCTGGTATTGGCATGCTGCATCAGGCGCTGCAGGATCGGCAGCGCGAAGCCGGCCGTCTTGCCGGTGCCGGTCTGGGCGGCACCCATGACGTCGCGCCCCTGCAGCACGATTGGGATCGCCTGCGCCTGGATCGGGGTGGGTTCCCTGTAGCCGAGCTCGGTGACGGCACGCAGGATGGGTTCGGCCAAGCCGAAGGATTCGAAGGTGGTGCTCAAAAAATCTCGGAGCCTGGCAGTGCCGGGGACAGCCCCCGCGCGCGATGGCAGGCGAAGCGGTAAAACCGCTATTGTCCGCCTTTCCGGGCCAGATGCAAATGCCGGGCGATTGTCAAGTCGCTCAAGCACCCGGCCCGGCCGCAACGACCGTCAGGCGGGCACCGTGGGCATCCGCATCGCCAGGCCGGCATCCGCCCACACACACCAGGCCGTGGGAAGGCCCAAACGCTATAATCGACGCCCCTGTCACGCCCCGCGGCCGGGCCTGCGGCAAGCCCTCGGCGCCGGCCAGACGCCCGGCGCCAAGCGGATTCGCCTGAGGCGAGCCTGCCGCGCCGCTACCGCCGCGCGGCCGAACCGATTCCACGATGCAATCCCCTGCTGAATACTCGCGGCGAAGAACCTTCGCCATCATCTCGCACCCCGACGCCGGCAAGACGACGCTGACCGAGAAGCTGCTGCTGTTCTCCGGCGCGATCCAGATCGCCGGCAGCGTGAAAGCGCGCAAGGCCAGCCGCCATGCCACCTCGGACTGGATGGAGATCGAGAAGCAGCGCGGCATCTCGGTGGCCAGTTCGGTGATGCAGTTCGTGCATCGCGATCGCGTCGTGAACCTGCTCGACACGCCGGGGCACCAGGATTTTTCCGAAGACACCTATCGCGTGCTGACCGCCGTCGACGCGGCGCTGATGGTCATCGACGCGGCCAACGGCATCGAATCGCAGACGCTGCGGCTGCTGCGCATCTGCCGTTCGCGCAACATCCCGATCATCACCTTCGTCAACAAGTTCGACCGCGAAGTGCGCGGGCCGCTGGAGCTGCTCGACGAGATCGAGCGCGAGCTGGAGATGACGCCGATCCCCTGCACCTGGCCGATCGGCATGGGCAACCGCTTTCGCGGCGTCTACGACCTGCGCATCGATCGCGTGCGGCGCTTCCGCCCCGGGCAGGATCGCATCAGCGAAGACGACGAGCTGGTCGACGTGCATGACCCGGCACAGGCCGCCACGCTGGGCCAGGAATGGCTCGATGCCGAGGCCGAGGTCGAGCTGGTGCGCGGCGCTTCACCCGATTTCGATCGGGATGCCTTCATCGCCGCGCGACAGACGCCGGTGTTCTTCGGCTCGGCGATCAACAACTTCGGCGTGCGCGAGGTGCTCGATTCGATCGTCGAACTGGTGCCGATGCCCGGCCCCAAGCACGCCGACGAGCGCATGGTGTCGCCCGACGAGCCCAAGTTCAGCGGCGTCGTGTTCAAGGTACAGGCCAACATGGATCCGCAGCACCGCGACCGCGTCGCCTTCGTGCGCATCTGCTCGGGACACTTCCTGCGCGGCATGGCGCTGGTGAACGCGCGTACCAAGCGTTCGCTGCGGCCGCAGAACGTCGTCACTTTTCTGTCGCAGCGCCGTGACATCGTCGACGAGGCCTGGCCCGGCGACATCATCGGCATCCCCAATCACGGCACGCTGAGCCTGGGCGATACGCTGACCGAAGGCGAGACGCTGCATTTCAGCGGCTTGCCGTTCTTCGCGCCCGAATCGTTTCGCAGCATCGAGGTGGTCGACCCGATGAAGATGAAACAGCTGCGCGCGGCGCTGGCGCAACTGGGTGACGAAGGCGCGATCCAGGTGTTCCGGCAGGACGGCGGCAACCGGCTGCTGCTAGGTGCCGTGGGCGAGCTGCAGTTCGAAGTGGTGGCGCACCGGCTGCGCGTCGAATACAACGTCGAGGCACGCATCACTCCGGCATCATTCGTGGCCGCGCGCTGGATCGACGCCGACGACGAAACGATGGTCGAGCGCTTCATCGAGCAGAACATCGCGCGCATCGCCTGGGATGCAGCCGACGCACCAACCTATCTGGTGCGCACGCCGCACGAGATCACGGTGGCTCAACAGCATTGGCCGCAACTGCGCTTCAGCCTGATGCGCGAACGCGGCGGCGCGCGCTTTTCGCTGCAGGAAAGCCGGAGCTGAGCAGCGGCGCGACGCGCTTCGCCGACGCCGGCGATCCAGCTAAGATGCCGGAAACGGCAGTCTGCAGACCAAGGAGAATCCCATGCGCTGGCGCGGAGAACGTGAAAGCTCGAACGTCGAAGACCGGCGCGCCGGTGGTGGCGGCTTCGGCATTCCCACCGGGCGCACCGGCGCGGGCGTGGGCACGCTGGTCATCGCACTGGTAGCGGCCTGGCTGTTCGGCGTCGACCCCGGCATGCTGATGGGCCTGCTGTCGGGCGAAGGGCCGGCGCCGGGTCAAACCAGCCAGCAGCAATCCGGCCCGGCACCGGCGCCGACCGACGATGGCGGCCGCTTCGTCGCCGTCGTGCTCGGCAGCACCGAAGACAGCTGGTCGGCCGTGTTCTCGCGGGCCGGCCAGCAATACCGGCCGCCCAGGCTGGTGCTGTATCGCGGCCGCACCAGCACCGCCTGCGGGCTCGGCTCGGCGTCCGCCGGCCCCTTCTACTGCCCGGGCGACGAACGCGTCTACATCGACCTCGATTTCTTCCAGACGATGCGCGATCAGCTGCGCGCGCCCGGCGAATTCGCGCAGGCCTACGTGATCGCGCACGAAGTCGGCCACCACGTGCAGAACCTGCTGGGCACGATGCAACAGATGCAGGACGCGCGCCGCCGCGTATCGGAGCAGCAATACAACGCGCTGTCGGTGCGGCTCGAGCTGCAGGCTGACTGCTATGCG
>JAFKGG010000304.1 GCA_017307915.1 Burkholderiales bacterium | reverse complement strand
AAATCATCGAGACGCGGCTGGCGCTGGCCGCCACTGAATTCATGCAGCAGGCCGAGCGCTATCGGCGCCTGGCCTTGCTGCTGCTGGCCGGCGTTTTCTTTGCCGCGATGACGCTGGTATTCGCCTCGCTGCTCATCATCGCCGCCTTGTGGGATACGCACCGCATCGCAGCGGTGGCCGGCGTCACGCTGTTCTATCTGCTCGGCGCGACGGTCTGCCTGATCTGCGTACAGCGGCTGTTGCGCGATGCCAAGCGGCCGTTCGAGGGCACGCTGGCCGAGTTGCGGCACGACGTCGAGCGGCTGCGCCGATGAACGGCGACACCCCAAATGCCGCGTCGGCGCTGGCCGCGTCGGCGCTGCCATTCAGCCGTGACGGCCAGCGCCTGCCGCTGCCGGCCGACACCGGCCGGCCCGAAGGCGAAACGCTGGCCGAACGGCAACAGCGTCTGCATACGTTGATCCGCTTGCAGCGTGAGCAGTTGGCCGCCCAGTGGGAGCAGCTCGAACCCACCGGAGCGCGCCTCGACGCCGGCCTGGCGCAAATCGATGCCGGCTTTGCCAAGGTGCGGCGACTGCGTTCGCACCCGATCGTGATGGCCCTGCTGGCCCTGTCGGCCACGCGCTTGCTGCGCGGCCGCGCGCGGCGCGGGCTGCTGCCGTCGCTGCGCTTCGGCACCCGGCTGCTGACGCGCGCCGCCACCGCCGCCTCGGTGTGGCGCGCGCTACGCGGCCGATGAAGGCGGCGCAGCGCCTCTTCGCGTTCCTTGCACTGCTGCTGGCTGTCGTCTCATCGGTGACGGCAAAGGACATTGCCCCGCCGCGCGGCAGCCAGCTCAACGGCCACGCCGCCGCCGTGCTCGACGGCGATTCGCTGCTGCTGCGCGTTGCCGACGGCACGCTGCACTCGGTGCGCATCGCGGCGATCGATGCGCCGGAGCGCGGCCAGCCGAGCGCCGAGCGCTCGCGGCAGGCGCTGCGCGAGCGGCTCGGCACGCGCGCCTTGCGAGTCCAGGTGCTCGATCATGACCACTATGGCCGCGTCGTCGGCCGCGTGCTGGTCGGCGGCAACGATGCCGGGCTGGCTCAGCTCGTGGCGGGCCATGCCTGGTATTACGTGCGCTACGAAAAGACGCTACCGCCGTCGCTGCGCCGCCGCTATGCGCTGGCGCAGCAGCAGGCGCAACAGCGCGGCGCGGGTCTGTGGGGCAGCAGCGAGCCGCTAGCGCCCTGGCAGTTCCGCCAGCAGCATCGGCAGCGCTTTGCCGGCCCGCGCCCGCAGGCAGTACGCGGCGATGGCATCGAGCGGCGTGGGTTCAGGGTTGATGACCACCAGCGGTATGCCAGCGTGATGTGCGGCCAACGGCAGCCCGGCAGCCGGATACACCAGCGCCGAAGTGCCGACCACCAGCATCAGGTCGCACTGGCGCGACAACGCTTCGGCCCGTTCCAGCACCTCCTGCGGCAGGGCCTCGCCGAACCAGACCACGTCGGGGCGTAGCAGCGCACCGCAGCGCCGACAGGGCACGCGGGCGCGCTCGTCGTCCTGCCAGCCTTCATGGCCCGGCGCACCGCAATCGATGCACTTGGCACGCAGCAGACTGCCGTGCAGTTCCAGCACCTCGCTGCTGCCGGCACGCCGGTGCAGGCCGTCGACGTTTTGAGTGACCACGCTGATGCGTCCGCCGCACGTTGGGGCACCACTCGTTTGCACGCTGCCCGTCTGCACGCTGCAAATTTGCGCACCGCTCGCCTCATATTGCGCGGCAGCCCGATGCGCGGCATTGGGCTGGGCCTGCTGCACCAGCTTGCGCCGATGCGTGTACCAACCCCAGACCAGCTCAGGATCGGCGCGAAACCCCTCTTCAGTGGCCAGCGCCCGCGGATCGAAGCGCGACCATAGGCCGGTCTGCGCTTCGCGAAAAGTGGGGATCCCGCTTTCAGCCGACACGCCGGCGCCGGTGAACAGCACCAGCCGCTGCGCATCCGCGACCAGCCGCCGCGCGGCGGCGAGATCGCCG
>JAFKGG010000501.1 GCA_017307915.1 Burkholderiales bacterium | reverse complement strand
CCTGGCGGCCGTGGTGTTCGGCGGCGCCATGTGCGGGCTGGCCGGTGCCTACATCTCCACCGTCTACACGCCGCTGTGGGTGGAGGGCATGGTGTCGGGCCGGGGCTGGATCGCGCTGGCGCTGACCACCTTTGCCACCTGGCGCCCTGCGCGCGTGCTGCTGGGCGCCTACCTGTTCGGCGGCGTGACCATGCTGCAGTTCCACCTGCAGGCCACGGGCGTGCAGGTGGCCAGCCAGCTGCTGTCCATGCTGCCCTACCTGGCGACCATCGTCGTGCTGGTGCTGATCTCGCGCAATCCGACCTGGATCCGTGCCAACATGCCGGCCTCGCTGGGCAAGCCCTTCTACCCGGGCTCCTGACGCTTTCATTTTCTCTCTCTCCCTCCAGAACCAAAAAAGGACAAACGCATGCCCGCTTTGCGCGAACGCACCCTGAAACCTGGCCTGAAAAGCACGCTTGTGAAGATGATCGGCCTGTCGGCCATCTCGGTGGCGGCCCTGACCGCCTGCGGCAAGAAGGAAGAGGCCGCAGCGCCTGCTCCCGCTGCCGCGCCTGCCGCCCAGGCGCCGGCCGAGAAGCTCAAGATCGGCTTCATGTACGTCAGCCCCATCGGCGACGGCGGCTGGACCTTCCAGCACGATCTGGGCCGCAAGCAGATGGAGCAGGCCTTGGCCGGCAAGGTCAGCACGCACTACATCGAGAACGTGGCCGAAGGCGCCGACGCCGAACGCGTGATCCGCGAACTGGCGCAAAGCGGCCACCGGCTGATCTTCACCACCAGCTTCGGTTACATGAACTACACCGAACGCGTGGCGCGCGCGTTTCCGAAGGCCACCTTCCTGCACGCCACCGGCTACAAGACGGCGCGCAACATGGGCGTGTACAACGCGCGTTTCTATGAAGGCCGCTATCTGAACGGCGTGATCGCCGGGCGCATGACCAAGAGCAACATCCTCGGCTACGTCGGCGCGTTTCCGATCCCTGAAGTGCTGCAGGGGATCAATGCGTTCGCGCGCGGCGCGCGCAGCGTCAATCCCAAGGCCGAGGTGCGCGTCATCTGGGTCAACTCATGGTACGACCCCGGCCGCGAGCGCGACGCGGCCACCACGCTGCTGTCGCAGAACGCCGACATCGTCACGCATCACACCGACTCCACCGCCGTGGTGCAGGCCGCCGAAGAGCGCGGCCGCTGGGCGTTCGGTTATCACTCCGACATGTCGAAGTACGGACCGAAGGCACAGCTGTCGGCCACCACGCACCATTGGGGCGATTACTACATCAAGACCGCCAACGAAGTGATCGCCGGCACCTGGAAGACGAACAGCGTTTGGGGCGGCATCAAGGAAGGCATGATCAAGCTGGCGCCGATCAACAGCGTGGTGCCCGCTGAAGTGCGCGCGCAGGTCGACAAGCTGCAAGCCGACATCGCTGCGGGTCGCCTGCATCCGTTCGCGGGCCCGGTGGTCGACCAGGACGGCAAGACGCGGCTGGCCTCGGGCGCGATAAGCGACGATCAGCTCGGCAAGATGGATTTCTACGTCGAGGGCGTGGCCAGCCGCTTGCCGAAGCGCTGAGCGGCGGCGCGGCCGTCACGCCCCCTGCAAGGCCGCCGAATGTTGCAGGCGGAAGTGATCGACGGTCTGCGACAGCGCTTGCGCCTGCGCCTTCAGGCTTTCGGCCGCGGCGGCCGATTCCTCGACCAGCGCCGCGTTGTGCTGCGTGACCTGATCCATCTGCGTCACGGCCGCGTTGATCTGCTCGATGCCGGTCGACTGCTCGCGCGAGGCATTGGCCATCTCGCTCATCAGCGTCTCGATGTGCTGCACGGCGGCGACCACTTCGTTCATGGTGTTGCCGGCCGTGTCGGTGAGCCGGCTGCCGGCCTGCACTTTCTCCACCGATGAATTGATCAGCGCCTTGATCTCGCGCGCCGCCTCGGCGCTGCGCTGCGCCAGCAGCCGTACTTCGCTGGCTACGACCGCGAAGCCGCGACCCTGTTCGCCGGCACGCGCCGATTCGACGGCCGCGTTCAGCGCCAGGATGTTGGTCTGGAACGCGATCGAATCGATCACGCCGATGATGTCGACGATCTTGCCGGCGCGCTCGTGAATCTCGCCCATCGTCGCCACTACTTCGGCCACCGCCTGCCCGCCGCGCGTGGCCACCTGCGCCGCCTCGCTGACCAGCCGGCTGGCCTGGTCGGCGTTGTCGGCATTGCTCTTCACCGTGGTCGTCAATTGCGTCATCGAGGCAGCCGTCTGCTGCAGGCTCGATGCCTGCTCTTCGGTGCGCGATGAAAGGTCGAGGTTGCCGGCGGCGATCTGCGTCGACGCGGTGGTGATCGATTCGGTGGCGGCGCGCACCTGGCCGACGACCTGGCGCAGCTTGTCGGTCATCTCGCCCAGCGCCGCGAGCAGCTCGCCGATCTCATCGCGGCGATCGCTGCCTACGGCCGTGCCCAGGTTGCCATCAGCCACGGCTTGCGCCAGTTCGACGGCGCGTGCGAGCGGCTGCGTGATGCTGCGCGTGACCAGCCAGGCTACCAGGCAGCCGCTGGCCAGCACGCCGATTCCCAGCAGCACCAGCACCGAGGCCGCGAAGTCTGCCTTCGAGGAGGCCGTCGCACCGACGGCGGCGATCTGCGTGCGCTGCTCGTCGACGAAGCGCTGGATCAGCGATACGTAGCGCTGCATCGCCGGCACCACGCGCGTGTCGAACGACTGGTCGCCGGCGGCGCGATCGCCGTTCAGATAGATCTTCAGCGCCTGCGCGCGGCTCGACACGTAGTCCTGCCGCACCTTGGCGATCTCGGCCAGCAGCGCGCGCGCCTGGTCCGACAGCTCGGATTCCTCGATGCGTTTCTGCAGCGTCGAGATCTTGGCCGTGGTCTGGCTCATCTCGTTCTTGAAGAAGGCGTCGGCGCCGGCCGGGTCGGGGCTCTTCAGGATGGCCATGGCGCGCACGATGTTCGATTGCGTCAGGCCTTGCCATTCGAGCGCATCCATGCCGGCCTGCGATTGCTGCTCGGCCAGCGATAGCGTGATGTTTTTCACGTCGCGCAGCCGGTAGCTGCCGACCGCGGTCATCAGTGCCACCAGTAGAAAGATGAATGCGAATCCGAGCCCGAGCCGGGTTCCGATGCGAAGGTCTACGAATCTCATCCCTTTCTCCGTCGTGCCGTCTATTCAAAAAAGTGCCGAGAGCTTGCGTGAGCTTAAAGAAGTGTGATGGAGAAGATGCCAGCATATCGATCGAAAAAGCAGGCTTAGCCATGCCATTCCGCCGGGCGCGCGGGCGCCGTTGCCGCTCGTCCGTGCGGGCTGACCGTTGGGACGCCGGCGGGTGCCGCTGGGTGTTGTCGATGACCCCTGTACCGTTCATCTCGAGCTGGACTTCGTTCGGCCGTCAGATGCTGCGCCGGGCTGCTCGGCGGAGTAGATTGGAAGATGGCCGGTATCGGTGCGAGTTTGCGTACCGGCGGTCGAGTGGGTGTCTTTGTTTGTCGGATAGCTGATGACTGATCGCGGGATTCATTGCATGCGCGTGTTCGATGTTCCGGCTTGCGCCGGCACGTGCGGTGCCATGCCGACACGGACGTGCGCGCTACCATGACCGACAAGGTGATCGCGCCCGAGCAGGCGCGCCTGGGAATGCATGTGAAGCGGATCGGTTCTTCGTGGATCGATCATCCCTTCTGGTTCAAGACTTCGTTCGAGATTCGCAGCGACGAGCAATTGCGCAAGATCGCGTCTTGCGGCTTGCCGATCACGATCGACGTCAGCAAGGGCTGCGACGTGGCCGGGCCGCGTCAGGCCGGGCCGCATCAGGCCAAGCCGCAGCCTGCGTTTGCGGCGGGGCAGGTGCCCTTGCCCGCGCATGCGGCGCCGGTAACCGAGGAGGCCGCCGCTGCGGCGACTCCGATCGCCGCAGCGCCGACCCCCGCGCCCGAGCCGCCGCACAGCGAAACGGCGCCGGACGTGCGCCGCGCCGTGCGCGGGCCGGGGCAGCCGCAGCAGCGTGAACCCTCATCGCGCAGCGAGCTGGGCGAGGAGCGCAATCGTGCGCGGGCGCTGGTCAAGCAGTCGATGCAGTACGTGCGTTCGCTGCACGACGAGGCGCGGCTGGGCAACGTGATGCAGGTGGTGCAGGCCAGCGAGCTGGTCGAGGATATCTCCTCGTCGCTGCAGCGGCACCCGAGCGCACTGCTGTCGCTGATCAGGTTGAAGAGCGCCGACGACTACACCTATCTGCACTCGGTGTCGGTCTGCGCCTTGATGGTGGCGTTGGGGCGCGAACTGAAAATGGATCCGGATCAGTGCCGGCAGGCCGGCATCGCCGGTTTGCTGCACGACATGGGCAAGGCGCGCGTGCCGCTGGAAGTGCTCAACAAAGAGGGCAAGCTGACCGACGCCGAGTTCGACGTGATGCGCAGCCACCCGCAGTGGGGATACGACCTGATCAAGCAGGCCGGTCTCGAGCATGAAGCGGCGCTGGACGTCGCCCTGCATCACCACGAACGTTTCGACGGCACCGGCTATCCGCATCGGCTGGCCGGCGAGCAGATCTCGATCATGGCGCGCATGGGGGCGGTGTGCGACGTCTATGACGCCGTCACGTCGGAACGCTGCTACAAGATGGCATGGCAGCCGGCCGCGGCATTGCGGCGCATGGCCAGCTGGCAAGGGCATTTCGACAAGAGCGTGTTCCAGGCCTTCGTCAAGGTGGTGGGCATCTATCCGGTCGGTTCCTTGGTGCGGCTACGCTCGAACCGGCTCGCCGTGGTGCTCGAACAGGGCGAAGGCTCGCTGCTCAAACCCGTGGTGCGCGTGTTCTATTCGATCAACGACAACATGCCGATTCCCGAGCAGACGCTGCGTCTCGATCGCGTGCAATCGCGCGACGAGATCGTTGGCGTCGAGGCGCCCGAGACCTGGGGTTTCAGCGATCTCGATCGCTTGCTCGATTGATCAGGGGCGGGCGCTGCGGCGCTTGCCTGCGATGTCGTCGTCATCACAAGCGCTGCGCTGGCCCTAGGTGCGCTTGCGCCGCAGCTTGATCACGACCTCGTCGTTGTTCACCGAGAATTCACCCGGTTCCAGGCCCAGCCCATGCAGCAATTGGCGTTGCGCTGCCGACAGCGTATAGACCGGCAGATCGGCCAGGGCCTCGCCGACGATGGCCGCGGCCATCGGCCCGGCCTGCTGCTGCAGCACTGATACCGGCCCGACTTCGATGCGTTCGGCGCGCACCGCGGTGAGCCGCACGCTGAAATCGCTGGGCTCGTAGCGCAGTCCATAGCTGATGCCGAGCAGGCCGGTGGGCAAGCCAGGTGGGCTGCCTTCGCCGGCACGCAGATCGACTTCGGTGCCGATGCGATTGCGCTGCGGCAGCAGCATGAGCCGCGGCGAGGAAGCGACCAGCGCTTCGACACCGAGAAAGCGGATGCTCAGTGGAAAACGTGTGCTGATGCGTTCGGCCAATTGTTCGCGCGAAATGCGCAGGCGCGGCAACGCAGTGGTATCGGCAGGCGTATCGGTGCTCGATGCGCCGTTCATCGTTGGCGCTGCATCAGCACAGCAAAGCATAGTCGTGCTCGACAACAACAGCACGCTGAACCAGCGCAGCATTTGGCGTCGCGCGCTTGCAGCGAATTTGCTGCGACCAATGGCCACACTCATCCGACGTACGCGATGTTGGTTTGAAAGCCCACGCATTGCGCGTTGATGCATGTTGTTTCATCCATACGATGAGCCACTTATTTTCGACTGATCCGACAGACAGACGATCTAGGTTTCTCGCTTGGGTGACCGTAAGATCACCCGGCACGTAAACCGCTTGAGTGAAGTCGGGGAGTCCTCATGGAGGCCGGCGGTTTGCTGATTGATAACAAAGATGGTTCCACATGAAAATCGTTGACGGGCTCAGACCCACTTGTACTCGCGGGCTCGGCCGCGGCCGCCTGATCACAGCGGTGCTGGCGAGTCTTGCCGTCGCCGGCATCACGCTCACGGCAGCGCCCGCTCAGGCCGAAGGCAGCCGTTCACTGTACCCCTCCGCTCACGAAAGCATCACCGGCGCCGGCCGCGCGAATCTGGATCTGGCCGGCACCGGCACGGTCTATCTGAACATCGTGCCGCGCCGAACCTTCATCTACGTGTATGCGCAGGCGGGCGAACGCATTCTGTTCGGATCGCGCAATCGCACGGCCAACAATGTGGGTGGAATATCCATCTACCAGCCGCAGGACTTCGGCTCCAAGGGATTCGAAACGATTCCGGGCAGCGCCGATTTCACTTGTGCCAGCGGCACCACGGGCCTGATCGATACGCGTTCCAAGGAACTGGCGGGGCCGCGGGCCGTCTCCGGCGGCGGCAATCCGAACGGATACGTGCCTTGCGTCTATGTCGCGACGCAGACCGGCGTCCATGGCGTGATGTTCGGCGTCGGCAATAGCGGCGGCGCCAACGGCACGACCGGTTCGCTCGCCACGCCGGCGCTGTCCACCGGCTCGGTCTCGGCGTGGGACGTCACTGTGCGCGACAGCGATACCTCGACCGTCGATCTGAACGGCCGCGTGTTCACCTATGCCTGGTCGTCGGTGACGGGCGGCAACGATGCCGGCAACCGCCTGTATTCGGATCTGTATTACGTCACCAGCGACGGCTATCGTTATCGGCAAAGCCTGAAGGGCATGGACCCGTTCGCCGGCACCTTCTTCGCCAATGCGCTGGGGTTCCGCGACCAGGGGCAGCCCTTGTACAAGGATATCCGCGGCAACGCCCTGACGGCGACGCCGCTGCCATCGGGCGTCACGGTCGATCGTCCCGAATACCCGATCTTCTTTACCGACGTGAGCGGTTCCAGCGCTGATGCCACGCTGACGGCATTGGGCATTCCCCTCACACCCAAGCCGCCGCAGGTCAATTCATTCCGGTTCTCGTATCCTCCATCGGGCGGCTCGACCAGCTACGTCAGCCAGGGCGGCATCTTCCAGTTCGAAGTCACCGATACCATCTCGTTCCAGATCGTCATCAGCCGTGACGGCAGCGACTGGGATCCGGCCAATCCGCTGAACCGCGTGCTGACCGGCACTTCGGGCACCGGCGTCTATTCGACGGTTTGGGATGGCAGGGACAACAGCGGCAACCCTTTTCCCGTCGGCAACTACCAGTTCCGCATCACCGGCCGCAGCGGCGAAGTGCATTTCCCGTTCGTAGACGTTGAAGGCAACATCTACGGCGGGCCGGTGGTGACCAAGCTGAACGGCAACATCGTCGATTCGCTGGTCTATTACGACGATCGCGGCTATGTGACTCGCAACGGCACTGCCATCGGTACGCTGAACGGGCCGCTGTGCGGCAACACGAATTTTCAGCGTCCGACGCCCGAGTATTCGCTGATGGGGGTCGATTCGTCGGCGGAGATCTACAACAACGGCAGCGCACCTGCGTATGCGCGCTGGTGGCTGGGCAGCAGCAACTCCAACTCCGATTGCTCGGGCGCGGCGCAGTTCTTCGGCGACAGCAAGGCGCTGAACCTGTGGACCTACCAGACCACGCAGCCGCAATCGAATACCTTCGACATCCTCGACGAGGCCGACGTCAAGGCGACCGTGTCGGCGCCGATCGCCACCATGCCCGGCAGCCCGGTCACCGTGAACGTCGGTTTCGGCAACGTCGGCTCGCAAAGCGCCAGCGGTGTCGGCTACACGCTGCAATTGCCCGCCGGGCTGAGCAGCGTGTCGTGCGACGGCGCCACCTGCAACTACGACGCCGGCAGCGGCGTGGTGACGGTCAGTGGCCTGCCGGCTTCGCTGTCGCCCGGTCAGTGGGTCAACATGACGCTGGCTTACCTTGCTCCGGGTTCGGGCAGCATCGGTGTCGCGGCAACGGTCAGCACGTCGACCAGCCAAGGCGCCAATCTGGCGCCCGATACCGCAGCCGCGGTCACGCTGATCGGCGGCAGCAGTGACGCCGACGTGCTCACCAGCGTCTCGCCGCCGCCGTCGGCCGTCGCCGGCGGCACGGTCAGCGTGCCGGTGGTTTACGCCAACGTGGGCGCACTGACGGCAACGGTGAGCAGCTATACGCTGACGCTGTCGCCCGGCCTGAACGACGTCGTGTGCAGCGGCAGCGGTGTCGGCTGCACCTATGATTCGGGCAGCGGAGTCGTCAGCCTGACCGGTCTGCCGGGGGCGCTTGCCTCCGGGCAGAGCGTTCCGTTCACGGTCAGCTATACCGCGCCGGCCGCTGCGTCGGTCGTGGCGGTGAACTCGGCCATTGTCACGTCGAGCAGCGAAAGCAACACGGCGAACGACACCGCCAGCGGCGCGACCACCACCCAGAGCTCCGGCGCGGCGCCTGATGTCTCAATCACCGTGAGCGCGCCTGTCACCACGACGCCGGGCGCCGCCGTCGACGTGGCGGTCGCCTTCGGCAACGTCGGCAGCGTGCCGGCCGGCGGTGTCGGCTATACCTTGCAATTGCCGACCGGCCTGCCGAGCGTTTCGTGCCTGCCGCCGGTGAACTGCGTCTACAACAGCGGCACCGGCGCCGTCACCGTGGCAGGCCTGCCTGCCACTCTGGCGGGTGGCGACTGGGCCAGCCTGACGCTGCGCTATACCGCGCCGGCAGCGGGCGTGGTGCCGATCACCGCGACGGTCAGCACGACGACGCCCGGTGAGATCAATCCGGCCAACAACACGGCCTCCGGCCATACCACGGTGATCACCGCCGCCACCGGCGCCGACGTGAGCGTCACGCTGGCGCCGCCGGTCCAGGCTGCACCGGGATCGACCGTGAACGTGCCGGTGACGGTGGCCAATCTGGGGCCGTCGCCCGCCAATGGCGTGACCTACACCTTGACCCTGCCGGCCAATCTCACCGGTGTTTCGTGCAGCGCCAGCGGCGTGACTTGCTCGTATGACGCAGACAGCGGCGTGGTCACGTTGAGCGGGCTGCCGTCCACGCCTGCCTCGGGCCAGAGCGTTCCCTTCACCTTGACCTACACGGCGCCCGGCTCGGGTTCGGTAGCGGTGAACGCGACCATTGCCAGCACCACCTCCGATCCCAACTCGGGCAACAATGCGGCAACGGGCACGACGCTGATCGCCAGCGGCACGGCCGACGTCACCACCACGGTCTCACCGCCGCCGTCTGCCGTGGCGGGGACGACGGTGAACGTGCCGGTCAGCTTCAGAAACGCGGGGGCCAATGCGGCGGCTGGCGTGACGTATACGGTCACACTGTCGGGGTCGCCCAGCGGCGTGACGGTGAGCAACGGCGCCACGCCTTGCACCTACAACGCCGGCACCGGTGCCATCAATGCGGCAAGCTGCGGCCTGCCTGCCACGCTCAGCCCCGGCCAGACGGTGAATCTGATGGTGGCCTATACCGCGCCCGATACCGGACCGGTGAGCGTGACCTCGTTGGTGGGCACGTCTAGCTCTGAGAGCAACACCGGCAACAACAGTGCCACCGCCGCAACGGTGATCACTGCCGCGGCAGCGCCCGACATGTCGATCAATCTCGGCGGCTTGCCGACGACGGCCGTGGCCGGCTCGCCCTACAGCGGCACGTTCAGTTGCAGCAACGTCGGCACGGCCGCCGCAACGGCAAATACGTCATGCAGCGTGACGGGCCTGCCGGGCACTGTGGCGGTACAGGCGTGCACGATCAGCCCGAGCGCCGCGCCGTGGTCGGCGGGCGCTCCGATACCGGTCGGGCAGACGGTGACTTGCAGCGTGTCGGGCAACCCGGGCGGCGCCGGCAACGTGTCGATGAGCGGCACGACCGGCGCGACCGGCGACGCCAATACCTCCAACAATACGGCAGTGCTCGGCGTGTCCATCAGCGTGCCGTCGGCCGAGATGCGCAGCATCCCGACCTTGTCGGAGTGGGGGCTGATCGTCTTGTCGGGCCTGCTGGCGCTGTTCGGGTTCGGGTATCTGAACCGGCGCCGCGGGCTTGATTTCTGACGGCGCGGCGTGTTCGGTGAAAAAAGGGCCCGTGGGGCCCTTTTTTTATTTCGCCGTGACTGCGCCGGGGTGCAGCAGTACCTTGCCGTGACCGCTCCGCAGCGAAAGGGACTTGCGGTCAGCGGGGTTCGTCATCCCGCAAGTGCTCGCAGGGCAGGTGCGGCGGGATGGCGGGCAAGCTCGACAAAAGCCCGGACGTAATCGATCGCCGTGTCGGTTTCGCGCGCGCCCAGGAAGATCTGCTTGGCGATGCCGCGCGGGCCGAGCCGCACCGGCACGACGTCGAGCTTGTCCGCATACTCATCGACCAGCCAGCGCGGCAGCGCCGCCACGCCGCGGCCGCTGGCCACCATCTGCAGCATGATGTCGGTGGTCTCGATCGTCTTGTGGCGCTTGGGCGTGATGCCCGCGGGCAGCAGGAACTGGTTGTAGATGTCCAGGCGCTCGATGTCCACCGGATAGGTGATCAGCACTTCTTTCGTGATCTGCTGCGGCTTGACGTGCGCCACGGCCGCCAGCGGGTGGCTGCGCGCCACCACCAGCACCTGCTCGTAGTCGAACACCGGTTCGAACTTCAAGCCCGGCTTGAATAGCGGGTCTGGCGTGACCAGCAGATCGATCTCATAGCCGAACAGCGCGCCGATGCCGCCGAACTGGAATTTCTGTTTGACGTCGACGTCCACGTCGGGCCAGGCCGTCAGGTAGGGCGATACGACCTTCAGCAGCCATTGGTAGCACGGGTGGCATTCCATGCCGATGCGCAGCGTGCCGCGCTCGCCCTGCGCAAACTGGCGCAGCCGCTCCTCGGCCAGATCGAGTTGCGGCAGCACACGATTGGCCACGGCCAGCAGGTACTGGCCTGCCTGCGTGAGCCGCAGGCTGCGGCCCTCGCGCAGCCAGATGTCGGTGCCCAACTGCTGCTCCAGCTTCTTCATGCTGTGGCTGAGCGCCGACTGCGTGACGTGCAAGACCTCGGCCGCCGCGGTCAGCGAACCCCGCTTCTCGACCTCCTGCACGACGGCCAGGTGAATGCGTTCCAGCATGATGGGTGAATGAAATTCATGGATACGTGAGATAAGACCATTTTACTTCATTTATAGATCTGCCTACGATCCAGCCATTCCTCGTTTTTCCTCCTGTTTCTGAGAGCGGCACATGACCACGATCCACAACCTCGGATTTCCCCGCATCGGCGCCAGGCGTGAATTGAAATTCGCGCTGGAGTCGTATTGGAAAGGCGAGTCTTCGCGCGACGAACTCAAATCCCTGGGCGCGCAGCTGCGCCAGCGCCACTGGGAGAACCAGGCTGGCCTGGATCTGGTGCCGGTGGGTGACTTCGCCTTCTATGACCAGGTGCTGGACATGAGCTTTACGCTGGGCAATCTGCCCGAGCGCGTGCAAGGCTTTCATGGCGATGCGCTGGACAACTACTTTCGCGTGGCGCGCGGTCGCTCGGCCACGGGCACCGAAGACCATGCCGCTTGCTGCGGCGGCGTGGCCGCTGGCGAGATGACCAAGTGGTTCGATACCAATTACCACTACATCGTGCCCGAGTTCACCGCTGCCACTGCGTTCAAGCTCGACGCATCGCGGCTGCTGGGGCAACTGGCCGAAGCCAAGGCGCAGGGCGTGAAGGCCAAGCCGGTGATCATCGGCCCGGTCACCTACCTGGCGATCGGCAAGGCCAAGGACGATTCGAACAAACTGGCCCTGCTGGAACGCCTGCTGCCCGTGTACGCCGAACTGCTGGACACGCTGGCCGCGCAGGGCGTGCAATGGGTGCAGATCGACGAGCCCATTCTGGTCACCGAGCTCGACGCCGACTGGCAGCACGCTTTCAACACGGCCTATCACCAGCTCAAGGCTGCCAAGGTCAAGCTGCTGCTGGCAACTTACTTCGGCCAACTGCAGGAGAACGCCTATCTGGCGGCCAACCTGCCCGTGGCGGGTCTGCATGTCGATGCCATCAACGACCGCGCAGGCGTACTGCCGCTGCTGGGCATGCTGCCGGCCCACAAGGTGCTGTCGCTGGGGGTGATCAACGGCCGCAATATCTGGAAGACCGATCTGACGGCGGTGCTCGACTGGATCGAGCCGCTGGCCGAGCGCCTGGGCGAGCGCCTGTGGATCGCACCCTCGTGCTCGCTGCTGCACGTGCCGGTGGATCTGAACAGCGAACAGAAGCTCGATGCCGACGTGAAGTCGTGGCTGGCTTTCGCTCTGCAGAAGCTGGAGGAACTGCGCGTATTGGGCAAGGCCTTGCGCGAAGGCCGCGCCGCGGTGCAGGGTGCGCTGGCGGCCAATCAGGCCGTGCTGGCCGCGCGCCGCGCCTCGCCGCGTGTGAACAACCCGGCCGTGCAGAATGCCATCGCGAAGATCACCCCCGATCTGGGCCGACGCGAGAATTCCTACGCCCAGCGGGCGGCCAGGCAATCCAAGCTGCTCGAGCTGCCGGCCTATCCCACCACGACCATCGGCTCGTTCCCGCAGACGGCCGAGATCCGCCATGCGCGCAGCGAATTCAAGGCCGGCCGCCTGGACTACCCGGGCTACCAGGCCGCGATGCGCGCCGAGATCGAGCGTAGCGTGCGCGAGCAGGAAAAGCTCGGCCTGGACGTGCTGGTGCATGGCGAGGCCGAACGCAACGATATGGTCGAGTACTTCGGCGAGCAGCTCGAAGGCTACGCCTTCAGCCAGTTCGGCTGGGTGCAGTCCTACGGTTCACGCTGCGTCAAGCCGCCGATCCTGTTCGGCGACATCAGCCGCCCCCGCCCGATGACGGTCGAGTGGATCAGCTACGCGCAGTCGCTGACCAGCAAGCCGATGAAGGGCATGCTTACCGGTCCGGTCACCATTCTGAACTGGTCTTTCGTGCGCGACGACCAGCCGCGCTCGGTCTCGTGCAAGCAACTGGCGCTGGCCATTCGCGACGAGGTGCTGGATCTGGAGAAGGCCGGCGTGCGCATCATCCAGATCGACGAGGCCGCGCTGCGCGAGGGTCTGCCGCTGCGCAAGTCGCAGTGGAAGGAGTATCTGGACTGGGCCGTCGAATCGTTCCGCATCACGGCCAACGGCGTGCGCGACGAGACGCAGATCCACACCCACATGTGCTACAGCGAGTTCAACGACATCATCGCGTCGATCGCGGACATGGACGCCGACGTGATCACGATCGAGACCTCGCGCTCCGACATGGAACTGCTGGATGCGTTCGAGAACTTCCAGTACCCCAATGAAATCGGGCCCGGCGTGTACGACATCCACTCGCCGAACATTCCGACGCAGGAGCACAT